>NZ_CALMYY010000101.1 GCF_937873725.1 uncultured Dietzia sp.
TGGTACTGCACTCGCGAGGGTGTGGGAGAGTAGGTCACCGCCGAACACAATTTCACACGAGAGCCCCGATCGCCTTCCGCGACCGGGGCTCTCGTCATTTCACCCGTGCTGTGGGGTTCCCGGGGTGCGGCCGAGCGCGGCGTCCACGACACGACGGGCCAGTGGCGACGTGCGGAGATCCTCGAGGCCGACGAGCGCTCCCCGGCCGTCGGACAGGGGAACCCCCCAGTTGGGGTACTCGTCGGACGTCCCGGGCATGTTGACCGGCCGGCGGTCGCCCACCAGGTCCGCCACCGAGACCGCGCAGAGCAGCGAGGGGGTCGCGGACAGCATCGCGTGCAACGCCACCACCAGATCCTCGGGGCTGTCGCCGCGCAGGAGTCCGCGCCGGCGGGCGGCGTCCGCGTACGAGCGGATCTCCTCCCCGGCGCTGCGGCGCTCCTCGTCGGGATCGCCGGTCAACTGCCCCAGCTCGCGACGGATGTCCACGTGGACGAGATCCGCGTACCCGGCGGACGGGGGGAGATCGTGCGTCGTGACCGAGGCCATGCACAGCCGGCGGTAGCTCTCGGGGGGTAGCGGGCTGCTGTCCCGCTGCTCGAACCACATCACCGACGTCCCCAGGACCCCGCGCTCGGCCAGCACCTCTCGGACCCCGGGAGCGACGGTTCCCAGGTCCTCGCCGACCACCACGGCGCCGGCGCGCGCGGCCTCGAGCGCGAGGACGCCGAGCATCGCCTCGGAGTCGTACCGGACGTAGGTGCCCTCGGTGGGCGGGAGGCCGGCGGGGATCCACCACAGTCGGAAGAGCCCGAGGATGTGATCGATCCGCACCCCGCCTGCGTCACGCAGCGCGGCCCGGACGATGTCGCGGAACGGGCCGTAGCCCTGCTCGGCCAGGGAGTCCGGGCGCAACGGCGGCTGCGACCAGTCCTGTCCGCGCTGGTTGTAGACGTCCGGCGGCGCTCCCACGGTGACACCGCGGGCGAGCGAGCGGTGAAGTGCCCAGGCGTCGGCGCCGGTCGGGTGCACACCGACCGCCAGATCGTGGAGGATCCCCAACCGCATGCCCGCCTCGAGGGCCTTCCGCTGGGCCGCCGCGCGTTGCTCGGCGACCAGCCACTGCACCCACTGGTGGAAGCGGACCTCCCCGGCGTGATCCCGGGCGAAGCGCGCCACCTCGGGGGACTCGGGATCCCGCAGGGCCGCGGGCCACCTCGACCAGTCGGCGCCGTGTTCCGCCGCGAGCGCGCACCAGACGGCATAGCGGCCCAGTCCCGGTCCCTCGGCGGAGACGAAGTCCGCGAGACCGGACTCTCGCTCGGCCCGCCGCGGGGCGGCGAACAGGATCCGCAGCGCCTCGAGTTTGGCCGTCCACGAGGAATCGCGGTCGATGGTGTCCGCGAGGTTGGCGGGGTGCTGCGACTCCGCGAGCGCGTCCACCCTCGCCCTGTCGGCCGGCGGCAGCCCCGCGTATTCCGGGATCTCCTCCGGCCGCAGGTAGACAGGCGAGGCGAACCTGCGGGTGGTCGGCAGGTACGGGGACGGCCCCAGCGGAGGGAACGGCTCCCCGGCGTGCATGGGGTTGACCAGCACGAAGTCGGCGCCCAGGTCCCGGCCCGCCCACTCGGCCAGGGCGACCAGATCCGACAGGTCGCCGACGCCCCAGGACCGCGCCGATCGCACTTGGTAGAGCTGGGCGGCCAGTCCCACCGCGCGTCGCTCGTCGAGTCCGGCGGGGATGGGGATCGTGGGTGGTGAGACCAGGAGGGTGGACTCGGCGCGGTGCGAGGCGGCCTCTTCACCCTCGACGACGGCGAGGAGGCGATGCCACCCGGTCGGCAGCGACCCCGGGAGCCGGACGGCGAGGCGGTCGGTGAGCACGCCGTCGACCTCCCGCGACTGCTCGGGGGTGGGGGACGGGCGTAGCTCGAGGGGGGCGGATCCGTCCTCGAGGGCGATCGACAGGCGCACCCTCGCGCCGCGCGGGACGTGGACCGGGCTCGTGAGGGCGGTGCCCTGCCTGGCCACGACGGTCGGGGGCAGCACACGCCGCCAGGGGCGCAGCCGCACCTCCGTCAGGGCTTCACGGACGGCGGTGTCGCCCTCGTCGTCGTCGCGTCCGGTCTCCACCCCCATGGCGGCGAGGACCGCTCGGAGCGTCCGGGAGGAGATGTCCCGGTGGACACCGTGCGCGTCCTCGTAGCTGGTGGCGACCCCGCACTCCGCGGCGAGCTCGGCCAGGGCGGGGGGTACGGCGTCGATCGGGCTCACGTGTGTCCTCAGTGGTGGGGCGGCGGCTGGTCTCACGGCGTCACGGACGCGCAGGCTCCACTGTGCCACCGGTGCGTACCGGGTGCGGTGAGCCGAAACGGACCGCACTCCGAACCGCCCGGGAGCACCACGTAGTGTGAAGCGGAACACGTACCAGTTCCGCCCAGAGAAAGGCCGTGGACCACCCATGACCGAGGCATTCATCTACGACGCCATCCGCACACCGCGGGGCAAGGGTAAGCCCGGCGGCGCCCTCCACGGAGTCAAGCCCATCGATCTGGCCGTCGGGCTGATCGAGGAGATGCGTCACCGCTTCCCCGACCTCGACGAGAACCGGATCTCAGACGTGATCCTGGGCATTGTCAGCCCGCTCGGGGACCAGGGCATGGACCTGCCCCGCATCGCCGCGCTGGCCGCCAAGATGCCCGACACCGTCGCCGGTGTCCAGATCAACCGGTTCTGCGCGTCCGGCCTGAGCTCGATCAACATCGCCGCGCAGAAGATCCGCTCCGGCTGGGACGAGGTCGTCCTCGCCGGCGGCGTCGAGTCGATGTCGCGCGTCGCGATGGGCTCGGACGGCGGCGCCTGGGCCATGGACCCGGCAACCAACTACGACACCTACTTCTCGCCCCAGGGCATCGGTGCGGACCTCATCGCCACCATCGAGGGCTTCAGCCGCGAGGACGTGGACCGCTACGCGGAGCGCTCGCAGCGACTCGCCGCCCAGGCCTGGGACGAGGGGCGGTTCGACCGGTCCGTCGTGCCCGTCAAGGACATCAACGGCATCACCATCCTCGACCGGGACGAGCACATGCGCCCGGGCACCACCGTCGAGTCGCTCGCCGGCCTCAAGCCGTCGTTCGCCATGGTCGGCGACATGGGTGGCTTCGACGCCGTGGCGCTGCAGAAGTACCACTGGATCGAGGAGATCAACCACGTCCACCACGGCGGCAACTCGTCCGGCATCGTTGACGGCGCCGCGCTCGTGCTGGTCGCCTCCGAGAAGGCCGGCACGGAGATGAACATGGAGCCGCGCGCCCGCGTCGTGGCTTCGGCCACCTCCGGTGCCGACACCACCATCATGTTGACCGGCCCGACGCCGGCCGCGGAGAAGGCCCTGGCGATCGCCGGCCTGACCGCGGATGACATCGACCTCTGGGAGATCAACGAGGCGTTCGCGTCCGTCGTCCTGCGCTTCCAGAAGGACATGAACATCCCCGACGAGAAGCTCAACGTCAACGGTGGCGCGATCGCGATGGGTCACCCCCTCGGCGCGACCGGCGCCATGATCACCGGCACGATGATCGACGAGCTCGAGCGGACCGGCGGCAAGCGCGCCCTCATCACGCTCTGCGTGGGCGGCGGCATGGGTGTCGCCACCATCATCGAGCGCGTCTGATCCTGCCCACCGACACCACAGCCATACAGGAGTAGAAAACCAGTGAGCGACAACATGTTCCGGTGGGAGCAGGACGGCGACGGCTTCGTCACCCTCACCATGGATGACCCCGACCACGGCGCCAACACGATGAACGCCCGGTTCATCGACGACTTCACCACCACCGTCAACCGCATCGAGGCCGAGAAGGACTCGATCAAGGGCGTCGTGCTGACCTCGGCCAAGAAGAGCTTCTTCGGCGGCGGCGACCTCAAGTCCATGATCCAGGCGGGCCCGGCCGACGCCGAGGACCTGTACGCCCGGTCGATGGAGATCAAGGGCCGCATGCGCGCCCTCGAGACCTGCGGCGTGCCGGTCGTGGCCGCCATCAACGGCGCGGCCCTCGGCGGCGGCCTCGAGCTGGCCCTGGCCACCCACCACCGCGTGATGGCCGACGCCCGTGGCGCCAAGGTGGGTCTGCCCGAGGTCACCCTCGGCCTGCTGCCCGGCGGCGGTGGCATCGTCCGTACCGTGCGCATGTTCGGCCTGGCCCAGGCCGTGCCGAACATCCTCATGTCCGGCAGGTCCTTCGCGCCCGCCAAGGCACTCGAGATGGGCCTCGTCGACCAGGTCGTCGACGCCGACACGCTCATCGACGCCGCCAAGGCGTGGCTGAAGTCCGAGCCCGAGGCCACCCAGCCGTGGGACCGCAAGGGCTGGAAGCTGCCCGGCGGCACCATCACCCACCCGGCCCTGGCCGGCGTCCTGCCGTCCTTCCCGGCCAACATGCGCAAGCAGACCAAGGGTGCGCCCTCCCCGGCGCCGCGAGCCATCATGGCCGCGGCCGTCGAGGGGTCGCAGGTCGACTTCGCGACCGCCGAGAAGATCGAGGCGCGCTACTTCGTCTCGCTCGTCACGGGCCCCATCGCCAAGAACATGATCCAGGCGTTCTTCTTCGACCTGCAGCACTGCTCGTCGGGTGGCGCGCGGCCCACGGCCGCCGACGGCTCCGAGATCCCCAAGACCGAGTTCACGAAGGTCGGCGTCATCGGCGCCGGCATGATGGGCGCGGGCATCGCCTACGTGTGCGCGAAGGCGGGCATGGAGGTCGTGCTCAAGGACGTCGAGATGGCCGGCGCCGAGAAGGGCAAGGCCTACTCCGAGAAGATCGAGGCCAAGGCGCTCGAGCGTGGTCGCACCACCAAGGAGAAGTCCGACGCCCTCCTGGCCCGCATCACCCCGACCATCGATCCGCAGGATCTGGCCGGCTGCGACACGGTCATCGAGGCGGTCTTCGAGTCGCCCGAGCTGAAGAAGAAGGTCTTCCAGGAGATCGAGGGCATCGTCAATCCCGACGCGCTCCTCGGCTCCAACACGTCGACCCTGCCGATCACCGACCTGGCCACGGGCGTCCAGCGTCCCGAGGACTTCATCGGGATCCACTTCTTCTCGCCCGTCGACAAGATGCAGCTCGTCGAGATCATCAAGGGTGACAAGACCACCCCGGAGACGCTCGCCAAGGCCATCGACCTGACCCTCGCCATCCGCAAGGTGCCGATCGTCGTCAACGACTCGCGTGGCTTCTACACCTCGCGCGTCATCGGCACGTTCGTCAACGAGGCCATCGGCATGCTGGATGAGGGCATCGAGCCCGCCACCATCGAGCAGGCCGGCCGCATCGCCGGTTACCCGGCCGCGCCGCTGCAGCTGTCGGACGAGCTGAACCTCAACCTCATGCTCAAGATCCGTCAGACCGCGCGCGACGCCGCCGCCGAGGCCGGCGAGGAGTTCGTCGAGGTCGCCTCCGACCGCGTCACCGCCAAGATGGTCAACGAGCTCGAGCGGTCCGGCCGCCTCGCCGGTGCCGGCTTCTACGAGTACTCCGACGGCAAGCGCACGGGCCTCTGGCCCGGCCTGCGCGAGGCGTTCAACACCTCGCCGGACAACGCCCCGCCGCTGCAGGATCTGATCGACCGCATGATCTTCGCCGAGGTGCTCGAGACGCAGAAGTGCGTCGATGAGGGTGTGATCGAGGATGACGCCGACGCCAATATCGGCTCGATCATCGGCATCGGCTTCCCCGCGTGGACCGGTGGCACCCGCCAGTACGCGAAGAACTACTCGGAGCCGGGCGCCAAGGTCGCCTCGGGCTACAAGGGCTTCGTCGCCCGAGCCGAGGAGCTGGCCGCCAAGTACGGCGACCACTTCCTGCCCACCGAGTCGCTGAAGAAGCTGGCCGCAGAGCAGGGCTGATCCTGTTCCAGCCCCACTGAACCGCGCAGACGCGCGCGAGGCGGCCGCCCCCGGTGTTCCGGTGGCGGCCGCCGTCGTCGTCCCCGACCGCATCAGTCGGCGCGTACCCGGCCGCGACCGCAAGGTTTAGGCAAGGCTATCCAAAACTAGGTTAGGCTTGCCTCAGTAATCGTGTTAGTGTTCCCGCATGCTCAGACAGTGCTCAGGCTCCCTGCGGGTGGCGATCGTCTCCGCCCTGGCATTCACGCTTGCCTCCTGTGGGGCCGCGTCCGGCCTGGGGGGCGGCCCCGAGAAGATCTCCGGGATCCCGTCGGCCTCCCAGGTCACGGCGCTCGAGGACCCGCGCTCGTACCAGGGGCAGCTCGCGCTGCAGCTCACGGACGACCCGGTGGAACCCATCGCCGGCGACCCGGTGCCGCAGCTGCCCGCAGTGGTCACCGACAACCAGGGCACGGTCGTCGAGGTGGCGGACGTCTCCCGCGTCCTGCCGCTGGACATCTACGGGACCCTGTCGAGGATCGTGTTCGAGCTCGGCCTGGGCGACAACGTGATCGGCCGCGACATCTCGTCCTCCTTCCCGGAAATCGCCGACGTCCCGCTGGTGACCACCGACGGGCACCAGCTCAACGCCGAGGCGATCCTCGCGCTCAACCCGTCCGTGATCATCACCGACACCTCGCTCGGTCCGTGGGACGTGGTGCTGCAGCTGCGCGACGCCGGTGTCCCCGTCGTCGTCGTCGACTCCCACCGCTCCCCGGAGAACGTCGAGGCACTCACCGAGGCCGTGGGCGACGCCCTCGGCCTGCCGGAGGAGGGGCGCGCGCTGGGCGAGCGGACGCGCGCGCAGATCACCGCGACGCAGGAGTCGATCGCCACGATCACCCCGGAGTCCCAGACGCAGCAGCTGCGCACGGTGTTCCTCTACGCCCGTGGGGCGGCCGGGGTGTACTACATGTTCGGCCAGGACAGCGGCGCGGACGAGCTCATCTCCGCCGCCGGCGGGTACGACGTGTCCTCAGAGGTCGGGTGGAAGGGCGCCAAGCCCGCCAACGACGAGGGGCTGATCGCCGCGCAGCCGGACGTGATCATCATGATGAACAAGGGCCTCGACTCCGTGGGCGGAGTGGACGGGCTGCTGGAAAAGTTCCCGGCCATGGCCCAGACGCCCGCCGGGGCCAACGAGCGCGTCATCGCGATGAACGACGACCTGGTGCTGTCCTTCGGCACCCGCACGCCGGCGGTCCTCAACGCGCTCGCCGTGGCGCTCTACGCCCCCGACGCGCTGTGACCCTCACTGACGCGCGTCCCGCCGCCGCGCACGACCGCGCGCCCGAGACCGGCGGAACGAACCGCCTGCTCACCGGCGGTCTGTTGGTCGCAGGGTTGGCGGTCGCGCTGGTCGTGTTGGCGGTGATCGCCGCCGCGTCCGGCCAGTTGTCCATCCCGCCGAGCGAGGTCGCCTCGGGCTTCCTGCGCGGCGTCGGAATCGGCCTCGGCCCCGCCGAGAGCCATCCCCGCGCCGACGCCACCCTGTGGAGCGTCCGGTTCCCGCGGGTGGCCATGGCGATCGTGGTGGGCGCGGCGCTGGCCGTCGCGGGCGCCCTCATGCAGGGCGCCTTTGGCAACCCGCTCGCCGAACCCAGCGTGGTGGGCGTGTCCGCCGGCGCGGCGGTGGGCGCGGCGTCCGCGATCGTCTTCGGCCTCACCGCCTTCGGCCCCTGGACGAGCGTGGCCTGCGCCTTCATCGCCGGAATCGTCACCACCGCCGCCGTCTACCTCTTCAGCCGTAGCAACGGCCGGACCGAGGTGGTGACGCTGGTCCTCACCGGCATCGCGGTCAACGCGGTGGCCGGCGCGGCGCTGGCGTTCCTCATGTTCCTCGGCGACACCCAGGCCCGCGAGGAGATCGTGTTCTGGCAGCTGGGCAGCCTGAACGGCAGCCGCTGGGAGTACGTGCTCGTGGTGGCCCCGCTGGCCCTGCTCGGGCTGATCCTGGCGTCGCGCCTGGCCCGCTCACTGGACCTGCTAGCCCTGGGGGAGCGCCCGGCCCGGCACCTGGGAGTCGACGTGGAGCGGCTGCGGATCTACTCGATCCTGCTGGTGGGCCTTCTCACTGCCGCGGCCGTGGCGTTCTGCGGGATCGTCGCCTTTGTCGGCCTGGTGGTGCCGCACCTGGTCCGCATGATCGCCGGCCCCGGGCACCGGCTGCTGCTGCCCGCCTCGGCGCTGGGCGGCGCGGTGTGTCTGCTCGCCGCCGACCTGCTGGCCCGCACGGCTGTCAACTATGCCGAGCTGCCGCTGGGGATGGTGACCGCGGCCGTGGGCGGCCCGTTCTTCTTCTGGCTGCTCCACCTCACCCGTCGCACCGCAGGAGGCTGGGGATGACCGCGCACGCGACCCGCACGCCCGTGTTGCGTGCCGAGGGAGTGACCGTCCGGATCGGTGGCCGCGTGCTTCTCGACGCGGTGGACCTGGATGTCCATGCTGGCGAGGTGCTGGCGCTGGTCGGCCCCAACGGGGCGGGCAAGTCCACCCTGCTCGGCGTGGTGGCGGGGGACACGGCGCCCGACTCCGGCCGGACCCTCCTGGACGGCACGGACCTGCGCAGGTGGCGCCTGGGAGACCTCGCGCGGCGCCGGGCCCTGCTGACGCAGGCCAACTCCGTGGCCTTCCCGTTCAGCGTGCGGGAAGTGGTGGTCATGGGACGCGCGCCGTGGACCGGACTGCCCGAGGGGGACGACGACGAGCTGATCATCGACGAGTCCCTGGCCGCCACCGACACCACACACCTGCACCTCCGGACGTTCCCGACACTGTCCGGCGGGGAGAAGGCCCGGGTGTCGCTCTCGCGGGCCCTCGCGCAGCGCACCGGGATCCTGCTGCTGGACGAGCCCACCGCCGCCGTGGACCTGCGGCACCAGGAGATCGTGCTGGGGCTGGCGAGATCTGTCGCCGACGCCGGGGGAGCGGTGGTGGTGGTGCTCCACGACCTCGCGCTGGCCGCGGCGTGGTCCGACCGCATGGTGATGATCGCGGGCGGCCGGGTACGCGCCGAGGGCGCCCCGGCCGAGGTCCTCACGGCGGAGCTGGTGGAAGAGGTCTACCAGCAGCGGGTCCTCATCCACCGTCACCCGGTGACGGGGGACCTGCTGGTCACCCCGGACCGTCGGGGGCTTCGGCGTCCCGCCGTCTGTTCGCAGAGCACCCACCCGGGCGCCTGCGACCCCGTTCTCAAGGAGTTCTCATGACCCACTCCACGGTCCGAACGCCCCACGGCGCGAGTCGGCGCATGGTCGCCATGACGGTCGCCGCTGTGGTCGCCGCGCTGGGCATGGTCGCCGTGTCGGCCGGCACCGCGCAGGCGGTCGCGCGACTGACGGCGACGAGTTCGCTGAGCGGCGCGGTGGCCTCGACCTCGGGGCCCACCACGTTCACGGTGAGCGGGTCGGGCTTCCAGGCCGTCCAGGGCGGTTTCGGTGGCGTCTACGTGGGCTTCGGTTGGGTCAACGGATCCAACTGGGGCCCGTCAAAGGGCGGCGCCACCGGCACCTCCTACGACTACGTGCCCGACGAGCAGTCCAGAAGCAACAAGGGCTACCAGGCGTTCGTCGCGTTCCCGGGGTCGGAGACCTCCGGGGAGGCCCAGGGGACGATGGGCGCGGACGGATCGTTCCGCATCTCGCTCACGGTTCCCGGTCCCACGTTCACCGGTGCCGGCGGCAAGCGGATCGACTGCCGACAGGTCACCTGTGGGTTCCTCACCTGGGGGGCGCATGGCGTTCGCAACGGCGCGAACGAGTCGTTCACCCCGGTGACGTTCCAGGGCGGGGCGGCTCCGGCCGCGCCCGCGGAATCCGGGGCCGCGCCGGCGCAACCGTCCGCAGAGGCACCGGCCGCCGCGGGCCGCGCCGGGTCGGGCCGCACGGCGGACACCGCCGGGCGCGCGGGTCGGGCCCAGACCTCGATCGAGGCACAGGGCGCCCCCGCCGTCGTGGCGGGCGGCGCGGAGACGGGGGCTCCGGCGGCCTCGACGGGTGGCGCCGGTGCGGACGGCGAGGCCTCCATGCCGGCGGAGGGACCTGTGGACGCGACCGGCGGGACCACTCTCAGTGGCGCCGCGGTGATCGAGGTCGACCGCAAGTCGGCACGTGCCGGGGGAGCGATGGGCTTCGCCGCCGCCGGCTTCTGGCCCGGCGAGCAGGTGTACGTGGTGTTGGGCGACGGGCTCGCCGCGGTGGGTCCGGTGGTGGCGGGGGTCGACGGCGAGGTCGCCGGCGTGATCGTCCTGCCCGAGGGGATCGAGCCGGGGACACACGAGATCCGCGCGGCCGGCGCCGGCTCGGGCCTCGAGGCCACCGAGCGCTTCCCGTTGCGGGTGGACATCACCCCGGCCGCGTCGTCCAGCACGCTGCGCGACTCGATGAAATGGCTGTTCCTGGCGCTCGCCGCGCTGGCGCTGCTCGCCGTGGGCGCGTTCGTGGTCAAGCGCCGTCAGGATGCCGCCGATGACGCCGACGCGCAGACCACACACCCCACCACCGTCACGCAGGAAGAGGTTCAGCGATGACCAGGCAGATCTCCTCGACGCTCCGAGGCCCGCTCGCGCTGGCGCTGGCCGTTGTGCTCGCCCTGGCGGCGGCGCTGTGGGCACCCCCGGCACGCGCCGCCGCGGTGGAGATCGCCGACGCGGAGTTCCGGTGGGCGCTGAACAAGCAGAGCTCCGGACCGAGTCACGGCCCCGGACTGAACTTCTTGTCGGCGGGTGACATCTCGGGCGCCATCACCGGGCCCAACACGGTGATCGCGCCGTCCGACTGGAAGGCCACCGCCGGCGACGTCACCATCGAGAAGCGGGCGGCCAACGGATCGTCGGCTCCGGCCACCTGGGACGGCGTACTGACCGACCAGTCGGGTGCCGCGCTGTCCGCCTCGTCGAGCAGATACAGCAGCCTCGAGATGGTCTTCACCGGCGGTGAGGGCACGGTGGACCCGGCGGGCAAGACGGCGGAGATCGAGTGGGACGGCACCGTCTCGGTGCTGTACTACTCCGGGTTCGTCTACCTCACCATCAGCGATCCCGTTCTCACCGTCACCCCTTCGCGCGCCGTGGTGACGGCGACGCTGGGTGGGCATCGAAGTGACCGGGCCGACGCGTCGGAATGGACCAGGATGACGCCCAAGAAGGTCACCCTGGCAACCCTGGACCGTGACGAGGTCGGACTGTCTGATGAGACCGGGTTCTCTTCGCAGCCGGAGTACCGCGGCGTGTCCTATCCGCGGGCGGACAGCAGTACGCCCCAGGTCAAGACCGGGTCGGATTGGGGCGCATTCCCGGAGTCGTTCCTTGACTTCGCCAAAGAATCCGGAAGTGGTGGATTCTGGTATTCCACCGGCGGTTCTTCCGACGCCACCAAGGTGCCATCTCCGATTGTCGTGAGTTGGGATTCCGATAACCCGCACAGTGCGTCCGGCCCGGGCAGTGGGGGATCAGGTGGGTCCGGTGATCCGGGGGGCTCGAACGGGATCATCGGAGAGGTTCTCCAGGACACCGTCGAGGACATCATCCGCGCGGCGGGAACGGATGTCGCAGGGACTGCCGAGGCGTGGATGGACGAGGCGTGGAAGCCGCTGCAGCCGGACGCGGTCAAGGCCGCGCAGGCTGGTATCCCGGCCGCCGCAGGCGATTCCGGCGACTCGGGGGTCCTCGTGGAGGAGGAGTTCGCGGCGCAGTACGAGGAGTACTACGACGCCGGGGTCCCGATGACCGCCGGTACGGTGGGCGCCACCCTCGCGACCATCACGATCCCCGCATCCGGGAGCGCGCCCGCAGCGCCCGCAGCGCCCGCGACGCCCGCGTCGAGCCCCGCTGCTCCGCAGGCCGCGGCCCCGGTCGCGTCGAACCTGCCCCTCACCGAGGTGGCCTACGCACAGACTTCCGGCTCTTCGGAGACGGGGAACCCCGCCGCCCAGTGGCAGTGGTGGGTGGGGGGTGCTCTGCTCGCGCTCGCGGCAGGGCTTTTCTACCAGACAGTTCGCCGAAAGGACTGATGTGAAGACTTCTCGATCCAGGCTCGCGCTCGCCGGCCGCCGTGTCACGGTGCTGGGGGCGGCGGTCGCGCTGCTCTCCGGCGCCGCGATCGTCCCGGTGGCCAATGCCGACGAGGCAGGCCTCGGCGCACTGGTCAGCGCCGCGCTCCAGTCACTCACCTCGGCCTCGGCCCAGCAGGTCGATGGTCCCCGGGTGACGGTCTCGGAGACAACCCTCAGTGCGGACGGCGAGCACGATATCACCGTCTCCGGGACCGGCTTCAAGGATGCTTCCGTGGTCGCCAGCCGGCCCCCGCTGGCAGGGAAGAACCCGGGGATCTACGTGATCCTCGGAAAGTTCGCGGACGAGTGGCAGCCCTCTGCCGGCGCGGTGTCCTCGGCGCGGAAGGTGATCACGCAGTACTGGGCGGTCGACGCCGAGGACATGACGACCATCGGAGGGGCCGCGAGGGGGGCGATCGAGCTCGGCGCGGACGGCAGCTTCAGCACGACGTTCACCGTGTCCAAGGCGCTGGTGGACGAGGTGGCCGGCGGCGTGGACGGCAACCTGGGCATCTACACCTACGCCGGGGGCGGGGCGACGCACGCCGCGTGGGAGACCTACCAGCCGATCACCTTCGGTGAGTCGTCCCCCATGGGCTCGGTGCCGCTCGGCAGCCTCGCCGGGCTGCTGCCCAGCTGACTCCGACACCCTCGTGTCGGGGTCGCCGTCATCGGCCGGGGCCGGCAACTCCACACGCATGCTCGACTTCAACGAGTGAGGCCCCGGATCCGCGGTGCGGATCCGGGCCCTCACGGCAGCGGCGGTGCCTCAGCGGACGCCCGCAGCCTCCAGATCGAGGAAGATCTGGTGGTTGAGCTCGAAGGCGCGGGTGGCCGCGGCCAGCGCCGCCTCCCGGTCCGACTCGCTCAGGGGAAGGGCGTCGAGGGCGGCCCGGTACTCGTCCTTGTAGACCTTGGGCTTGTCGATCTCGAACTCGTAGAAGCTCAGCCCGTCCTCGACCCCGTAGTGGCGGCGGACCATGGTCTTGATGATCTGGCCACCCGAGAGGTCGCCGAGGTAGCGGACGTAGTGGTGTCCGATGAGGGCTGCGGGGTCCGAGGTGCACGCGCGGAGCTCGTCGACGTACACGTTGACGGCCGGGACGACCACGTCGCACGAGCGGCCCTGGGCGGCGTGAGTCTCCAGGTCGGCGCGAAGCGCATTCGTCCGGTCGAGGCGCGGGTCGAGGATCGCCGCCAGTCGGGGATCGTCGCCGGCGCCGCGGCACGCCGTCTCCAGCGCCTCGTAGACGGGGAGGGACTGCCGCAGAAGGGCCACCAGACCGTCCACCGTCCCCTCGCCCGACATCAGGCGGGTGATGAACGAGGCGTTCTCCGCCTGATCGTGGGCCGCCATCGTCGAATCGTGAAGCGCTTTCGACAGGGGGGCGGAAAGGGTGGTCACCATTGTTCCTCCGGGGTTGCTGTAGGGGAGAGGCTCAGGAGCCGAAGTTGAAGAGGTTGCCGAGCGAACCGAAGATGCTGCCGTTGTCGTCGTCGTTCTCGTCCGCGCCGTTGCACGGCGGCGTGATGTCCAGCACCACGGTGACCGGATCGAGCTGCGAACCGGCGGGGTAACTGCCGAACGCGGGGACGAAGTCGTTCCCGATGGTCGACGGAGTGGACGTGACGGTCACACGGCCGCCGGTCCGGAAGTTCGAGTCATTCGGCAGGGTGAAGGTGGCGGCGACAACCTGGGTGCCGCTGACGGGCACGGAGGGTGCACCGGGGGTCATGTTGAGCTCGTTGCCCTCGTAGTCGAGCTTGAGCACGCCCGTCGTCCCGGTGATCTCGACCGTCGGGTTGGACAGGGTCGTATCCAGGGCGCCCCCGTGGCCGCCGAAGTGGACGCTGCCGTCGCCGGAGGCGGTGGCGGCGTTCTTCCCGGTCACCGCGCCTTCGGAGATCGGCCACGCGAACCGGCCGTCGGCCCCGCGCTCGGCACCCTTGAAGGTGACGCCGTCGGAGAGGGTCCAGGTCCCCTGCGCGCCCGTCTGGAAGTAGCTCCGGAAGCTCTGCTTGAAGCCCCACTCGATGGAGCCGCCGGCGACCGAGTACGTGGTGACGGCGGGGTTGCAGGCGGGCGCGTCGGCGCCGGCGGCGGCCGGGATGGCGAGAGCGGGCAGGCAGATGAGGGCGGCGGAGGTCAGCGCGACGGCGGCCGACCGGGAAGCAGTGAGAGACATGTGGTGAATTCCTTCGAGGAATCATCCCGGGCGCCCGTTGCGCCCGGCGGAGTCGACCCCCCTCGGGCGGGAGGCAAGGCTTACCTTAGTAACAACTACTCAGGAAAGGCTAACCTAAGTCACCGATGTGATGTATCCCACACATTGACGGGTCCTCGCGGGTCACGATCGTGAGGACGCGACCCTGCCCATCCGCGCGATCGCCTCTGTGAGAAGCTCCTCCGAGCATGCGAAGTTCACGCGGGCGAAGCCCCTGCCCTCCGTCCCGAACGCCGGGCCGTTGCTCAGCGCCACGCGGCCCTCGTCGAGGAAGAACGCCGCGGGGTCGTCACCGAGGCCCGGGTAGCCGCGCAGGTCGATCCACGCGACGAACCCGGCGTCGGGACGACGCCACCGCGCGCGAGGCAGGTGCTCGGCCAGGAGCGTGTCCATGAGGTCGAGGTTGGCCGACAGGGCGGTCCGGAGCTCGTCCAGCCAGTCCAACGACTCCGTCAGCGCGGCCTCGGCGGCCAGCGCCCCGAAGTGCCCCACCGCGCCGGACAGGGCAGAGCGCCGGACGTGGAATCGCTCCGGGTTGCCGTTGACGACGAACGCGCACTTGAGGCCCGCGAGGTTGAAGGCCTTGGACGCCGACGAGATGGCCAGCCCCACCTCGCGAGCGGAGTCGGAGGCGGCCAGGAACGACCGGAACCCCACCCCGGGCATGGTCAGGGGCGCCCAGATCTCGTCGGAGACCACCACGGCGTCGTGCGTCGACGCCAGATCGGCGAGGGTGGCCAGCTCGTCTGGGCGGTGCAGCACGCCCGTGGGGTTGTGGGGGTGGCTGAGGAGCACGGCCCGGGCCCCGTCCGCCAACGCGCGCTCGATGCCCACCAGGTCCAGACGCGGGGCCTCGCCGTCGTGGTCGATCAACGGCACCGCGACCGGCGCCATCCCCACCCGCCTGATCCACGGCGCGAACGGCATGTACACCGGCGGTGTGTACACCACGCCGCTCCCGGCCGGGAGGATCCGGGCGAGGGACTCGCGGACGCCGACCCCCACGTCGTTGACGGGGACCACCGAGTCCTCGGGCACCTCGTGGCCGAACCTGGAGTAGTACCGCGCGCACACCCCGGAGAGTCGCTCGATCTCCGCGAAGTACCCGGTGTCTCCGTCGGCCACCGCGGCCGCCAGTCGGTCCCGGATCGCGGGCGCGAGCAGGACGTCGGTCTCGGCCACGAACAGGGGCAAGACGTCCTCGGGGTAGGCCACCCATTTCTGGCTCCGCCGCCTGCGGAGCGCGGACTCGGGGACATTCAGGGGGAACGGCACGGTGGCGCATCCTTCCGGGCGGCGGGCGATGGAACGGGCAGAGACCCAAGGGTAGTAGGGGCCCCGTGCTCACCGCGTCGGCAACCGCCCGTGAGCACACCGTGGCCGCCGGCGTGAGCGTGGTGGCCGGGTCCGCGCCGGTGGGCCCCGCGTCGCCTCCCACGATGCGTGCCGCGCTTTGAGGGCGGGTCGTGTCGTACCCGCGCGGTACGGTGAGTCAATCGAACACAGGTTCGTGCAGGGGGCTCGGGTGGAGGGGCCCGGGTGGAGGGGTTCGGATGGAGGAGGATCGTATGGCTGACCAGGGCGGGGTGTCGGCCCCGAATGTGCGGGCGGGATTCCGGGTGGGGTACCCGGAGCAGTCTCCCGCCTGCGAGTTCGGGGGCGGGGAGCCGGGGGACCTGCGCCGGGTGGTGCGGGAGCGCTACCGGGCCGAGGCGGCGGAATGGTTGGCGTTGTTCACCCTCTACAGGCGGGAGTCGGCCAGGTTGTCCGACGCGGTGCTGGCGCGGACCGCCGACTACGAGAGGGTCGAGGCGGCGGAGGCGGCCTGCGCCCTCTGGTGCGTGGCGGCTCCGGTGACCGTGGCCGCGACCCGGTACAGGGTGAAGGCGGCCATCCAGCTCTTCGAGCACCTGCCGTTGTTGGCGAGGTCGTTCCTGGACGGGAAGGTGCCGGGCTCGCTGGTCCAGCAGATCGTGTCCCGCACCTTCGAGGTCGACCCGCGGCTGTGCGCCGGGGTCGACGCGGGGATCGACCAGATGATCATCTCCGAGCTCGCCACCGGCGCGCGGATGTCGGCCAAGGCCGTGACCGCGGCGGTCGACGAGATCGTCATGCTCATGGACCCCGACGCCGTCCGCACCGCGGCGAGAGCGGCCAGGGCGGGCATCGGGGTCGACATCGAGGGGCTTCCGGGTGGGGTGGCCCGTCTGCTGGCTGTGCTGCCGGGGCCGGCCGCGGCGCTCGTCCACGCCCGGGTGGACAGGCTGGCGCGACGGATCCACGGGGCGCGTCCGTGCGACGACGACGGGGCCCGCCTGTCGTTGGGGCGCTGTCGTGCGGTGGCGCTGCTGGTGGCGGTCGCCGGGCGGGCGGGGCTACCGGCGGCAGGCGAGTCGGACGAGCTGGGTGGCATCGTCGACGCTGCACTCGGGTCCGAGGCGGCCGAGGCGGCCGGAGGGCGCACGGGCGCCGGCGGGGTGGCGGTGATGCTGCACACCACCCAGGAGGCGGTGGACCGGCCGTCCCCGATCGTCCCGGTGTGGATGTCGAGGCTCGGACTCGTGTCGTCGGAGGCGGTGGCCGGGGTCCTCGCGGCAGCAGGGAGGCTGTTCCCGCCCGGGGGGCCGGTTCAGCAGGTGCGGCCCGGCGACTGGTTGTCGTGGATAACCACTCCGCACACCAAGCCGGGCGGCACGCAGTGGGACGCCATCGCGGATGACCTCCCCGCCTACGCGCTCCGGTACCGGATCCCGGACTGGCTCAAGGCCAAGGTCAGGATGCGTGACGGCTGCTGCCGGTTCCCGGGGTGCAGTGTCCCCGCCGAGGACTGCGACGTGGATCACGTCCGACCGTTCCTGCACCGCGACCCGATCTCGGGCGGGTGGACCATCGAGGTCAACCTCGGCGCGATGTGCCGGAGCCATCACCGGCTGAAGACCCACGACGAGTGGACGGTGACGGTGGACCAGTACTCGGTGTTCACCTGGGTGGGACCAGACGGAAGCACGGCGCGGACGTATCCCTCCGGTCCGGCCTCCCGGATCGGGCTCGCCGGGGAGTTCTTCGGCGACCCGATGGCGGCGGACGACGAGGCCGGGGTCGGGGAGCCGGGCCCGGACCCGTCCGGCGCCGATCCCGGCGGGGAACCGGACCCGTCGGCGGAGCTCCTCGACGCCTGGGCACTCGACGACCTCGCCGCCGCGGACCTCAACGGCTGGGACCTGGACGGCCGGGACCTGCCTCCCGTCCGTCCCGCGGCGGCGTGAGTGGGCCGCTGCGGGGGTGCGGGCCTGGGTCAGTCGAGGGGGAGCAGGCTCGTGGGCAGGGCGCTGACCTCGTCGACCCGGTCGAGATTCTGCCGGAGGGTCTCCCATTCTCCGGCGGGAATCTCCTTGACCAGCCGGCGCAGGACGGTGGTGTCGGGGGTGGCCCAGGCGACGGGCATGGGAGAGATGAACTGGTACAGGTTGTCCCTGCCCCGCGCGCTGCGGTTGCCCACCACCGCGACGCAGGGGACGCGCTCGCCGACTCGGGTCTCGTGCCCGGGGATCTTCTCGCAACTGCGGGCGACCAGGACGGGGAGCTTACCGGCGGACCGGTCCACGGCGCGGTCGGCCAGGGCGAGCAGGGTCACACCGCGAGGCCGCACGTCGGCGATGACCGCCGGTATCAACTCGGACGTCGCGTAGGTCTGCGCCATCGACCCCATCTTGCGCGGGATGTACCAGATCATCGCCAGGCAGCCGAGGGCGAAGGCGCCGGCCATCGCGGCGATGAACCAGCCCCACGCGGCCGGACCGGAGTAGACGAGGACGGCGATCCCGGCGGCGAGGACGATGCCCCCCAGGATCCCGGCCGACCACTGCAGCCGCCTGACCTCGGCGAGGCTCTCGTTGTTCTTGCGGACCCAGGCGTCGTCCACGGGGAACTCGGCGAGGCGGTACTGCTCGTGCGGGGCGCGGGGGGTGCGATCGGCGGCCATGGGTCGAGTATCCCAGGTTTCCCGGTTCACCCGACCTCGGGGATCTCCGGGCCGAGCAGGTCGTCGGCGTCGACGATCCGATACGCGTACCCCTGCTCGGCGAGGAACCGCTGACGGTGGGCGGCGTACTCGGCGTCGAGGGTGTCGCGGGAGACCACGGAGTAGAAGTGCGCCTGGCCGCCGTCGTGCTTCGGCCGCAGCAGGCGGCCGAGCCGTTGCGCCTCCTCCTGCCGGGACCCGAAGGTCCCGGACACCTGCACGGCGACGCTCGCCTCGGGCAGATCGATCGAGAAGTTGGCGACCTTCGACACGACGAGCGTGGTGATTTCGCCGGCGCGGAAGGCGTCGAAGAGCTTCTCCCGCTCGCGGTTCGTGGTGGAACCCTGGATCACGGGCGCGTCGAGCTCGACCCCGAGCTCCGCGAGCTGGTCGAGGTACGCGCCGATCACCAGGGTCGGCGCGCCGGCGTGCCTGGCGAGGATGCTCTTGACCACCGGGATCTTGGTCCGGGCGGTCGAGCACAGCTTGTACTTGTCCTCGGCCTCCGCGGTGGCGTAGATCATCCGCTCGTTCTCGGTGAGCGTCACCCGGACCTCCACGCAGTCGGCGGGTGCGATCCAGCCCTGCGCCTCGATGTCCTTCCATGGGGCGTCGTAGCGCTTGGGGCCGATGAGGGAGAACACGTCGCCCTCCCGGCCGTCCTCGCGGACGAGGGTCGCCGTGAGGCCGAGTCGGCGTCGGGACTGCAGATCGGCGGTCATCCGGAAGACCGGTGCCGGGAGCAGGTGCACCTCGTCGTAGATCATCAGGCCCCAGTCGCGGGAGTCGAACAGCTCCAACGCGCGGTGCACACCCTTGGTCTTGCGCGTGACCACCTGATAGGTGGCGATGGTGACCGGTCGGATCTCCTTGCGCTCGCCCGAGTACTCGCCGATCTCGTCCTCGGTGAGCGTGGTCCGGGCCAGGAGTTCGCGCTTCCACTGCCGACCCGCGACGGTGTTGGTCACGAGGATCAGGGTGGTGGCCTTGGCCTTTGCCATCGCGGCCGCGCCGACCATCGTCTTGCCCGCGCCGCACGGCAGCACGACCACGCCGGACCCGCCGGCCCAGAACGAGTCCGCGGCCATCTGCTGATAGTCCCGAAGCTCCCAGGGCTCGGTCTCGGTGGACAGGTCGATGTCGTGGGCCTCGCCGTCGACGTATCCCGCCAGGTCCTCGGCAGGCCAGCCCACCTTGAGCAGTTCCTGCTTGATGCGGCCGCGCTCGGAGGGGTGGACGACGACGGTGTCCGCGTCGACCTCGGCCCCGAGCATGGGGGCGATCTTCTTGTGGCGCTTGACCTCGGCGAGCACGGCGGCGTCGAGGGAGATCAGGACCAGGCCGTGAACCGGGCTCTTGACCAGTTGGAGCCGGCCGTAGCGGGCCATGGTCTCGGCGATGTCCACCAGCAGCGGCTGAGGCACCGGAAAGCGCGAGTAGGTGACGAGCACGTCGACGACCTGCTCGGCGTCGTGTCCGGCGGCACGGGCGTTCCACAGCGCGAGCGGGGTGATCCGGTACGTGTGCACGTGCTCGGGGGCGCGCTCGAGTTCGGCGAACGGTGCCAGGGCCTGCCGGGCGTCGTTCGCCCGGTCGTGGTCGGTCTCCAGAAGCACGGTCTTGTCCGACTGGACGATCAGCGGTCCACCACTCACGTCGGTTCTCCTCGGTTCTCTCGGGCCCGCGCGGACCCGACCCTCCAGTGTCCCGGAAAATCGGGCGGCGGGTCGGGTCAGCGGGTCGGGTCAGCGGGTCGGGTCAGCGCGTCGGGTCGAGGTCCGCGACCGAGATCACGCGGTGCAGCGGCAGCGTCACGGTCTCGGCGGAGTCCGGCTCGATGCCCTCGATCCGCCCCCCGGCGACCGACGCCGGCACGACGATCCGCGACGTCGACCGGCCCTGAGCGTCGACCACGGAGACGGTCACCGCGGTACCGGTGCTCGCGGCCTCGTGCAGCCGGGCTATGGCGGCCTCGCCGGTGTATCCGGCACCGGTCCCGCCGCGGGCGGAACGGACGCGGTCCGCCGCACGCATCGCGGTGATCGCGGCGCGGAGCTCGGCGGGGGTGGCGACCCGCGTCGGGACGCGGGGTGCCCTCCGGGGTGCGGTGGCGGTGACGCGGGCGACGGGACGGGACAGCGCGACGACCGCGCCCGTGGTGTCCTCGACGACGGGCGCGAAGCCGTGCTCGCGCAGGGTCTCGACGAGGTCCAGCGGGCGGGCCTGGGAGACCAGGACCGTCGGGGCGACCGAGCGGAGCGAGCAGGCCTCGGCGACAGGGGATCCGAGGACGTGCGCGATCAGGGTGGGGTCGTCGCAGCGGAGGAACGACAACGCGGACCCCACCCGCAGCCGACCGTGCCGGCGGGCCACGTCCTCGATGAGGTAGTCCAGCGACTGTGGCACCGGGGTGATGGACGTCCTGGCCAGCAACTCCCGGATCCCGGCGGCCGTCCGGCCCGAGTCGAGCGCCCGGCGCAGGGAGTTCTCGGTGACCCGGTAGGTCGTGGCGGCCCCGGCCGACTCGACGTCGGCGAGTTGCGCGAAGTCCGCGGCGAGGTCCGGCACGAGCGGGCCGGGGGCGAGGATGGTGAGGTCGGCCTGGACGATCACCTCGGAGACCGGATCGGGCAGCGCCGCGGTGAGGACGGGCTCGAGATCGTCGGTGGTGGGGGAGCCTGCGGCGAGGAGCCTGGCCGCGGTGGTGGCGGTGGTCCCGACGACGAGGCCCAGCCGCCTCGCCTCGTCGACGGTCTCCGTGCACGGCCGGGCCCCCGCCCGCGAGAACCACACCGGCGAGAACCAGCGCACGACCTCCGGCAGCAGGGCGTCGCCGGGATCGGAGGCCGGGCCCAGCTCGGACAGGGCCCGCAGGACCCGGCTGCGTTCGGTCGGGGCCGGCGGGCCGACCGGGTCGCCCAGGGCGGGGACGGGGCCCCCGCCCTCGATCTGGGAGCCGACCCGCCACGCCGCGCGGGGCATCGACCACCAGGCCAGGACGAGCTCGGCCCACCGGCGCGCCGGCTCCCGGGCCGACCACACGTCGGCGGCCTCCGTGGGCGCCCACACCGAGTCGAAGCCCGTGTCGCCGACCTCGGTGTCCCCCACGGCGATCAACCCGGCCGCCGCGAGCACCTCGAGGAGCAGCGGGGGCTCGTGCTCCTCGAGGGCGGCGGCCCGGGCCACGCGGCGGAGCTCCCGGACACCCACGCCCCCGGCCTTGAGGGTGGCGGCCGGGGCGACGGACAGCGCCGAGAGCAGCGCGTCGCACCGATGGAGCAGGTCCAGCGCGGCCACGCCGCCGGAGGCGTCGAGTCCCGCCGAGGCAGCCCTGGAGGCCGCGGCGGGCGCCGACCAGGCGGGGGTGTGGAGGAGGGAGGAGCCGACCGGGCGGACGCCGTGCCGGGCCCGGTCCACCGCGTGGGCCCGGGGGACCACCACCTCGCCGTCGTCCCCGGTGACCTCGGCGAGTCCCGCCGCCGCCAGCTCCGCCGCCGCCGCGCGGACGGTGCCGGAGGCGCCGGCACCGAGGGAGCCGACCGGCGTCCGACCCCGGGCGATGGCCTCGAGGACCCCCACCGCGCCGGCGGACAACCCGGACCACGCGGCCTCGAGCGCGGCGCCGGTGGGTTCACCGGGATGGGGTGCGGTGACGGGCGCCGCGTCGATCGCGGCACCCGTGACGGGAACGATCCGGGCGTGCGTCTCCTCGCCCCAGATCAGCGCGAGGTCACGGAGGCCGCGGACGGCCGTGCGGAAGGCGTCCTCGTCGTCGTCGACCCCCACCCGCGCCGCCACCGCGGCGAGCGGGACGGGACCGGAATCGGCGCCGAGCGCCGCGGCCGTGGCCAGGATCAGCAGGTCCGGCCAGGTGAGCGTGCCGATCGCGCGTGCCGTGGATGCGGGCAGCCGGAGTCGCGAGGCGAGGACGTCCAGAGAGGCGGGGGGAGGGTTCGCCACGTCCGGGCGGAGCTCGCACAAGCGGACCAGGGCGTCGTCGGACAGGGCGGCCAGCCAGGCGGGGAAGTCGGGTTCACCCCTGGCGGCGTTACGTGGCGTGGAGCTCGAGGTGGGCATATCCGTCCAAGCCTAGTGAGAAGTCGCCCGGGGAGAATTCGTGTGGGTGGTATCGGACCCAGTTGCTGACGGATCGGGCGCGAGGTGAGAGACTACCCACGTGGCTGCCAAGAAACTGACCTACGACAACCCGGGATGGCCCGACGCCTCGTTCGGCGAGCACCCGGTGACCGAACTAGCTGCGCTGGTCGCGGGAGGACTGTCCCCGTTCGGACAGGAGATCTTCCCGCTGCCGCAGGAGCGCCTGCACTACATCCACCCGGTGACGGTGGTGAACAAGACCGTCCGATCACGCTGACAGCGGACGCCTGACATACCGGAACGGGCCGCTACTCCCTGTGGGGAGTGGCGGCCCGTTCCGGTGTTGGTCGGGTCGACCGGTATCAGTTGCCCAGGTACGTGGCGAAGAAGCTGTCCACGGCCGCCTGGTTGCCCGCGTAGGCGGCGTCGATCGCGGCCTTGTTGGCGTGGTAGCCGGGCGTGATCGGCAGCTCCAGGCCGCGGCCCTCGGCGAACGCGCTGAGCGTCGCGACGTGGTCTGCGGCGGAGACCGCAGCGGGGGCGGCGGGCGCGGCTGGGGCGGCGGGGGCGGCCGGGGCCGGCTGGGCCACGTCACGCGGCGTCGGGGCGGAGTTCAGGCCCAGCTTGGCCGAGCAGGCGGGCCATGCGCCCCAGCCCTGGCCGGCGAGGGTCTTCTCGGCGATCGCGATCTGCTGCTCGCGGGTGGCCTGGTTGGCGGTCGGCGCGTACTTCGTGCCGCCGTAGGCCGCCCAGGTGCTCGGCGAGAACTGCAGCCCGCCCTGGTAGCCGTTGCCGGTGTTGATGCCCCAGTTGCCGCCGGCCTCGCACTGCGCCAGACGGTCCCAGTCGGAGTCCGGCGCGGCGTTGGCGGCCGGCGCCAGGGCGAGCCCGGCGGCCGAGAAGGCGGTGCCCGCGAGGACGACCTTGACGGCCGTCTTCGGGGCGGAGGTCACGGTGGCGGTGCGGTGGCGTCCGGTGTAAGAGGTCATGTGCGCGTCAGTCCTTTTCACTCTGTGCCTACGAGGTGAGCTGTCGGGTTCGGACGAGTGCGCCCGGCCGCCTTCCGGCGGCTTAACCCCAAGGCGACCGATGGTCGCCGGCCCGTGGTGGGCCCTGTCGGGTCCCCCGTCCCCGCCCGGTAACGGTTGATGAGGCATCGTCCGCAGGGCGGAGTTCGGAGGTGCGGCCGACGCCAACTCGCTGACGAGTATGCACTGAACAGTAGCGGCCTGATGCGGGATCGTCACCATTCCGAGATAAATCCGGGGCGCGCGGGAGGTGGCCAGGCGTTGTTATCTACTCGTTACCTGGGGGTTCTCCGGCGGATCCCGGGAAGGTGGGTTCGGTCACACCCGGGGCGGACGCGACCCGAGGATCGCGTACAGCAGGCCCAGGAGGAAGCCGACCGGGGTGAAGATCATCGCGCCCACGTAGAGCAGGGTGGGCGCGTCGCGGCCGATGACGAGCGGGGTCAGGGCGGCGAGGATCGTGAACACCACGCCCACCGAGAAGACGATCAGCGCCGCGACGAACAGGCCGCGGCGTCGCGGGCGGACCCGGGCGGGCCCGCTGGAGTCGGGCGCCCAGGGGTCGGGGTCGTCCGCGGGCCGTCGATCGTCAGGGGTCACACGGGGAGGGTACCGGCCCCGGAGCGGCGGTGACGAACGCCGAGGCGCGGGTACGCTCGGGGATTCGTGGAGGTCGTTGCTCGCGCGCCTGTGGGCGCGCGCGTGGAGACCGCTGGTGGAGACTCGGTGGAGAGGTGGATCGCGGTGCCCAGCGGCAGGGTGAAGTGGTACGACCCGGAGAGGGGCTTCGGCTTCCTGTCCCAGGAGGACGGCGAGGACGTCTACGTCCGGGCCGACGCGCTCCCGGCAGGGGTGGAGTCGCTCCGGGCCAGGCAGCGCGTGGACTTCGACATGGTCTCCGGCCGCCGCGGCCCCCAGGCGCTACGCGTGGTGGTCCACGACGAGCCGGCCGTCGCCGAGGACCGTGCACCGCGTGGCGGACCCCGGCGCTCGGCGGACGAGCTGCACGGGATGGTCGAGGACATGATCAAGGTGCTCGAGACGACCGTTCAACCCGAGTTGCGGCGAGGTCACCGGCCGGACCACAAGGTGGCATCCCGTGTGGCGACGGTGCTCCGCGCGGTCGCCCGCGAGCTGGACGCGTGACCTCCGGCGTCACCCCTCGTACGAGAAGCCGATCGACCACTCGCCGTTGACGATCGTCTCCGACCCGTCGGCCGCGTAGGTGAACGTGACCGCGCGGATCACCACACCGTCGATGCGGCCCTCGTCAGGGGTCGTCACGGGGATGAGGAGCTGGCCGGGGCCGCCCGGCTCGATGGTGTACGTGCGCTCGCCGCCGGCGCGGATCTCGTAGACGTCGAGAGTCGCCCGCTGGAGCTCCACCGGCAGCCGGACCGTGAGGGTGTGTTCACCGTGGATGGTGAACTCACCCACGGGGTTGGAGTAGCTGTTCCCGTCGAGATCCGTGGCGGTGAAGGGGAGCACCGAGGTGTGGCCGCGATCGGTGGCGACCGTGATCTCGGGTATCGCCCCGTACCGGGACGCCGAGCCCTGCCACGCCCCCGCGATCGCGGCGAACATGACGATCATCCAGGCGAGGATCGCCCACGAGACGGGGCGGATGCGGGGGCCGGGCCGGGGGGCTGCGCTGCGAGACTTCACTCCTCCATTCTGCCGAGCAGCCGGGCTCCGAATGCACGGGGGTCGCGCGGTGCCCCCGGGAACCTCGGCCGGTTGCCCCCGAGGCCCGGAACGAGCGTCGACCCGCGGGCGGTGAGAAGCGACTGGGTGAACAGCAGCGCGCCGACCGCCGCGATCACGGAGAAGCCGACGGTGAAGTCCGGCGGGAGCAGGACCCCGAGTGCGCCGCCGGTGACCCACGCGAGCTGGAGGGCAGTCTCGGACCTGCCGAACGCGGACGAGCGCGCCGCGTCCGGGATGTCGGTCTGGATCGAGGCGTCGAGCGCGACCTTGCCGAGCGCGCTGGACACCGCGGCGATGAGCGCGAGGGCGGCCGCGGCCCAGACGGTGCCGAGGAACGCGCCGACGACGGCCGCCGACAGCGCGGCGCCCGCCGCGGTGGCCGTGATCCGGCCCGGTCGCCCCAGCGGCAGGCGCGCCCCCGCCGCGTTCCCCGCGAAGGTGCCGATTCCGCCGGCCACACCCGCGATCGCGAGGATCCCCGCCTGTTCGGCAGCCGACGCGTGCTCCTGGGCCTTGGCGACGAACGCCAGGAACAGGGTGAGGAACCCGGTCATGAACCGGATCATCGACACGGCCCACAGGTCGGCGAGCACGTGGCGACCGAGCGGGCGGGTGAGGACCGTCCTGAGGCCGCCGGTCAGCGAACCGTGGCGGTCCATGCGCAGGGTCGCGGACTCCTCGTCGGGGGACGCCTCGGCCCGGGCGGGGATGGTCATGGCGACGTACGCGGCCACGAGCGCGACGGCGGCGAGCAACCACAGGGCGGCGGCGGAGTCCCACACCCACGACACGGCGCCGGCCACGGCGCCGGCGATCAGCGAGCCACAGACGTGTCCGAGCACGGTGAGCCGTGAGTTGGTGCGGACCAGGTCGAGCGCCGGCGGCAGGACGTGCGGCGTGATGGACGCCTTGACCACGCCGAAGGTCTTGGATAACACGAGCATGCCCAGGGCGAGCGGGTACAGCAGCCAGGAGTCGAAGTTGAGCGCGAGGATCACGGCGAGCACCGCGCGGAGGGTGAAGGTCAGCGAGACCGTCAGTCGACGTCCGCCACGCAGGCGGTCCAGGGCCGGGCCGATCACCGGGGCGATCAGTGCGAACGGAGCGACGGTGACGAGCAGGTAGAGCACGACATTGCTCCGCGACTCGGCGGTGGCGGCGGCGAAGAACAGCGTGTTGGCCAGGGCGACGGCGAGGATCGCGTCGCACGCGAAATTCGCGACGGTGACGTAACTGAGCTGTGAGAGCCCGGAACGGTCCGCCCCGTCGGCGTGGAAGACCCGCCGGACGCCCCGCCCGACCGTGGTCGCGGCCCGTCGGGCCGGTCCGGGCGCACCCGCGTCTGGCTCACCCAATGAGGCGCACCTCGTACAGGGAGGTCCACATCTTCCCGGTGAGCAGGAGATTCCCGGAGCCGGGCAGCGCGGCGATCCCGTTGAGGACCCCGTCCGCGCTGGCGGGTCTCGGCTGTTCGAGGGAGGAGGCGTCGTAGATGGCGGTGACCGCGCCGGTGGCGGGGTCGATCCGGAGGATCTCGTCGGTCATCCAGACGTTGGCCAGGATCGATCCGTCGGCGCATTCGAGCTCGTTGAGCCGGGAGACCGGGGTGCCGCCGGCCGTCACGGAGAGGGTCCCGGTGGGTTCGAAGGTGACCGGGTCGCGAAAGGTCAGCTCGTCCGAACCGTTGCTCATGACGAGCCCCGTCCCGTCGAAGCACAGGCCCCAGCCCTCGCCCTGGTAGGGAACCGCGGAGCGGATCTCGAGGGTCCGGGGGTCCCGATTGTGGGCGACACCATTGTTCCAGGTCAGGGTCCACAGGGTGTCCGGGGTGACGGCGAGGCCTTCTCCGAACTCGTCGGCGGCCATCGGCACGGAGACCGTGGGTGCGCCGCCCCCCAGCGGGCGCCGCTGCACCAGGGAGCGGCCGTACAGGCCCGTCGACTCGTAGATCTCGTCACCCACGACCTGCAGGCCCTGGGTGAACAGCGCCGGGTCGTGCGCCAACGTCCTGATGACCTCCACCGAACCCCGGGTGGGCTGCGGATCGGCCGGGCCCACCTGCACCGTGCCGGCCGCGCCGCCCGGCGCACCGGAGGAGCCGGCGGAGCCGGACCCGGCGGGCATGCTGGACGACGCCAGCGAGGGGCCCGTCGACGTGGTGCCCGCGGTGTCGTCGGAATCGCCCCCCGAACACGCGGCGACCGCGCCGACGAGGCAGAGGGAGACCGCTACGGAACCGGCGTGACGAAGAGCGTTGCGCATGCCCCCAGGATGCCGCACGACGGGCCGGGCCGTGACCCCGACTCGACGACGCGCATAATGGGACGGGTGAACACCGAGGTAGGCACGGACCAGGAGTCGGGCTCCGTGGGCGGCGGGCAGGCGTCGGACTTTGACGACACGCTGCGCGAGCGGCTCGCCTCCGGCGCGGACGTGGCCCGGGCGGCCGTCGAGGAGTTCGCCACCGACGGGGTGGGCGAGCATCTAGGGTGTGTCGTCGACGCGCCCTTCACCACGACCCACAGGTTCGCCTCCGACCTCGCCGGATACCGGGGATGGTACTGGGCCTGCGTGCTGGCGCTGGTCCCCGGTGGCGACCTGACCGTCGACGAGATCTCGCTGCTTCCCGGCGCGGACGCCGTCGTCGCCCCGGAGTGGGTGCCGTGGGAGAAGCGCATCCGCCGGGGAGACCTCGGGGCGGGGGACCTCCTGCCGCCGGCGGAGGACGACGATCGCCTGGTCCCCGGGCAGATGCTCAGCGGGGACGAGGAACTGGACGACCTCGCGGGTCCCGTCGGCCTCGGTCGGCCGCAGCACCTGAGCCTGGAGGGGCGCTCGGCCGCCGCCGCCCGCTGGGCGGCCGAACGCGGGCCGGACAGTGAGATCGCGCGCGGGGCCAAGTTCCACTGCGGCTCGTGCGGGTTCCTGGTGCCCGTCGCCGGCTCGCTGGGGTCGATGTTCGGGGTGTGTGCCAACGAGTACTCCGCCGACGGGCAGGTGGTCCACCTCCAGTACGGCTGCGGTGCCCACAGCGATGTGCAGGTCAGCGTCGATCCCGCGATCCCCGCCCCGGTGGCGTACGACGACGACGCCGTGGACGTGGTGGTGCTCCCGCAGCAGTTGGCGGCGTCGGCGCGGGCACGGAGCGGGGCGGAGAACGACGATCCCGGCTCCGCAGGTACGGACTCGGCCGCCACCGACTGACGGCGGTCAGGAGCGGTCGAAGTCGAGGCCCTGCTGGGCCCCCGCGCTGCCCCTGAGAACAGCCCGGCGCTGCAGGGCGTAGACGAGCGTGCCGAGCGCGCCCACACCGACGCCGACCCCGCAGAGGATGACGGTCCGCATGTCGACCTCGTCCATGAGCATCTGTGCCAGCAGCGCGATGGTCCACGCGAGCGTCCCGATGATGACGACCGGTCGCGGGTCCAGCAGATAACCCGGAATCCGGGGCGCCTGCTGGTCGGTCGACGGGTCCGTCATGACCGTGACGGTACCGCAGGAGACCGGGCGGTTACTCTATGACGGTTCCTCACCCATTGCCAGGAAGGTCGCCAGATGTCGCAGAGCACCGGGGCCCCGTCGCCGCCCTCAGCCCGGATCGGGGCGATCGACCGGTACTTCAAGATCAGCGAGCGCGGCTCGACGGTGTCCCGCGAGGTCCGCGGCGGTCTCGTCAGCTTCTTCGCGATGGCCTACATCATCGTCCTCAACCCGCTGATCCTCGGCTCGGGCGTGGACGTCGACGGCAACCGGCTGTCGATCGTCGAGATCGCCGCGGTCACCGCCTTCACGGCCGGCGTGATGACGGTGGCGTTCGGCGCGATCGCCCGCTACCCCTTCGCGTTCGCGACCGGCCTGGGGATCAACTCGCTCGTCGCGGTGACCATCGCCAAGCAGGTGACGTGGGCGGAGGCGATGGGGCTCGTCGTGATCGAGGGCCTCATCATCGTCATCCTGGCGGTGAGCGGCTTCCGCAAGGCCGTCTTCGACGCCATCCCGGCGGACCTCAAGGCCGCCATCGCGGTGGGCATCGGGCTGTTCATCGCCATGGTCGGCTTCGTCGACTCGGGCTTCGTCCGCCGGATCCCGGACGCCGCGGGCACCACGGTCCCCGTGGGGCTGGGGATCGAGGGGTCGATCGCCTCGTGGCCCACCGCCGTGTTCGCGTTCGGGCTCCTGCTCTGCGGCGTGCTCGTGGCCCGCCAGATCCGCGGCGGGATCTTCATCGGAATCGTCGTCACCACCGTGGTCGCCGCGGTCGTCGAGGCGATCACCAACGCCGGGCCCTCGTTCGTCGACGGCAGTCCCTCGCCCACCGGGTGGAACCTCGCAGTCCCCGGCATCCCCGACTCGCTCGGCGGCCTGCCCAACCTCTCCCTCATCGGGCAGGTGGACCTCCTCGGAGCGTTCGTCCGGATCGGCCCACTGGCGGCGGGGCTGTTCGTCTTCACCCTGCTGCTCGCCAACTTCTTCGACGCCATGGGCACGTTCACCGGCCTCGGCAAGGAGGCCGGGCTCATGGATGAGCAGGGGAACCTGCCCAACATGAAGACCGCGCTCGTGGTCGAGGGCGTCGGCGCCGTCGCGGGTGGCTTCACCTCGTCGTCGTCCAACACGGTCTTCCTGGAGTCGGCGACCGGTATCGCCGAGGGCGCCCGCACCGGACTGGCCAACATCGTCACCGGCGGACTGTTCCTCCTCGCGATGTTCTTCACGCCGCTGTACGAGGTCGTCCCGGTCGAGGCGGCGGCCCCCGCGCTCGTGGTGGTCGGCGCGCTCATGATGTCGCAGATCGTCCAGATCGACTTCACCAAGTTCTCGATCGCGCTTCCCGCCTTCCTCACGATCGTCACCATGCCGTTCACCTACTCGATCGCCAACGGCATCGGCATCGGGTTCGTGGCATGGGTCGTGATGGCCTCCGCCACCGGCAGGGCCCGGTCCGTGCACCCGTTGTTGTGGGTGGTCGCGGCGGCGTTCCTGGTCTACTTCGCGATCGGGCCCATCACCGACGCGCTGGCCTGACCGGGGCGCCGGAAGTGCTCGTCCTGGACGTCTCCGATCCCGCCGACCCGCGACTGGACGACCTGCGCGACCTCAACCACTCCGATCGGCGTCCCGACCTGCCGGGCGGCCGCGGCCTGGTGATCGCAGAGGGCACGTACGTGGTGGGCCGGATGCTGCTGTCGCGGTTCCGCCCGCACATCCTCCTGGGCACCGACGCGCGGCTGCAGCAGCTGCGTCGCGAGGCGGCGGTTGAGGACTGGGACGCCGACGAGCGGGCCGGCGACGCGGTGTACCTGCGGACCACCAAGGACGTGCTCAGCGAGGTGATCGGGTTCCGGTCCAGCCGCGACATCCTCGCCGCCGCGGATCGGCCGGCCCCGCTCGCGGTCCACGACGTGGTGTCCGGGGCTCGCACGCTGGTGGTGCTGGAGGGCGTCAACGACCCGGAGAACCTCGGGGCGATCTTCCGCAACTGCGCGGCCCTCGGGGTCGACGGGGTGCTCTTCGGCGCCTCGACCGGGGACCCGCTCTACCGTCGTGTCGTCCGCGTGTCGATGGGCCACGTGCTCCGTCTGCCGTTCGCGCACCTGCCCGGGACGCCGACCACCTGGCAGCGTTCGCTCGACGACCTGCGCGGTCAGGGATTCCGGACCGTGGCGCTCACGCCCTCGGGGGCCGTTCCGCTGTCGCGGGCCGTCGACGCCGAGAAAGTGGCGTTCGTCCTGGGCGCCGAGGGGCCCGGGCTCACCGAGCACGCGATGCAGGCCTGCGATGTCCGGGCCACCATCCCGATGACCGCGGGGACGGATTCGCTCAACGTGGCCACGGCCGCGGCGGTGGCGTTCTACGAGAGGTCGCGGGAGAGCTGAGCGGGCAGCCCCGGCACTCGGGCCTGTGCTGCGGGAATGGACCAATCGCCCATCGCGAGCCGCGCGAGAACAGACAGAGGGGCAGCGCAGGTCGAAGGGGCAGCGCAGGTCGGCTCTACCGCCGGTTCGACAGCCGGCGGCTCATGGCGGCGCGCGCCCGGCGCACGGCGTCCCGCGCGGCCCCGGCGACCCTGCGGACGGCCACCGACCCCGGTGGGGAGGCCCGGGCCACCGCGGGTACGAGGGGAGCCCGCTCGTAGTCGTCGTCGACGTAGGGGGTGGACCGGTCCGGGACCGGCTTCCCGGCGCCGGCGTGGCGCCGGGTGGCGGCATGGAGTTCCGCCCGACCGGGTGACCCCACCACGTGCACGGCCGGGCCCGCGGGCGGGGTGTGCGGGCGGACCTCACGGCGACCGTCGGTGGCGAACCCGTGGACCGGGACATCGAGCCCGCCCGGGTCCAGGTCGAAGCCCAGCCAGTCGCGGTGCGCGGCGTGGAGGAGCGACGACGGCGAGAACGGCAGCGCGAGCGGGGTGTCGTCGGCCCCGTCCAGCGGGAACTCGCCGGCCCAGTAGGGCCGCTCGAACGGGAGCGGCATCCCCTCGTCCTCGATGATCCGGTCGTCGGCCCCCGCGAACGAGCGGACGAGCCGGCCGGATTCCCAGCGGGCGAACCCGCTGACGCCGGAATCGGGCTCGTGGGAGAACAGGAGCACCGTGGGGGCCTCCACCAGCCTCAGCCACCTGTCGGAGGTCGCCGAGGGCGACACCGGGTCGTCGAGCAGCGTCTGGACCACCGTCAGCCCGGGGAACGAGCCCACGTAGATCTCACCGGGCCCGGTCGAGGCCGAGCGGTTGAGGGGGAACGCCCCCAACGAGGCGACGGTGACGGTGGGGTGGAGCCTGGAGAGGAGGCGCCGGGCGAAGCCGGGGTCGGACGGGTGGCCGGAACGGATCGGCGCAGCCGGGTCGTCGGTGTCGAGATACCAGAATGTGGCGACGTGGTGGCCCATGACGAGGCGTCAGTCGTCCTTGCCGCGGACTCCGAGCAGGACGTCCTCCCAGGACGGCATGGTCGGGTGGCGGCGGGATCCGCGGCGCTCGGGTTCGGTGGGTGGGTGCTGCAGGAATTCGTCGTCCTCCACGGGGGTGACCGCGGCGGGCGGGGTGAGCTCGGGGCGCCGGGCCGGTTCGACGGGGACGGGCCGAGGGTCCTGCGGCGTCGGCGCCGCCGAGTTCGGGACCGCCCGGATGGGAGGGGGACCGGAGGGGAGCGGGGGAGGGGACGCAACCGTGCGGAGGGCGGTCGCCCGGGAGGGGTCGAGGATGCCCTCGGCCTGGTCGTCCAGCGGACGCGCGGATCCGCCGTGGGAGTCGGGCAGGAAGGACCACGTGGCGGAGGCGTCGTCAGACAGGCCCGCCGGCCACGAGGTCCGCACCACCCAGCCGCCGGCCCGGTCCCGCCAGGCGTCCCAGGCCACCAGGTCGGGGTCGATGCCACGGCGGTCGAGTGCGGAGTGGACGCGCTCGGCGAGCGTGTCGAGTGCCGGGCCGTCCGGGAGCACCGGGTGCGCGGACCGCGCGAGGTCGGCCGCGTTGGCGCGTTCGAGGAGAACGGGAACGGCGAATCCCTCGATCCGCGACAGCGGGACCCCGGCGTCGGAGGCCACGTCCTCGGGGGAGGCTCCGTGACGGATGCGGTCCTGGATCTCGCGGGGACGCAGCGTGCCGGTCACGGGAACCCGCTCGCGGCCGCCGGGGGGGAGCGACTCGCCCCGGGCCGCGGCGCGGAGCCGGTCGTCGAGGGGGAGGGAGAACGTCTCACCCGAGTCCGGGACCTCGCACTCGACCACCGACGACTCGGGGTCGACCCCGACGATCCTCAGCTTGCGCATGCCGCCTCCTCGACTTCTCACGGCCCCGTCGACGGCCCAGCCGGCGCGCACCCGGGTCCTGGGCGTTCCCCACATGGTAGGGCAGCGCAGCCCACCCGGCACGGTGACGGGCCGGGTGGGCTGCGGAAATTCTGCGCCGGGACGGGGGGGAGCGTCAGCCGAGCCGGCCCACCACGTGGTCGATGCAGCGGGTGAGCTGCGTGACGTCCTCGGGGTCGATGGCCGGGAACATGCCGATGCGCAGCTGGTTGCGGCCGAGCTTGCGGTACGGCTCGGTGTCGAGGATGCCGTTGGCGCGGAGGGTCTTGGCGACCTTGGCGGCGTCGATCCCCTCGTCCAGGTCGATGGTGCCGACGACCTGCGAGCGGTGGGCCGGCTCGGACACGAACGGCGTGGCGTAGTCGCTGGCCTCCGCCCAGTCGTAGAGACGCGAGGAGGAGTCCTTGGTCCGCGCCACACACCAGTCCAGTCCACCCTGGGTGTTCATCCACTCGATCTGGTTCGCGAACATCAGCAGCGTGGCCACGGCCGGGGTGTTGTACGTCTGGTTCTTGGCCGAGTTGTCGACCGCGGTGGGCAGCGACAGGAAGTCCGGGCACCAGCGGTCGGTGGCCGCGATCTCGGCGACGCGCTCGAGGGCGGCCGGGCTCATGATCGACACCCAGATGCCGCCGTCCGAGGCGAAGCACTTCTGCGGCGCGAAGTAGTAGACGTCGGCGTCGTTCATGTCGACGGGCAGGCCGCCGGCGCCGGAGGTGGCGTCGATCGCGACGAGCGCGTTCTCGGACCCGGCCGGCCGGGTGACGGGGACCATCACGCCCGTCGAGGTCTCGTTGTGGGCCCAGCCGATGAGGTCGACCGACGGGTCGGACGTGGGCTCGGGGGCGGAGCCCGGATCCGCGGAGATGACGATCGGGTCGGCCAGGAACGGTGCGCCTCCGGTGACCTTGGCGAACTTGGACGAGAACTCCCCGTAGGTCAGGTGGAGCGACTTCTCGCGGACCAGCCCGAACGCGGCGGCGTCCCAGAACGCGGTGGTGCCGCCGTTGCCCAGCACGACCTCGTAGCCGTCGGGGAGGGAGAACAGCGAGGACAGGCCGTCGCGCACCCGACCCACGACGTTCTTGACCGGCGCCTGCCGGTGGCTCGTGCCCATCACGGCGGTGGCGGCGTCGGACACGGCCGCGATCTGCTCCGGACGGACCTTGGACGGGCCGCAGCCGAAGCGCCCGTCGGCGGGCTTGAGGTCGGCGGGGATGGTGGGCAGCTGATCGCTCATGCGTGGGGTGGCCGTTCCTTGTCGTGGGATGGGAATCGTCTCCATGGTAGTCGGGGGAGCCGTCGGGTCGGAGTAGCGTCTGGGGGCATGGAGGATCCAGCACTCGAACCGGCGGATTTCGACACGATGCGGGTCGGCTACGGCCTGCACAGCAGGTTGGACGTCGCCGACCTCGACGGCGACTGGCTGCCGCTGTTCACCGTGTGGCTCGACGAGGCGGGGCGCCGAGGCGTGCGGGAACCCAACGCCATGGTGCTCGGCACCGCCGGTGCCGACGGCCGGCCGTCGACCAGGACGGTCCTGTGCAAGGGCGCGGACGCGCGGGGGCTGACCTTCTTCACCACGACGAGCTCGCGCAAGGGCGCGCAGTTGGCGGCGTCGGGACACGCGTCCGTCACGTTCCCGTGGTTGGTCGTCGAGCGTCAGGTCCACATCGAGGGCCGGTGCGATCCCCTGGACCGGGCGGACAGCCTCGCGTACTGGCGCACCCGGCCCCGGGGGTCGCAGGTGGCGGCGTGGGCCTCCGAGCAGTCGCAGCCGGCGGAGTCCGTGGAGGAGCTGGAGTCCCTCTTCGCCGTCGCCGAGGAGCGGTTGGCGGGCGTCGACGAGATCCCGATGCCCGACCGGTGGGGAGGCTATCTGTTGACCCCGGAGCGGGTGGAGTTCTGGCAGGGCGGCCGGGACAGGTTCCACGACCGGGTCGAGTGCCTGCGCGGGGACGGCGGGTGGACCGTCCGCCGGCTCCAACCCTGAGCGGGACCGGACTGGGGGGACCGGCGCGGAACGCCCTTCGGAACGGGAGCCCTCGTCACGGTAGGGTGTGGCACAGCACATTCGTGGCGGGATTCGACCGCCGGGACCAGTCGTCGGAGAGGGAATCGCGTGACCGCAGGCTCGAACGGTTCGGACCGCAAGGCAACACTGTCCTACCCCGGCGGTGAACTCGAACTAGACGTGGTCGATGCCACCATCGGAAGCGACGCGGTGCAGCTCGGCCCGCTGCTTGCCAAGACGGGGATGACCACCCTCGACGTGGGGTTCGTCAACACGTCGGCCTGCACCTCGTCGATCACCTACATCGACGGTGGCGAGGGGATCCTCCGGCACCGTGGATACCCGATCGACCAGCTCGCGGACAACGCCTCCTTCCTCGAGGTCTCGTATCTGCTGATCTACGGTGAGGACCCCAGCGAAGCGCAGCTCGCGGAGTTCACCGAGAAGGTCCTCGGCCAGACCACGCTGCCCGGCCAGATGATGCCCCTGCTGCAGGCGTTCCCCCGCGACACCCACCCCATGCCGGTCCTCTCCGCCGGCGTGAGCCTGTTCGGTACGCACGGCGACGACCTGGACATCGATGATCCCAAGGCCGTCGACCTGGCCACCGCCCGTCTGCTCGGCCGCGGCCCGACGCTCGCCGCCGCCATCGAGCGCATCCGCAGTGGCCAGGAGGCCATCGACCCGGATCCGTCGCTCGGATATGTGGGCAACTTCCTCCGCATGATGTTCGGCCCGGACTACGAGATCACCGACGAGGTCTCCAAGGCCCTCGACATGCTCCTGGTGCTCCACGCCGACCACGAGCAGAACTGCTCCACCTCCACGGTGCGCATGGTCGGCTCGTCCGAGGCCCCGCTGTACGCGTCCATCACCGGCGGCATCAACGCCCTGTACGGCCCGCTGCACGGCGGCGCCAACCAGGCGGTCCTGGAGATGCTCGAGCGGATCCAGGCCGAGGGTGGCGACGCCACCGACTACATGGACCGCGTCAAGAACAAGGTCGACGGCGTCAAGCTGATGGGCTTCGGGCACCGCGTCTACAAGAGCTACGACCCGCGCGCCCAGATCGCCAAGAAGCACGCGCACTCGCTGCTGTCGCACAGCAACGACCCGCTGCTGGAGATCGCGATGAAGCTGGAGGAGACGGCGCTCGCCGACGACTACTTTGTCGAGCGCAAGCTCTACCCGAACGTGGACTTCTACACCGGTCTGATCTACCGGGCGATGGGCTTCCCCACGGAGATGTTCACCGTCCTGTTCGCGCTCGGGCGGATGCCCGGCTGGATCGCCCACTGGCGTGAGATGCGCGAGGATCCGTCCACCAAGATCAACCGCCCGCGTCAGGTCTACACCGGCCCGGCCGAGCGGACCTTCACCCCGATCAGCCAGCGCTGAGCCCGGGAATCCGACTCCAGGAGGAGCCACATGGACAAGCCCGAGATCGACATGCCGACCGGCCCCGCCCCCACGGGCCTCGTCAGCGAGGACCTCACGGTGGGTGAGGGCGCCGAGGCCGTGGCCGGCGGCAAGGTCACCGTGCACTACGTCGGTGTGGACTTCGAGACCGGCGAGCAGTTCGACTCGTCGTGGGATCGCGGCGAGTCCATCACCTTCCCGCTCAACGGCCTCATCCAGGGCTGGCAGGAGGGGATCCCCGGCATGAAGGTCGGCGGTCGCCGCCAGCTGGTGATCCCGCCGGACAAGGCCTACGGCACCTCCGCGGCACTGCACCCGCTCGGCGGCAAGACGCTCGTCTTTGTGATCGATCTGATCGACGCCTGAGTAGACCCTCGCGCGCTCCGCTCGCCCCGCACTCCCGTCGGAGTGCGGGGCTCCGAGCTCAGATGCGGTAGGTCGAGCACGCCGGTGCAGTATCCGCGCACCTTCCGGACGGATGTCCATGGACCTAGTATTCCGGGTGTACCGGCGGTGACCAGCACCGCGGACCTCCAGGAAGGCATTCGTCATGATCACTGCCCCCCGCATCGCCCGCCGCGCGCTCGCCGCCGCCGCCGTTCTCGGAATGACCGCCGGCGGCCTCGCCCTGGCCGGGCCGGCCACCGCCTCCGCGGTGCCCCGGGTCGAGACCGTCTCCGGGGCCACCTACGTGAGCTTCGACGACCTCCCGTCGTGGCAGTTCGACTCCGTCGAGGACGTCGCCGATGAGGTCAACCGGATCCTCCCCGGCGAGGAGGAGGTCGTCTTCGCGGTCAACAAGAGGGGCCCCCGCTCCGCGATCGGCGTGTTCGCGCCCCGTCGTAGCGGCATCTCCCTGGCGGTCGAGTGCGATCCCGAGGTGGACACGTGGGACTCCTACCTCGGCGGCTCCTGCTCGGGCAACGAGGAGTCGCTCCCGGTCCGGTAGGTCGCCGGCTGGAGAGCCGCGCAGCCTAGCCCTGCTGCCGCAGGAACGGGGCGAGGTCCTCCAGCACCTGCGGGTCCTCGATCGTCGACGGCACGGGAACATTCTCCTGGCCGTCGGCGATCTGCCGCATGGTCTTGCGCAGGATCTTGCCCGAGCGGGTCTTGGGCAGGCCCTGCACCACCGTGCAGTCGCGGAACGTGGCCACCGCGCCGATGTCCTCGCGGACCATCGTCACCAGTTCCGACCTGAGCTGCTCCGGGTCGCGGACCTCGCCGGCCTTGAGCACCACGTAACCGACGGGCCGCTGGCCCTTGAGTTCGTCCCTGACGCCGATCACCGCGACCTCGGCGACAGCCGGGTGCTTGGCGATCACGGCCTCCATGGAGCCCGTGGACAGCCGGTGCCCGGCGACGTTGATGACATCGTCCGTCCGGCCCATGACGTAGACGTAGCCGTCGGAGTCGATGAACCCGCCGTCACCGGTCGAGTAGTAGCCGTCGAACACGGACATGTAGGAGGAGACGAATCGCTCGTCGTCCTCCCACAGGCCCAGGAGCGTGCCCGGGGCCATCGGTAGCTTGATGACGAGGTTCCCCTCCTCCCCGGCGGCGAGTTCGTTGCCCTCGCCGTCGAGGACCCGCAGGTCGTACCCGGGCACGGCGACGGTCGGGGAGCCGGCCTTGATGGTCATGGGGTCCAACCCGCGGAGGTTGGAGGCGATGGGCCAGCCGGTCTCGGTCTGCCACCAGTTGTCCACCACGGGCTTGCCGAGCTTGTCGGTGGCCCACTGGTACGTCTCGGGGTCGAGGCGCTCGCCCGCACAGAACAGGGTGTGCATGCCCGACAGGTCGTACTTGCCGATCTCCAGGCCCTCCGGGTCCTCCTTGCGGACGGCCCGCACCGCGGTGGGGGCCGTGAAGAGCGCGACGGCCTTGTGCTCCGAGATCACACGCCAGAACGCGCCCGCATCGGGGGTGCCGACGGGCTTGCCCTCGTAGATGATCGAGGTCGCCCCCACGAGGAGGGGCGCGTAGACGATGTACGAGTGCCCGACCACCCAGCCGACGTCGGAGGCCGACCACCACACGTCTCCGGGCCGCACGCCGTAGACGTTCCACATCGACCACGCGAGCGCGACCGCGTGCCCGCCGTTGTCCCGGACGACGCCCTTGGGCATGCCCGTGGTGCCGGAGGTGTAGAGGATGTACAGCGGGTCGTTGGCGGCGACGGCGACGGGACCCGCCGGTTCCGCGACGGCCACGGCGTCGTCCCAGTCGGTCCACGTGACGCCGGGGGTCTCGGGGAACACCTCGTCCGGGAAATGCTCCGCGCGCGAGGCGACGATCACGGCGCTGGGGCTCGCGTAGCTGAGCCGGAGGGCCTTGGCCACCATGGGGAAGTAGGGGATCCTGCGGGTGGGCTCGATGCCGCCGGTGGCGGTGACGATGACCTTCGGCCGGGCGTCGTCGATCCGGATCGCGAGTTCCGGGGCGGCGAATCCGCCGAACACGACGGAATGGATCGCGCCGAGGCGGGCGCAGGCGAGCATGGCGACCGCGGCACGGGGGATCATGGGCATGTAGATGACGACCCGATCGCCCCTGCCGACGCCCTCGGCGCGAAGTGCGCCGGCGAAGGCCTCCACCTGGTCGAGCAGTTGGGAGTAGGTGATGGTCTCCTTGACCCCGGTGACGGCGGAGTCGTAGATGTACGCGGCCTGGTCCCCCCGGCCCGCCTCGATGTGGCGGTCGATGCAGTTATACGACGTGTTGAGCTCGCCGTCCGGGAACCAGCGGTAGAAGGGCGGCCGGGACGAGTCGACGGCGGTGGTGGGCTGCCTGGTCCAGTCGATACCGCGGGCGGCGTCCAGCCAGAAGACGTCGGGATCGGTGATCGAGAGCCGGTGGGCGTCGGCGTAGGTCGACGGGGTCGGGGAGTTCGACATCGGGCAGGCCCCTCACGTACGGGAGTGTGCCGCCGATCGGTGCCGGCGGACTGTGACCCGGTTCACTCTAGCGCCAGGCCCAGGTGGCGATACCTGGACATGCGTTCGGCGTACCTCCGCTCGGGGGGGAGGCGCCGGACCTCCATCAAGGCCGAGGCCACGGCGTCGGCCAGGCGGTCGCAGAACGCGTCGGGCTCATCGGCGGCGTCGGGCCGCTCGGGGACCACGACGTCGACGATCCCCGCCGCGTGGAGGTCCGCCGAGGTGATGCCCTGCGTTCGCGCCACCTCCGCGGCGCGGGACGTGGTGTGGTGGAGGATCGCGCTCGCACCCTCGGGTGGCAGTGGCGCGAGCCACCCGTGTCTGGCGCACAGCACCCGGTCGGCCGGGAGCATGGCCAAGGCGGCGCCACCGGTGCCCTGACCCAGGATCACCGAGACGGTCGGGGTGGGGAGGGTGACGAGGTCCGCCAGGCTGCGGGCGATCTCGCCCGCGAGGCCGCCCTCCTCCGCCTCGCGGGACAGCGCGGCGCCGCGGGTGTCGATGAGCAGGACCAGCGGGACCCCGACCTCCGCCGCGATCCGCATCCCCCTGCGGGCCGAACGCAGGGCCGACGGGCCGAGCGGGCTCGATTCGTTCTCCGCGTCGCGGTCCTGGGCCAGGACCACGGCGGACTGTCCGCGGAATCGCGCGAGCGCGAGCAGGAGCGAACCGCTGTCCTCGCCCTGACCGGTTCCCGAGAGCGGGACCCGGTCAGGCGCGACGCGCGCGAGGAACGACCGCGCGCCGGGTCGGTCGCCGCGGCGGGAGCGGGTGATGGCGTCCCACGCGTCCGGCGGTCCGGCCTCATCGGTCTCCGGCGGGCGGACCGGCCCGGGAGGTGGGGCCGGCTCGTCGTCGGACGGCGGGTCCTCGCACAGCACCCGCAGCGCCATCGCGGTGAGGTCCCGCACCCCCTCCGGTGGGACCACTCCGTCGATCATCCCGCGGCGCGCGAGGTTCTCCGAGACCTGGACGCCCTCGGGGAAGGGGGCCTGGTAGAGCGCCTCGTACACGCGGGGGCCGAGGAAGCCGATGAGCGCACCGGGTTCGGCCACGGAGACGTGCCCGAGTGATCCCCAGGAGGCGAACACCCCGCCGGTGGTGGGATGTCGCAGGTAGACGAGGTACGGAAGCCCCGCGGACTTGTGCCCGGCCACCGCCCCGGAGATCTTGACCATCTGGAGGAACGCGATTGTGCCCTCCTGCATCCGGGTGCCGCCGGACGTCGGCGACGCCAGGACCGGGAGCCGCTCCGCCGTGGCGCGCTCGATCGCGGAGACGATCCGCTCGGCGGCCGCGATGCCGATCGATCCGGCGAGGAAGTCGAACTCGCAGGCGATGAACACCACCCGCCGGCCCCTCAGGGTGCCCTCGCCGGTGATGACCGCCTCGTCGACGCCCGAGGACCGCGCCGCACGCTCGAGCGCGGCGGCGTACCCGGGGACCGAGTCGACCTGCGTCGAGCGCACCGGAGCCCTGTCCCAGGACCGGAACGAGCCGGCGTCGAGGACCAGGTCGAGGATCTGCAGAGCTCCGGTTCGCGCCATGACCGCATCGTACGGTGGGGGCGCTCACCAGCGGGTACCGTCATCGAAGGGGTGCACGACCGTACCCCCATCCCGCAGAGGAGGCCCCCGCCGCCATGATCGTCACCGGAAGGGACGGTGCAGTCGCCGTCGTCACCATCGACCGCCACGCCACCCGCAACGCCCTCGACGCGCAGGTGTGTACCGCCCTGCGCGAGGCCATCGAGTCCGCCGGCGCACTCGCGGAGGCCGAGGACCCGGTGCGCGCCATCGTCGTCACCGGGGCCGGGACCGCCTTCTGTGCGGGCGCGGACCTGTCCGGCGGGGTCTACAACACCGACTTCTACGAGGCCCACGCGGCGATGCTCCGCGCCGTGGAGTCCGTTCCCGTCCCTGTCGTGGCGGCCGTCAACGGTCCCGCGGTGGGTGCGGGGGTCCAGCTCGCGCTGGCGGCGGACCTCAGGGTGGTCGCGCCCGGGGCGGTGTTCGCCGTACCGGTGGTCAAGGTGGGGCTGGCCCTGGACAACTGGACCATCAAGCGGCTGGCCAACGTCGTCGGCGGTGGGCACGCCCGGTCGGTGCTCATGACCGCGCGACCGGTCGGTGCCGAGGAGGCGGCTCGCATCGGGCTGGCCAACGAGATCGGTGGGCTGGACACCGCGATGGAACTGGCGGCCGAGATCTCCAGGTTCGCCCCGCTGAGCCTGCGGCACATCAAGTCCGTGATCAACGACGACGACGCCCGGTTGCTGCCGCGGGACGAACACACCGAGCTCCAGCAGCGGGCCTGGAGCAGCGACGACATGGCGGAGGCCCGCGCGGCCCGCGCGGAGAAGCGACCCCCCGTGTTCCGGGGACGGTGACCCGGGCCGCACGTGCGGCCAGCCCCACGTGAGGTGACCGCACCCCCCCGATGGGGGCGGCCGTCGGGCGGTCTTCGCGCAGTTCATTTGCGTTGCCGGGGCGGGGTTCTGCGAAACTCCTGTGTCTCGTGTCACACTCTCTCCGTCACTGTCTGTGAGGTGCACCACAACAGAGGTGCGGCTCGAGCGATCTGAAACGGAGGACCCCCGTGTCCCAACCAACTGATCCGCCGACGGGGGGGCCACCCCGGCGCACGCCGGAAGCGCCGGAATTCGCGGCGATGCGCACCAGCCCGGAGTTCGAGGAACTGCGAAGCCGCTTCAGGTCGTTCGTGTTCCCCATGACGATCGCGTTCCTCGTCTGGTACTTCCTCTACGTTCTACTGTCGATCTACGCGACGGGCTTCATGGGCTCGCGAGCGTTCGGGAACATCACCTGGGGTCTCATCATCGGGTTGGGGCAGTTCGTCACCACGTTCCTCATCACGTTCCTCTACATCCGGTTCGCCAACCGGGAGATCGATCCCCGCGCGGCAGCGATCCGCCACGAGCTGGAAGGTGAGGTGGCCTGATGGGCGACTGGCTGATCAACATCAACGAACTCGTCCCGGGCGAGCAGGTCGGCAGCACCGTGCTCAACATGGTCGTCTTCGGCGTCTTCATCGTCATCACGATGACCCTCGTGCTGAGGGCCTCCAAATCGACCAAGTCGACCAAGGACTTCTACACCGGCGGTTCGAGCTTCACCGGACCCCAGAACGGGTTCGCGATCGCCGGCGACTACCTGTCGGCGGCCTCGTTCCTCGGCATCGCCGGCGCCATCGCGATCAACGGCTACGACGGCTTCCTCTACTCCATCGGCTTCCTGGTGGCCTGGCTCGTCGCCCTGATGCTGGTCGCGGAGTTGATGCGCAACACGGGCCGATTCACGATGGCGGACGTGCTGAGCTTCCGGCTCAACCAGCGGCCGGTCCGGATGGCCGCGGCCCTGGCGACCCTCGCGGTGTGCCTGTTCTACCTCATCGCCCAGATGGCGGGCGCGGGTGGCCTGGTCGCCCTTCTCCTCAACATCGACGACTCGACCGGGCAGGCGATCGTCGTCGCGGTCGTGGGACTGCTGATGATCGTGTACGTCCTGGTCGGCGGCATGAAGGGCACCACCTACGTCCAGATGGTCAAGGCGGTCCTGCTCGTGGGCGGCGTGTTGATCATGTGCATCCTCGTGCTGGTGGCCGCCCGCGGCAACTTCTCCGCGCTGCTCGGTGAGGCGGTGGCCAACTCCGGCAAGGACCTGCTCCAACCGGGTCTGCAGTACGGCGCCACCGAGACCAGCAAGCTCGACTTCGTCTCGCTGTCGATCGCCCTGGTCTTCGGCACCGCCGGTCTCCCGCACGTGCTGATGCGCTTCTACACCGTCCCGACGGCCAAGGAGGCGCGCCGGTCCGTGACCTGGGCGATCGTCCTCATCGGCGGCTTCTACCTGTTCACCCTCGTCCTCGGCTTCGGCGCGGCGGCGATGGTGGGGCCCGAGGTCATCAAGGCGGCGCCGGGCGGCGTCAACTCGGCGGCACCGCTGCTGGCGTTCGCCCTCGGCGGCGAGATCTTCCTGGGCATCATCTCGGCGGTCGCCTTCGCCACCATCCTCGCGGTGGTGGCCGGACTGGCGATCACCGCGTCGGCGTCGTTCGCCCACGACATCTACAACGGCGTGATCAAGCACGGCAAGGCGACCGAGAAGGACCAGCTCCGGGTCTCCAGGATCACCGTGGTCGTGATCGGCCTCGTGTCGATCGTGATGGGGATCGGCGCGATGGGTCAGAACATCGCGTTCCTCGTGGCGCTCGCCTTTGCCATCGCGGCCTCGGCGAACCTGCCGACGATCCTGTACTCGCTGTTCTGGAAGCGGTTCAACACCACCGGCGCCCTGTGCTCCATGTACGGCGGCCTGATCACCACCCTGGTGCTGATCGCGCTGTCGCCGGCCGTCTCCGGCAGTGAGAAGTCGATGATCTCCAGCGTGGACTTCTCCCTGTTCCCGCTGTCCAATCCGGGCATCGTGTCGATCCCGCTGGCGTTCCTGCTGGGCATCATCGGTACCTTCCTCGGCAAGAAGGACGAGTTCCCCGAGAGGCGGATCGAGATGGAGGTGCGCTCCCTCACGGGTGTCGGTGTGGAGAAGACGATCTCGCACTGACGGATCCGCACTGACGGACGCGTCCCGGCGCGACCCACCACCGGCCCGCCCGACCGCCACAACGGTCGGGCGGGCCGCGTCATGTCCACGGGAGGGCTACCCTCGGGGACCACCACACGTAATCGAAGGCGGTAGCGATGTATCCCGGACAGGACGACCAGACACGGCGGATGGGGCAGCAGCCGGAATCCCGCGCGTATTCGCAGGCCGGCGGGAACCCCGCGTACGACGAGCCCTACGCGACCGACCCCGGGTATCCGGAGCGCCGCGAACCCCGCGGCCCGGCGCTCGACGTGGGGAAGTTCGTCGGCAGCGTCGCCGCCACCGCGCTGGTCGCGGCGATCGCCGGGTGGCTGATCTCGTGGGTGGTCGACGCGGTGTTCACCAGGTTCGGTCACCAGTGGGCAGGCGGCGGCAACACCCCCACCATGTACGCCGTGTACGGGGCGGTGGCGGCGCTCCTGGCGGGCCTGCTCTGGTACCTCCTGCTGGTGGGTACCGCGAACCCCCAGCAGTTCTTCTCGTGGACCGTCGGGCTCCTCATCGTGGCCGCGGTGGCCCTGCCCCTGTTGGTCACGGTCCCGTTCCTTGACGGTCTGGCGGCGGCGATAGTGCACCTGCTCATCGGGCTGCCGATCCTCGCGCTGACCGGGTCGCTCAACGCCACCCTCCGGCGCTGACGATCGGAGGGGGCACGTGGTGCCCTCGAGAGGAATCGAACCTCCGACACCGGCTTTAGGAGAGCCGTGCTCTATCCACTGAGCTACGAGGGCGGGAACCGGGGAGAGTCTAACTGATGGCCGGGGCGGGCGTGGCCGCGAGTTGGAGCGACGCACCGCGGCCGGTAGGGTAGACCGCTGGCGTCCGTGTCGTCCCCGTCGCCGGGGATCGACGGACCGCCTCCGCGGGTCACCACCGGCCGCCGCGCGAGGGGGAGGGCGTCCGTCCGGCCGGCAGCCCTACTAGATAGACAGAGGTATCGCCTGTGTCCACGTATGCCCCCAAGCCCGGGGACGTGACGCGCGCCTGGTACGTCATCGACGCCACCGATGTGGTTCTCGGTCGACTCGCCGTCCAGGTCGCCAACATCCTCCGCGGCAAGCACAAGCCGCAGTTCGCCCCGAACGCCGACACCGGCGACTTCGTCATCATCATCAACGCCGACAAGGTCGCGATCTCGTCCAACAAGCGCGAGCGCGTCTTCCACCACCGCCACTCCGGTTTCCCGGGCGGGCTCAAGTCGCAGTCCCTCGGCAAGGCCATGGAGACGCGCCCGGACCGCGTCGTCGAGAAGGCGGTCAAGGGCATGCTCCCGAGCAACAAGCTCGGCAATGCCGTCGCCTCCAAGCTGAAGGTGTACGCGGGTCCCGAGCACCCGCACGCCGCCCAGCAGCCCGTGCCCTACGAGATCAAGCAGGTGGCCCAGTGACCGACGAGAACATCACCCCCGAGGCCGAGGTCGCCGACGACACCGTGGCGGATCTCGCCGCCGAGGTCGCCGAGGACTACAGCGAGGCCGACTACGCCGGTGGCACCGAGTACGACTCCGGCACCGAGACCCAGCTGGCGCCGATCGTCACCTCCGGCCCGACGCAGGCCGTCGGCCGCCGCAAGGAGGCCGTCGCCCGCGTCCGCCTCGTGCCCGGCTCCGGCCAGTTCACGCTGAACGGTCGCACCCTCGAGGGCTACTTCCCGAACAAGGTGCACCAGCAGCTGGTCAAGTCGCCGCTGGTGCTAGTCGAGCGCGAGGAGCAGTTCGACATCGTGGGTCTGCTCCACGGTGGCGGGCCGTCCGGGCAGGCGGGCGCGTTGCGTCTGGCCATCGCCCGTGCGCTCATCGAGTACGCCCCGGACGATCGCCCGGCCCTGAAGAAGGCCGGCTTCCTTACCCGGGACGCCCGCGCCGTCGAGCGCAAGAAGGCCGGCCTCAAGAAGGCCCGTAAGGCCCCGCAGTACTCGAAGCGCTGATCTCTCCCGCCGAGATCGCGTCACCCAGAGCAGGTTCCCGCACCGCGCGGGGGCCTGCTCTGGTCCTTTCCAGGACGCTGTCCCCTCAGCGGTTATCCTGACCGAGGCCCGAACGCCGACTGTCGGCGGCAATGCTCACACGGTGAACATCAGCGGCGCGAACGCGCACACCCGAATCCGGAGGATTCACGACATGACCCGACTCTTCGGCACCGACGGGGTCCGCGGACTGGCCAACCGGACGCTCACCGCGGACCTGGCGCTGCGGCTCGGAGCCGCCGCCGCGGCCGTCCTCGCGGCGGAACGCGACCACGACGGCACCGTCACCGCCCGCCCGCTGGCAGTGGTGGGACGGGACCCGCGCGTCTCCGGCGAGATGCTCGAAGCCGCCCTCTCGGCAGGCCTGTCCAGCCAGGGCGTCGACGTGCTCCTGGTGGGCGAGCTGCCCACCCCGGCCGTCGCCCACCTCACCGCCCAGCACGGGGCCGCGCTCGGCGCGATGATCTCCGCCTCGCACAACGCCATGCCGGACAACGGCATCAAGTTCTTCGCCGCCGGCGGGCACAAGCTCGGCGACCACGTCGAGGACGCCATCGAGTCCGCGCTCACCGGTGAGCCGATCACCGGCCCGACCGGTGACGCGATCGGCCGGATCAGCCGCGCCTGCCCCGCAGACGCCCTGGACGGCTATGTCGGCCATCTGCTCAGCGCCACGCCGGGTCGGCTGGACGGCCTCGTCGTCGTCGTCGACTGCGCCAACGGCGCCGCCAGCGACGCCGCGCCGCGCGCCTACCGCGAGGCCGGCGCCACGGTGATCGAGATCCACGCCAGCCCCGACGGCTACAACATCAACGACAAATGCGGCTCCACCCACCTCGACGACGTGCGCGCCGCGGTGGTCGAGCACGGCGCCGACCTCGGCCTGGCGCACGACGGCGACGCCGACCGCTGCCTCGCCGTGGACGCCGCCGGCGAGGTGGTCGACGGCGACCAGATCATGGCCATCCTCGCCCTCGCGATGCGCGACTCCGGCGAGCTGGCGGAGAACACCCTGGTCGCCACCGTGATGAGCAACCTCGGACTCAAGGTCGCCATGCGCGAGGCGGGCATCGAGATCGCCGAGACCAAGGTCGGCGACCGGTACGTGCTCGAGCGGCTGCGCGAGGGCTCCTACAGCCTCGGCGGCGAGCAGTCCGGGCACCTCGTGCTGCCCGCGCACGCCACCACCGGCGACGGCGTCCTGACCGGCCTGCGGATCATGGCGCGGATGGCCGAGACCGGCAAGAGCCTCGCCGAGCTGGCCGGCGTCATGACCGTCCTGCCGCAGGTGCTCATCAACGTGCCCGTCGGGGACAAGGCCGCAGTGGCCGCGTCCGGCGCCGTGGCCGATGCCGTGGCGGCGGAGGAGGCGACGCTCGGTAGTGCCGGCCGCGTGCTGCTGCGCCCGTCGGGGACCGAGCAACTCGTCCGCGTGATGGTCGAGGCGCAGGACCCCGACCTCGCGCAGGGCGTCGCCGAGCGGCTCGCGGACGTCGTCGCCGCGGTCTGAGCCGGTCGGGGAGGGCGCCGGTTCAGCTCCCGGTGAGGCCCTTGACCAACTTGAGGAGCGGCGGGGTGCTGGGGACGAGGTCGTCCCCCTCCTCGTCCAGCATCTCGTCGGTCACCGTGACGGCGCCCTTGAACCCGGCGTCGGGGTCGGCGAACGCGGCGTAGGCGTCGTCCCCCGCGAGCGTGGCCAGCAGGTAACCGGCGAGAAGCGGCCGCACCGTGCGCTGCGTGCGGTGGTCCGGGTCGGCCAGGCCGACGTACTTGAGCAGCGGGGCGCCCTCGACCAGTCCCGGCTCGATCGCCTTGGCCATGCGCCGGTGCACTATCGGCCCGCGCCACGCCAGGTGGAGTGCGCGCGCGTCCTCGGCGTGGACGCCGCCCGACGCGGACAGCAGCAACGCGGGGGCGTCGATGGTCACGGCGCGATCGGCGGCCGCGGGGACGGTCTCCGTGGGGAAGAGCATCGCCACCGCGTCGATGTCCGTGCGCTGGGACGCCAACAGGGCGCCGACCCCTCCGCCCAGCCCGTGGCCGACCAGGCCTATCCGGCGCGCATCGGCGCGGACCGCCCCCCGTCCGAGGGTGGCCTGGAGGGCGTCCTCGACGGCGGCCGACAGGTGGTCGGCGTAGTGCTGGTGGTGCGGCCGGACCGACGTGTCGGTGGCCGGTGCCACTACGACGAAGCCCCACGACGCGAGGTGCTTGAGGGTGTCGACGTAGTGACGGGGGGCCTTGGTCCAGTCGTGCGCGAAGCCCACCAGGGGTGCGGGCGACGACGCGTCCCGGGGGACGAACACCGTGCCGGGGGTCCCGGTGAAGCCGAGATCGCCGGTGTCGACCCCGTGGGGGCCCCGGCGACTGAGCGTCTCGAGCAGTTCCTTGGTCTTGATGGCCACGGGGCCAACAGTATCGCCTCCCGCGCACGGACGGTGCCGGGGAGCCGGGTCGGCGTGGCTACACTTAGCGCCCATGTGCGGAATCGTCGGTTATGTGGGGCATCAGGCTGCCCTCCCCGTTGTGGTCGAGGCCCTACGGCGGATGGAGTACCGCGGATACGACTCGTCCGGGGTGGCCATTCTCGACGGGTCGGGCTCGTCCCGGGTCGAGAAGAAGGAGGGCAAGCTCGCCAACCTCGAGGCCGCGCTCGACGCCGCCGGCCGGGACGGGTTCCCGGGCACCACGGGGATCGGCCACACGCGGTGGGCCACCCACGGGCGCCCGAGTGACCGCAACGCCCACCCCCACGTGTCGGGGGACGTGGCGATCGTGCACAACGGCATCATCGAGAACTTCGCCCCGCTGAGAGCCGAGCTCGAGGCCGCGGGCGTCGAGCTGGAGTCGGATACCGACTCCGAGGTCGCCGCGCACCTGTTGGCCCGCGAGATGTCTTCCGGCCCGAACGCCGGGGACTTCGTCGCCGCGTGCCGCGCCGTGCTCAACCGCCTCGAGGGCGCGTTCACGCTGGTGTTCAGTCACGCCGCCCACCCCGACACCCTCGTCGCCGCCCGTCGCTCCACCCCGCTCGTGCTGGGCGTGGGGGAGGGGGAGATGTTCCTCGGGTCGGACGTCGCCGCGTTCATCGAGCACACCCGCGAGGCGGTGGAGCTCGGCCAGGACAACGTGGTGGTGCTGCGGGCCGACGGATACGAGATCACCGACTTCGCCGGTGAGCCCTCCGAGGGCCGTCCGTTCCACATCGACTGGGACCTCGCCGCCGCCGAGAAGGGCGGGTACGACTACTTCATGCTCAAGGAGATCACCGAGCAGCCGGCGGCCGTGGCGGACACCCTCCTCGGCCATTTCCAGGACGGCCGCATCGTGCTGGACGAGCAGCGGATGAGCGACCAGGAACTGCGGGACATCGACAAGGTGTTCATCGTGGCCTGCGGCAGTGCCTACCACTCCGGGATGGTGGCCAAGTACGCGATCGAGCACTGGACGCGGCTGCCGTGTGAGGTCGAGATCGCCTCGGAGTTCCGCTACCGCGACCCCGTGCTGGACCGGTCCACCCTGGTGGTGGCGATCTCCCAGTCCGGCGAGACCGCCGACACCCTCGAGGCGGTGCGACACGCCAGGGCGCAGAAGGCCCGCGTGTTGGCGGTGTGCAACACCAACGGCTCGCAGATCCCCCGGGAGGCCGACGCCGTGCTCTACACGCACGCCGGCCCCGAGATCGGCGTGGCGTCCACCAAGGCGTACCTCGCGCAGATCACCGCCAACTACCTCGTCGGCCTGGCGTTGGCGCAGGCCCGCGGCACCAAGTACCCCGACGAGGTGGCCGCCGAGTTCCGCCAGCTCGAGCAGATGCCGGCCCTCATCCAGCAGGTCGTGGACTCCCTGGAGCCGGTCCGCGAGATCGCGCGGGAGCTGGCCGACTCCAAATCCGTGCTGTTCCTCGGTCGTCACGTCGGCTACCCGACGGCGCTCGAGGGCGCGCTCAAGCTCAAGGAGCTCGCGTACATGCACGCGGAGGGTTTCCCCGCCGGCGAGCTCAAGCACGGCCCCATCGCGCTCATCGAGGACGGCCTGCCCGTCTTTGTGGTGATGCCCCCCGTCGAGGGCCGCGGGGTCCTCCACTCCAAGCTGGTGAGCAACATCCAGGAGATCCGGGCCCGCGGCGCGCGGACCATCGTGATCGCCGAGGAGGGTGACGAGGTGGTGCGGCCGCTGGCGGACCACTTCATCCCGATCCCGGCCACGACCACGCTCCTGCAGCCGCTGCTGGCCACGATCCCGTATCAGGCGTTCGCCGCCGAGGTGGCCGCCGCCCGCGGCTACGACGTGGACAAGCCGCGCAACCTGGCCAAGTCCGTCACGGTGGAGTGACCCGTCCGCGAGACTGACGGTCATGAGGCGAGCACACCCGGTCGAGGCGATCCGGGCCGCCGAGCGCCCGCTTCTCGAGGCGGCCGAGGCATCCGGTGACCCGGACGCCGTGATGCGTCGCGCGGCCGCGGGCGTCGCCCACCACACCGCCGCGCTGCTGCGCTCGAGGTCCGGCGGCGTGTTCGGCCGGTCGGTCCTGCTGATCGTGGGCAGCGGGGACAACGGTGGGGACGCCCTGTACGCCGGCGCGATGCTGCGGGCCCGGGGCTGCCGCGTCGAGGCGGTCCTGCTCGACCCGGCCCGGGCGCACGCGCGGGCCCTCGCCGCGTTGCGGCGTGCGGGGGGGCGGGCGGCCGGGTTCCGCGCCGGGCCCGGTGCCGGGGCCACCCCGCCCGACGTGGTGATCGACGGGGTCGTGGGCCTGGCGGGCAGCGGCCCGCTGCGGGAGCCGGCGGCGGGGATCGTCGCCCACCACGCCGCGGCGGGGGTCCCGTTCGTGTCGGTGGATCTGCCGAGCGGGGTCGACGCGGACACGGGAACGGTCCACGACCCGCACGTGCCGGCCCACGTCACCGTGACCTTCGGCGCTCTCCGGCGGGCCCACCTGCTGGCCTCCCCGGCGTGCGGCCGGGTCGAGGTGGTGGACATCGGGATGGGCGGGATCCCCGCCGGACCGCGATCCGTCCGCCGACCGGACCGCGCGGAGGTCGGCCGGTCGTGGCCGGTGCCCGGGCCGGGCGACGACAAGTACAGCCAGGGCGTGGTGGCGATCCGCGCCGGTTCCGACCGCTTCCCCGGGGCGGCCGTCCTCTGCGCCTCGGCGGCGGTGGCGGCGACCTCGGGGATGGTGCGCTACGTGGGTTCGGGCTCGGGCGCGGTGCTCGCTGTCCGGCCCGAGGTGGTGTGTCACCCGTCGGTGGCGGAGGCGGGGACCGCGCAGGCCTGGGTCGTGGGCCCGGGTGCGGGCACCGGCGCCGAGGCCGTGGCCGACATCGACGCCGTCCTCGCGCACGGGCTGCCGACGGTGCTCGACGCCGACGCCCTGACCTGCGTCGCCGCCCACCCGGTCCTGCTGCGCGGCGTCGCCGCGTCGGTGCTGCTCCCCCCCCACGCGGGGGAGTTCGACCGCCTCACCGGCGGGTGGGACCGGGCGGACCGGGCCGGGGCCCTGCGCCGGTACGTCGCCGGTCTACGAGACCGGGGGATCAACGCGACGGTGCTGCTCAAGGGACGCGTCACGCTTGTCGACGACGGCGAGACGACCTGGTCCGTCGACGCCGGCTGCTCCTGGGCCGCCACGGCAGGCTCCGGGGATGTGCTGTCCGGGATAGCCGGGGCGTTGCTCGCGGGCGGCAGGGGGGACGGTCGGGCCGCGGCGTGGCCGGCGGTCGCGGCGGCGGTGGAGCGCGCCGGCGCCGCCCGCGCCGCCGCGGTGCGAACGGGCGGGGCGGGCGCGCCGATCGGTGCCACCGACCTGCTGTCCGCACTCCCGGGGGCGATCTCCTCGCTCCGCGATGAATGAATCGCCACCGTCGCCGCTGTTTGGCATAATGGACAAAATGGGTCTGATTGTCCCGCCGGCGCCGTGCCGCGCCGAGATCGATCTGGACGCGATCGAGCACAACGCCCGCGTCCTGCTCCGGTCTGCCCGCGGCGCGCGGGTGATGGCCGTGGTCAAGGCCGACGCCTACGGCCACGGTGCCGTCCCGGTCTCCCTCGCGGCGCTGCGCGGGGGTGCGGACGCCCTCGGGGTGACCACGATCGGGGAGGCGCTCGAACTGCGCGGGGCGGGGATCGACGCGGAGATCCTGGCCTGGCTCTACTCGGCCGGCGACGACGTCCGTTCCGCTCTGGAGGCAGACGTGGACCTCGCGGTCCCCGGGCCCGGTCACCTCGACACCATCCTCGACGCCGCGCGCCGCACCGGCCGCCGCGCCCGGGTGACCCCCAAGATCGACACCGGGCTCGCCCGCTCCGGGATCACGCTGGACGACTGGCCCGCCGTCCTCGACAGGCTGGTGGACGCCTCGGAGGAGGGGCTCATCGAGGTCACCGGGTTGATGGCGCACTTCGCGCATGCCGACGACCCGGGGAACCCGGTGATCGACCAGCAGGTGGCGCGGCTGCACGAGTGCGTGGCGCAGGCCCGCGCGCGCGGCCTGGACTGCCCCGTCAACCACCACGCCAACTCGGCCGCGACGCTGACCCGCCCGGAGGACGGCTTCGAGATGGTCCGGCCCGGGATCGCCCTGTACGGGCTCTCCCCGGTCGACGACCCGGGGGTGGAGCTCATTCCGGCCATGACGTTCTCGGCGGAGGTCCTGATGACCAAGCGGCTGGCGGCCGGTCAGGGTGTGAGCTACGGGCACACCTGGCACGCGCCCCGCGACACCACGGTCGCGCTCGTGGCGGCGGGGTACGCCGACGGGGTGTGGCGCCTGCTCTCGGGCAGGCTCGACGTCTCGATCGGTGGCCGTCGGTACCCGAACGTCGGTCGCGTCTGCATGGACCAGTTCGTCGTGGACCTCGGGCCGGACCCGGGTGACGCGGTGCGGGCGGGCGACACCGCGGTCCTGTTCGGTGCGGGTTCCGACGGGGGCCCCACGGCCGCCGAGTGGGCGCGGGCCCTGGGGACCATCCACTACGAGGTCGTCACCGCCGTCCGCGGCCGGGCGAGCCGCCAGTACGTTCTCAGGGGGCACCACGTCCCCGGGGGCAACGGTGTCCCCGGGGGGCACAGGGAGGGTCAACGATGAGCGAGAACCAGGACACCGCGGATCGTCGCGGGGGTAGGCCGCGGATCCGGTTGCCCCGCCGCCCCACCCGGACCCCGGGGGAGGAGCCGGTCGAGGTCCGGCCCCCCGAGCTCGTCGGCGGGGATCCGGCTGACGTCGAGGCGGTGGCCGAACAGATCCGCACGCCCGGCGGCCTGGCCGCGGGGCTCAGCGCACTCGGGGCGGCCACCATCGGATCCGTCGGCACGCTCCTGCCCGGGCGGCGGGCCAACGACCCGTGGGCGGGCGAGGACATGTGGGAACTGGGCGTGGACCGCGGCTCGATGGTCGCCGCCTCGGACGGCGTCCCGCTGGCCGTGCGCGAGGCCGGGCCGACCGACGCCCCGATGACGGTGGTGTTCGCCCACGGCTACACGCTCTCGATGGATTCCTGGCACTTCCAGCGCCGGCACCTGCAGGACCGGTTCGGGTCCGAGGTCCGGATGGTGTTCTACGACCAGCGCGGTCACGGCCTCAGCGGGAAGAGTTCCCGTGCCAACTCGACCATCGCGCAGCTCGCCTCCGACCTCGACACGGTCGTCTCGGCGACGGCCCCGACGGGCCCGATCGTGGTGATCGGTCACTCCATGGGGGGCATGACCGTCATGGGCTACGCCGCCCGCCACCCCGGGTCCGTCCGCGAGCGGGTCCTGGGGGTGGGGCTGGTCGCCACCGCCATGGCCGAGCTGTCCGAGGCGGGGCTCGGCGCGGTGCTCGACAGCAGGACCGTCGCCAGGGTCGCGGGTCTCGCCGGACGGACCCCCGGCGTGTTCACCGGCGGGCGACGAGCCCTCGGCGCGCTCATCTCCCCGTTCATCTACGGTGGCTCGTTCGGCGACCCGGCCAGGATGAGCCCGACCGTCGCCAGGTTCGTGGACAAGCTCATCGCGTCGACCGACGTGCTGACCATCGCGAACTTCTTCGAGACCCTCACCCAACACGACGAGACCGCCGCGATGCCCGTGTTGCGGTCCGTGCGCACCACCGTGCTGTGCGGCGACCGCGACCTGCTCACCCCGCTCGACCGGTCCGTGGACATCGCGGAGGCGCTGCCGGACGCGGAGTTCGTCGTGGTCCCGGGGTGCGGTCACATGGTGATGATGGAGGAGCCCGCACACGTCTCCGAGGTCCTCGGTGACCTCATCGCGGACGCGATCGTCGAGTGGCGCACGCGTATCCGCGCCGCCGAGGAGAACGGCGGCCCCCCGGCGGGGCACAGCAAGGCCTCGTGACGATCGGGGTGCCGGGGGAACGCGAGTTGCCCTCGGTGGAGCACACCCACGCGCTCGGGGCGGAGCTGGCCGGACTGCTGCGGGCCGGGGACGTGGTGGTGCTCGACGGGCCCCTCGGCGCGGGCAAGACCGCGCTCGCCTCGGGGATCGCCGCCGGGCTCGGGGTCCGCGGGCGCGTGACGTCGCCGACCTTCGTCATCGCGCGCCGCCACGCGCCGGGAACCGCGGACGGGCCGGGGCTGGTCCACGTGGACGCGTATCGCCTGCTCGGGGGCGAGGACCCCCACGGCGGTCGGCCCGGCCGGGCGGACCTGGCCGACCAGCTCGAATCGCTCGACCTGGACTCCGCGCTGGACCGCGACGTGGTGGTGGTCGAATGGGGCGCGGGGTTCGTCGACTCCCTGGTCGCCGACCCGCTCGTCGTCACGCTGAGCCGCGGCGAGGACACGGACGTGCGCTCGGCGGTCTGGCACCGGGCCGGGGGCGCGCCGGGCCCGGCGGTACCCTGACCGGTGTGCTGGTCCTCGCCGTAGACACCTCCACCCCCGCCGTCACCGCGGGGGTCTGCCGCCTCGTGCGCGGCGACGGCCGCCCGGTCGTCACCACCCTCGCCTCGCGGGTCACCGAGGACGCTCGCGCCCACGCGGAGCTGCTCACCCCCCACATCCTCGACAGCCTCGCCGAGGCGGGACTCGCCCCGGCCGAGCTCGACGCGGTGGTGGTGGGGGTCGGTCCCGGGCCGTTCACCGGGCTGCGGGTGGGGATGGCCACCGCGGCGGCGTTCGCGGACGCGATCGGGCGACCGGTGTACGGGGTGGTCTCGCTCGACGGGCTCGCGGAGACCGCGCGCGCCGCCGGGGTGGTCGGCGAGCTCGTCGTCGTCACCGACGCCCGGCGCCGCGAGGCCTACCACGCGCGCTACTCCGCGGACGGCGCCCGCGTCTCCGGACCGACGGTCGGCCCCGCCGCCGACATCGCGGTGGAGGGCGTCGACCACCTGGTGGGCGACCCCGCCCGGCTCGCCGAGGTCGTCGGCGCCGCGTCCCCGGCCGCGGCGGGTCTGGTCGCGCCCGGCCCGGTCTCGCCGGACCCCGCCGGGCTCGTCAGGGTCGCGGCCGGAGACCTGCTGCGCGGCGTGACCCCGGCCCCGCTCGAACCCCTCTACCTCAGGCGGCCGGACGCGGTTCCGCCCCGCAGGGTGGAGCCGTCGCGGGCGTTGCGGGGCGTCGACCGCAGTGGCGGCCCGCGCCGATGAGCGGGACGGATCCGGACGGGGTGGTCTACGGGCCGCTCACCGCCGAGGACGCGACGGGCTGCGCCGGCCTCGAGCGGATCCTGTTCGCCGGTGACGGGCCGTGGTCGGCGGCGGCGTTCCTGTCCGAGATCGGGTCCCGCCACACCACGTGCGTGGCGGCCCGGGCGGGCGAGCGGCTGGTCGGGTACGCGGTGCTCGCGGCGCTCGGGCGACCGGGCGACCGGGAGTTCGAGGTGCACACCATCGGGGTCGACCCCGCGTACCAGGGGCGGGGGATCGGGCGCACGATGCTCCGTCGCCTGCTCGACCTGGCGGACGCGGAGTCCGCACCGGTGGTGCTGGACGTGCGCACCGACAACCTGCCGGCGCGATCGCTGTACCTCGCGCACGGCTTCGAGGTGGCGGGGGTGCGGCCCCGCTACTACCGGCCGAGCATGGCCGATGCCTACCTGATGGTCCGGTCCGCGGTGCCCCGGGCGGGGCACCGCGACACCGAGGAGGGGAGTGGCCCGTGAGAACGGTCATGGGGATCGAGAGCTCGTGCGACGAGACGGGGGTGGCGGTCGCGCGGATCCACGACGACGGTCGGGTCGAACTGCTCTCCGACGTGGTGGCCTCGTCGATGTCCGAGCACGCGCGGTTCGGCGGGGTGGTTCCCGAGATCGCCTCCCGGGCACACCTCGAGGCGCTAGTGCCGACGGTCCGGGGGGCGCTCGCCGACGCGGGGGTCGACCGGCCCGACGCCGTCGCCACGACCATCGGACCCGGGCTGTCCGGAGCGCTGCTGGTGGGCTCGTCGGCGGCCAAGGCCTACGCGGCGGCGTGGGGGACGCCGTTCTACGCCGTCAACCATCTGGTCGGGCACGTGGCCGTGGCGGGATTTGACGGTGACCCGCTCGGCGAGTGCGTGGCGCTGCTCGTCTCCGGCGGGCACACGCAGCTGCTGCACGTGACGTCGTTGACCGAGCCCGTGGTGGAACTCGGCTCGACCGTCGACGACGCGGCGGGGGAGGCCTACGACAAGGTGGCGCGGTTGCTGGGCCTGGGCTACCCGGGCGGTCCGGCGATCGACAGGCTCGCCGCGTCCGGCGATCCCGCGGCCATCGCGTTCCCGCGCGGCATGACCGGCCCCCGGGACGCGCGTCACGACTTCTCCTTCTCCGGGCTCAAGACCTCCGTCGCGAGGCGGATCGAGGCCGCGGAGCGGGACGGCGTCCGGGTGGACGTGGCGGACGTCGCGGCCTCGTTCCAGGAGGCCGTCGCCGACGTGCTCACCATGAAGGCGGTCCGGGCCTGCACCGACCTCGGCGTGGACACGCTCCTAGTGGGCGGAGGGGTGGCGGCCAACTCCAGGCTCCGGGAGTTGGCCGCGCAGCGGTGCGCCGAGGCGGGCATCACCCTGAGGGTCCCCCGCCCACGCCTGTGCACGGACAACGGGGCGATGGTGGTGGGCGTGGCGTCGGCGCTGTTCGCCTCGGGGGCCGAGCCCAGCGCCCTCACGGTGGCCGTCGACCCGGGGCTGCCGGTCGGGGTGACGCAGGTGAGGTGAGGCCTGCCCGGGTGTTCGCCCTCGGCGAATCGGGCCGATCGGGCACCCGGGGCACTTGAGTGCTGGCACTCGCACATATAGAGTGCCAATAGGCATGGACCCGGCCGCGTCACCCGCGACGACGCCACCCCGGATCCCGCCCCCCAGAACACACATCACCATCTACACACGGAGGATCCATCGTGGCGATCAAGCCGCTTGAGGACAAGATTCTCGTCGAGGCCACCGCTGCCGAGACCACCACGGCGTCCGGCCTCGTCATCCCGGACACCGCCAAGGAGAAGCCCCAGGAGGGCACCGTGGTCGCGGTCGGCAAGGGCCGCTTCGACGAGGACGGTGACCGCATCCCCATGGACATCAAGGAGGGTGACAAGGTCATCTACTCCAAGTACGGCGGCACCGAGATCAAGTACGAGGGCAAGGAGTACCTGATCCTCTCCTCGCGCGACGTTCTCGCGGTCATCGACTGACGTGAGCTCGTAACCCCCGCCCCGGTGGCGCCGGACAGTGACCGGCCCCGCCGGGGCGGTGGTGTCTCACGCTGCTCGTCCCGCCCGTCCCGAACACCCTTTTTCTCCCCAGGAGTCCATCCATGTCCAAGTTGATCGCGTTCGACGAGGAGGCCCGCAAGGGCATGCTCGCCGGTGTCGACGAACTCGCCGACACCGTCAAGGTCACGCTCGGCCCCAAGGGTCGGCACGTCGTGCTGGCCAAGGCCTTCGGTGGCCCCACCGTCACCAACGACGGCGTCTCCATCGCCCGCGAGATCGAGCTCTCCGAGCCGTTCGCGAACCTCGGTGCGCAGCTGGTCAAGAGCGTCGCCACCAAGACCAACGACGTCGCGGGTGACGGCACCACCACCGCGACCGTGCTGGCCCAGGCCCTCATCCGTGAGGGTCTGCGCAACGTCACCGCCGGGTCCAACCCCATGTCCATGGGCAAGGGCATCGAGAAGGCGTCGGCGGCGGTCGTGGAGTTCCTCAGGTCCGCGGCCACCCCGGTCTCCGGGTCCGAGGCCGTGGCCCAGGTGGCCACGGTGTCCTCGCGTGATCCCGAGATCGGTCGCATGGTCTCCGAGGCCATGGACGCGGTCGGCGTCAACGGCGTCGTCTCCGTGGAGGAGTCGCAGGGTCTGCTGACCGAGGTCACCGTGACCGAGGGCATCGCTTTTGACAAGGGCTACCTCAGCCCGTACTTCGTCACCGACCCCGACGAGCAGAAGGCCATCTACGAGGACGTCCTGATCCTCCTGCACCGCGAGAAGATCAGCTCCCTCCCCGACCTCCTCCCCCTCCTGGAGAAGGTCGCCGAGACCGGCAAGCCGCTGCTCATCGTGGCCGAGGACGTCGACGGCGAGGCGCTGTCGACCCTGGTCGTGAACTCCATCCGCAAGACCCTCAAGGCCGTCGCGATCAAGGCCCCGTACTTCGGGGACCGGCGCAAGGCGTTCCAGGACGACCTGGCGATCGTCCTCAAGGGTCAGGTCGTCAGCCCCGACCTGGGCATGAAGCTCTCGGACTGCGGCCTCGAGGTGCTCGGCCACGCCCGCCGCGTGACCGTGTCCAAGGACGAGACGATCATCGTCGACGGCGACGGTGACCAGGCGGACGTCGACGCCCGGGTGGCGCAGCTGCGTCGCGAGGCCGAGGCCACCGATTCCGACTGGGATCGCGAGAAGCTCGAGGAGCGCATCGCCAAGCTCTCCGGCGGAGTCGCCGTGATCCGCGTGGGCGCGGCCACGGAGACCGAGCTCACCGAGCGCAAGCTGCGCGTCGAGGACGCGGTCAACTCGGCCAAGGCCGCGGTCGAGGAGGGCGTGATCGCCGGTGGCGGTTCCGTGCTCGTCCAGGCCGCGGCCTCGCTCGAGCGGCTGGCCGCGGACACCGCCGACGCCGACGAGGCCGTGGGCGTGAACGTGGTCCGCAAGGCGCTCTCGGCACCGCTGTTCTGGATCGCCGCCAACGCGGGCGAGGACGGCTCCGTGGTGGTCAACAAGGTGTCCGGCCTCGGCCCGCGGGACGGCTTCAACGCCGCCACCGGCGAGTACGGCGACCTGGTGTCGGCGGGGATCATCGACCCGGTCAAGGTCACCAGCTCGGCGGTCGTCAACGCCTGTTCGGTCGCGCGGATGGTCCTCACCACCGAGACCGCGATCGTCGAGAAGCCCGAGGAGCGGGGCGGCGACGCTCACTCGCACGCCGGCCATTCTCACTGACATCGGGCGAGACCGGGCCCCGGCCACCGCGACAGCGGGGCCGGGGCCCGTTCCCCTTTGTCGGGCGGGCGTGTGGTCTCATGACGGCGTCAACGGTTACGCTGGACTCTCACGAGATGACCTCCGGCCCAGGGGTCACGCACGTATCCTGTGCCCACGTCCCGAGAGACACCCGCGGGCCGCGCGTGGGACCACGACGTCCGGCGTCGTTCACCACGACAGAAAGGCCGTGCCCCGTAACACACCCGTGTAACGAGAGGCCCCCCGAATTCGATGACAGGTATAGCAGACGAGTTGGAACTCGCCGTCGCAGACGCGGTCAAGGGAGACCGGACCGCAGCGGCGCGGGTGCTCGAACTCGTACGTCCCGGTGTGGTGCGCTATTGCCGCTCCCGCGTCGGGGGTGCGGAGAGGGTCAACCTGTCTGCTGACGATGTCGCGCAGGAGGTGTTGATCGCGGTGCTCTCGGCGCTGCCGGGATATCGCGATCAGGGACGTCCCTTCATGGCGTTCGTGTACGGGATCGCAGCCCACAAGGTTGCGGACGCCCACCGGGGAGCCGCACGGAACAAGTCGGATCCCGTGGAGTACCTCCCCGAGGTGCTCTCGACGGACACGGGGCCGGAGGACCACGTCCTGGACGGCGAGGTGACCAGGGCGATGAGCCGTCTGCTGGGGACCCTGCCGGAGAAGCAGCGGGAGATCATCCGGCTGCGAGTGGTGGTCGGTCTCTCCGCGGAGGAGACCGCGGAGATCGTGGACAGTACGGCCGGTGCCGTGCGCGTCGCCCAGCACAGGGCGATGAAGCAGCTCCGGGCACGGCTCGAGAAGGACGGAGAGGAGCGATGGCGATGAACGACGACGAAGTGGATCCCGGCACCCGGGACGACGACGCCTCGCTCACCGACGAGAGGTGCGAGCCGGGCGAGGTGGAGCGTGACGACGCGCTCCTCGACGCCCTCGCGGCGGGCGACCGGCCCGCGTCCGAGGACCCGCTTCTCGCCCTGTTGTCGGACTGGCGCGCCGAGGTGGGCGCCGCACCCCTGCCCGGGTTGCCGAGCGCCGAGGAGATCGAGATCGCCCTCGCGCCCAACGTCTCCCGCCTGTGGCCGCGACGCGGCTGGGCGAAGTCCCACGAACATCACCACGGGCAGCGCCCGGCGCTCTGGCAGGCGGTGACCGGTGCCGCCGCCGTGGCCGCCGTGATCGTCGGGGGGCTGTCCGTCGCCGCGCACAGCGCGATGCCGGGTGACCCCCTGTGGGGGTCTCCAAGACGATCTTCTCCGATCGCGCCGGCGAGGTGGAGCTGGTCAGCGACCTGACCGAGCACCTGGCGGCGGCGGACCTGGCCGCCCGCGAAGGTGACCGGGACACGGCCGAGCGACTCCTGGACGAGGTGACCGACCGGCTGGACGAGGTCGCGGACGCGTCGGAGCGGGTCGAGTTGATGAAGCGTCGCGACGCGATCATGAGGGACCTGAGCCGGGTCACCCCGAGCGCGGTCCCGTCGCCGGCCCCCGCTCCCGTCCCGGCCCCGGGGCCGGGACCGGGTGTCGCCACGCTCGTCCCGGGGATCCCGGTTCCGCTACCGACGAACCTCATCCAGCCGCCCCCGCCCGGTATCCCGGTGATCCCGCTGCCCCTCGACGGGTTGCGGATCCCGACCACGCTGCAGATCCCGATCGACACACAGCGGCTGCAGGACTTCCTGTCACCCACCACCGGGCTGGAGGAGTCGGATGAGGACGAGTCGGTCACGCCGACCCCGTCCCCCACGCGGACCACCGTGACCCAGGTCCCGACCCCGTCGACGAGTCCGGCCAGCGACCCTCAGACAGCGCAGTCGAGCCAGCCCGCCAACTGAGGGCACTCATCGACACGGGCCCCGCCCGCACCGTCGCCGGTGCGGGCGGGGCCCGTGTCGTCAGCGGGTCGGCAGGCGCCGGGTCAGCGCCGCCAGTTGAGGCGCCGCGGACGCATCGCGCGAACCCCCTCGACGTATCCGCGGCAGAACTCCCACGTGGCGTAGTCGTCCGGGATCGGATCGAACGCCGGCTCGTGGGGCAGCACCGATCCGTCCAGGAGGAGTTGCATGAGGTTGGCGCGGAGCATGTCCCACTCGTGGTAGTGCTCCTCGTCGCAGTCCTCGCACTGCACGGCGACGCCCTTGACCCCGGTCGGGGCCAGGAGTTCGCGGAACTCGGCGAGATCGGCCAGATCCTCCTCGATCGCGAGCCGTTCGTCGGGATCGAGCGGACCGGAGGGGGAACCGTCGTCGACGGGATCCAGCCCGGCCAGTTCCGCGGCCGGGTCGTCCGGATCGCCGGCGAAGGGGTCGGGCGGCATGCCGTCTCGTAGCGGATCGTTCACACCCCCACCGTACCCGTGACCACCACCTCGCGGGGCCGACGGTTCGAGCCGAAGAGCCCGGACGCACTATCCTCGGGGAAAGCAGTGAGACCACCACCAGGAGGACGGCAGATGAGCGAGTCGCGAGGCCCCGTACGCACCGGCGGCGACGATCCGAGCAAGGTCGCCATGGTGGGCCTTACCTTCGACGACGTGCTGCTTCTCCCGGCCGCCTCCGAGGTCGTCCCGAGCGAGGTCGACACGAGCACTCGTCTCACCCGGGACATCACGCTCCGCGTCCCGCTGGTCTCGTCGGCCATGGACACCGTGACCGAGGCGCGCATGGCGATCGCCATGGCCCGCCAGGGCGGGATCGGGGTGCTGCACCGGAACCTGTCGGCCGCGGACCAGGCGGCACAGGTGGACACGGTCAAGCGATCGGAGGCCGGGATGGTCACCGACCCGGTGACCTGTTCGCCCGCCAACACCCTCGCCGAGGTCGACGAGATGTGCGCCCGCTATCGGATCTCCGGCCTTCCGGTCACCGACGAGCGCGGCGAGCTGGTGGGGATCATCACCAACCGTGACATGCGATTCGAGGTCGACAAGTCCCGGCGGGTCGACGAGGTCATGACCCGCGCGCCGCTGGTGGTCGCCCGCGAGGGCGTCACGGCGGAGGCGGCGCTCGGGCTCCTGCGCCGTCACAAGATCGAGAAGCTGCCGATCGTGGACGGCGACGGTCGGCTCACCGGGCTCATCACGGTCAAGGACTTCGTCAAGACCGAGAAGCACCCGGACGCCACCAAGGATTCCGACGGGCGGCTGCGGGTGGCGGCCGCGATCGGCACGGGCGAGGACGCCTGGCAGCGCGCGGGCATGCTCACCGAGGCCGGGGTGGATGTCCTGGTGGTGGACACCGCGCACGCGCACAACCGGAACGCCCTCGAGATGGTCGCGCGCGTCAAGCGCGACCTGGGGGACCGCGTCCAGGTGATCGGGGGCAACCTCGCCACCCGCGGCGCGGCCCAGGCCATGATCGACGCGGGCGCGGACGCCATCAAGGTGGGCATCGGCCCCGGTTCGATCTGCACCACCCGCGTCGTCGCGGGCGTGGGCGCTCCCCAGATCACGGCCATCCTCGAGGCGTCCGTCGCCGCGCAGGCGGCGGGCATCCCGGTGATCGCCGACGGCGGCATGCAGTACTCCGGCGATGTGGCCAAGGCCATCGCCGCCGGGGCGTCCGCGTGCATGTTCGGTTCGCTCCTGGCGGGCTGCACCGAGTCGCCCGGGGAGCTCATCTTTGTGGACGGCAAGCAGTACAAGGTCTACCGCGGCATGGGCTCGCTGGGCGCGATGCGTGGACGCGGCAAGCGGGGCCAGGAGAAGTCGTACTCCAAGGACCGGTACTTCCAGGACAACGTCCTGTCCGAGGAGAAGCTGGTGCCCGAGGGCATCGAGGGGCGGGTCCCCTACCGGGGCGACGTCGCGCAGGTGCTGCACCAGCTCACCGGGGGGTTGCGGGCGGGTATGGGCTACACCGGCTCGGCCACCATCCCGGACATGAACCGCGCCCAGTTCGTCCAGATCACCGCGGCGGGCCTCAAGGAGAGCCACCCCCACGCGATCCAGATGACCGTCGAGGCACCCAACTACACCATCAAGGACTGAAGGCGCGTGCGAGACGTCGTGGAGATCGGAATGGGCCGCGAGGCCCGTCGGATGTACGGGCTGGGCGATGTGGACATCGTTCCCTCGCGCCGGACCCGCAGTTCCAAGGAGGTGTCGACGGCCTGGCAGATCGATGCCTACCGGATGGACATCCCCGTGATGACCCACCCGACTGACGCGGTGGTCTCCCCGGCCTCGGCGGTGGAGTTCTCCAGGCTGGGTGGTCTGGCGGTGCTCAACGGTGAGGGGTTGTGGGCCCGGCACGCGGACCCCGAGGCCGCGATCGCTCAGTTGCGTGAGATCGCGCTCGAGGACGTGACCGGTCACCGGGCGGTGGCGCGTCTGCAGGAACTGCACCGCGCGCCGATCGACCACGACCTGCTCGCCGCCGCGGTCACGAGGATCCGGGACGAGGGGGGGACCGTCGCCGTCCGGGTGTCCCCTCAGCATGCCCGCGCCCTCACCCCGGGCCTCGTCGCGGCCGGCATCGACATGCTGGTCGTCCAGGGCACGATCATCTCCGCCGAGCACGTGAGCGGAGAGGACGAGCCCCTGAACCTCAAGGAGTTCATCGGGGGACTCGACGTGCCGGTGATCGCCGGCGGTGTCGTGGACCACAAGACCGCCCTGCACCTCATGCGCACGGGCGCGGCCGGCGTGATCGTCGGCTACGGCGGCGTCGACGGTGTCACCACCACCGGCCAGGTGCTGGGCATGGAGGTCCACATGGCCACCGCGATCGCCGACGCGGCGGCCGCGCGCCGTGACTACCTCGACGAGACCGGTGGGCGCTACGTCCACGTCCTGGCCGACGGTGACATCTACACCTCCGGGGACATCGCCCGCGCGGTGGCCTGCGGCGCCGATGCCGTGGTGCTGGGCCCGCTCCTGGCCGGCGCTCTCGAGTCGCCCGGTGGCGGCGTCTACTGGAACTCGGTCTCCGCCCACCCCAAGGTCCCCCGCGGCCACGTCGCGGAGATCGACGAGGAGACGGCGCTGGCCCCGCTGGCGGAGGTTCTCGAGGGGCCGACGAGCGTCCCGGACGGGACCCGCAACCTCATGGGCGGCCTGCGCCGGGCGATGGCCAAGTGCGGGTACTCCGACGTCAAGGGATTCCAGAGGGTGGACCTGTCCGTGCGTCCGTGACCCGCCGGGGCGGCACGCCGGCGCGGAGGCGTCTGGACAAAACGAACCCTACTGTCGGGTAAGTTCGCGGTTCCTCGGGTAGTGTGATCCACATCCTCGACCACCCAGGGAGTTCCACCATGACGTCACACACGCCGTCGCCGTCGCCCTCGACCGCCGACCCCGCCGTGAGCACCGATACCGATGTCATCGTGATCGGGTCGGGATTCGGGGGAAGCGTCACGGCGCTCCGCCTGTCGGAGAAGGGGTACCGGGTCACGGTGCTCGAGGCGGGCCGCCGATTCGAGGACGCGGATTTCCCCAAGACCTCGTGGCGGCTCAACAGGTACGTGTGGGCGCCCAAGCTCAAGCTCTTCGGGCTCCAGCGCGTGCACATGCTGCGCGACGTGATGATCCTCGCGGGCGCGGGAGTGGGCGGCGGGTCACTGAACTACGCCAACACGCTGTACAAGCCGTCCACCCCGTTCTTCAAGGACCGGCAGTGGGGGCACATCACGGACTGGGAGGACGAGCTCACCCCGTTCTACGACCAGGGTCGCCGCATGCTCGGCGTGGTCACCAACCCCACGCACACGCACTCGGACGAGGTCATGAAGTCGGTCGCCGAGGACATGGGCGCGGGGGACACCTTCGTCTACACCCCGGTCGGCGTGTTCTTCGGCGAGAAGACCGGTGGCGAGGGCAAGCCGGGGCAGACCGTCAAGGATCCGTACTTCGGCGGGGCGGGGCCGGACCGCCCCGCCTGCATCGAGTGCGGAGAGTGCATGACCGGGTGCCGCCACGGCGCCAAGAACACGCTGTTGAAGAACTACCTCGGCCTGGCCGAGCGCGCCGGTGCCCGGGTGCTCGACCGGACGACCGTCAGCGGCCTGCGCGAGCGCGGCGACGGCACGTGGGAGGTCACGTGCGAGCGCACAGGCGCGTGGACCGCCCGCGGCAAGCGCACCACCACCATGACGTCCGCCCACGTGGTGGTGGCCGCGGGAACCTGGGGCACCCAGCACCTGCTCCACTACGCCAAGGACGACGGGTCGCTGCCCAAGCTGTCCGACGCGCTCGGCAATCTCACGCGCACCAACTCGGAGTCGATCCTCGGGGCGATGCGGCCGAACTACATGCCGGAGCAGGACTTCTCCGAGGGGGTGGCCATCACGTCGTCGTTCCATCCCCGGCCCGACACCCACATCGAACCGGTCCGGTACGGCAAGGGCTCCAACGCCATCGCCATCCTGCAGACCCTGCTGACCGACGGTGACGGGCCGCTGCCGCGGTGGCGGACCCTGCTGAACGAGGTCCGGCGTGAACCGCGGATGTTCCTCCAGCTCTTCTACCTGCGGCGCTGGAGCCAGCGGTCGGTGATCGCCCTGGTCATGCAGACCCTGGACAACTCGCTCCAGACCTCGGTCAAGCGCGTCGGTCCGTTCCGGTACGTCACCAGCACACAGGGCCACGGCGAGCCCAACCCGACGTGGATCCCCGCCGGCAACGAGGCCACCCGCAGGATGGCCGAGAAGATCGGCGGACTCCCGGGTGGCACCTGGGGCGAGATCGCGAACATGCCCCTGACCGCCCACTTCCTGGGCGGATGCGCGATCTCGGATTCGCCCGAGGCCGGTGTCGTCGACCCGTACCACCGGGTGTGGAACTACCCGACGATGCACATCGTGGACGGTTCCGCGATCTCGGCCAACCTCGGCGTCAACCCGGCCCTGAGCATCACCGCGCAGGCCGAGCGGGCCATGTCCCTGTGGCCCAACAAGGGCGAGGCCGACCCCCGGCCCGCCCAGGGGGAGCGCTACCGGCGCGTGGCACCCGTGCGGCCCGCGGCCCCGGTCGTCCCGGAGGCCGCGCCCGGCGCGCTCCGCCTGCCCATCGTCGGGGTCAGCTGACGGAGCGCGGGCCGCTCAGTGGCCGCTGAGCTCGACCAGTTCGGCGAAGGCCGACTCGATCCCCCGCGCCACGACGTCCGGGTCGGGCACGAGGTGTTCGCACGAGATCACGCCCAGGTCGATGCGCCCGTCGATCGACACGCCGGTCACGGACAGCCCTGCACCGTGCAGGAGCGGACCGAACGGGTGTATGTGGGTGATCCGTGCGCCGAGGAAGTAGAGGGGGGTCCGGGGCCCGGGGACGTTCGAGATGATGAGGTTGTAGACCACCGGGTGGAGGTCGGCGAGCCGGAGCGACTCGTACGCCCGCATCCCCACGGCGAGGAGTCGGCCGGGACTCATCCGTCCCCAGTCGTCGAGCAGGGCCGGCCGTAGACTCGCGGCCTGCCGCTTGGCGGTCACGGCCGCGGAGCTGATCCGGTGGTACCGCTCGATCGGGTCGTCCACATCCGTAGCGAGCGAGGCGAACATCGCCGACACCTGGTTGGCGCCCGTGGTCACGAGGTCCTCCCGGGTGGACACGGGGACCACCGCCACCAGGGACGAGGCGGGGACGTCCCCGTTGGCCTCGAGGTAGGACCGGACCGCGCCGCCGATCACGGCGAGCAGGACGTCGTTGACCGTCCCGCCCAGGCGCCTCGTGACCGACTTGACGGCGTCGAGGTCGAGCGAGGCGGTGGCCACCGCCCGGTGCGGGGTGAGCGAATGGTTGAAGATCGTCCGCGGCGCGGTGAACGGCGCGGGCATCGACTCGCCTCGCCCCGCCCGGCCCCGGGCCCGCGTCATCACCGCGGGCACGGACAGGGTCTCGGGGAGCAGCCGCAGGAACGCCAGCGGTCGCCCGAGCAGGTCCCGGGCGCCACCCGCGATGAGCTGGAGGGAGTTGGCGCGGCCGACGTGGGTGCGGACGAGGTCGGGGTCCTGCGCGGGCGTGGAGGCGTCGGTCGCGGCGAGGGTGGCGAGCAACTCCGCCGCGAGTATGCCGTCGATGAGCGAGTGGTGGACCCGGCAGAACGCGGTGACGGTCGGGGCGTCGGGCCCGCCCCGCTCGATGATCCACACCTGCCACAGGGGGCGGGAGGGGTCGAGCGGGGTGGAGGCGAGCCTGCCGCACGTGGCCAACAGCTCGTCCTCGGCACCGCCCGGTCCGAGCTCGATCCGGCGGACGTGGTTGCCGATGTCGAAGTCGTAGTCCTCGACCCACGCCGGGTGGCCGAGGTTCCACCGGGAGTCGTGGACCTTGCGACGGAACGGGGGGATGGCCTTGACCCGCCGGGCGAGTCCCGAGCGCAGGCGTTCGAACGAGTACCCCTCCTCGATCGTGGAGACGTCGAGGTGGACCACGCCGTTGATGACCATCATCTGCTCGGCGGTCTCGAGGTAGAGGAAGCTGGCGTCGAGCCCGGTCATCCGTTGCACGGCTCACTCCTCCCCGGACATCGTGGGCTCCGGCGCCGCCTGTCGCTGCCTGGTGAGCGACAGCAACCGGTCCATGGACTCGCGGACCCCGTCGGCGAACAGGTCCGGATCGGGGACGAGGTGCTCGCACGCGTTGATCCCCACGTCGAGCTGGCCGCCCAGGGACATCGCCGTCACGGACAACCCGGAGCCGTGCATCAGCGGGCCCAGCGGATACATGTGCTTGACCCGGGCGCCGAGGAAGTCCAGCTTCCCCCTGGGGCCGGGGAAATTGGAGACGACGAGGTTGTGCACGACCGGGTGCAGGTCGGCCAGGTGGAAGTCGCCGTACAGGCGCATCAGCAGCGACAGGGGCGCGGCCGGGGCCAGGGTCGCCAGGTCCTGGATGAAGTCCGGGCGCATGCCGCTCCTGGTCTGCTTCTTGCCGCGGCGGGTCCGTGCGGACACCGCCCGCAGGCGCTCGACCGGGTCCGGGATGTCGGTCCCCAGCGAGGCGAACAGCACGGTCACCCTGTTGTTGCCCTGGGTGCCGTCGTCGTCGCGCGTCGAGACGGGGACGACGGCGATGAGCGGCTTCTCGGGCAGGTCGTCGTAGAGCCTGAGGTAGCGGCGGAGCCCTCCGCCCACCACCGTGAGGAACACGTCGTTGACGGTGACCCCGAAGGCGGACTTGATCTCCTTGATCTCCGTCAGGTCGAGCGTCGTCCCCCAGACCGCCCGGTGCGGGGTGATGGTCGCGTTGAAGCGGGTCCTCGGGGCGGTGAAGGGCGCGGCCTTGGGCGCCACCTCGTCGTCGGCCTCGACCGCCTCGTGCGTCCCGGTGCCCGCGCCGGCGTCCGGGTCCCGGACCTCCCGCGGCGCGGTCTTCTTCCCCGCCGCCCTCGTCCCGGCGGCCTTCCGCAGCCGGATCGGCAGCATGGCGGCCTCGGGCAGTAACCGGGCGATGGTGACCGGGCGGCGGACGTAGAAGTCCCACAGCCCGCCGGTGATCAGCTGGAGCGGGTTGGCACCTCCGGCCTGGGTCCGGACGAGGTCGAGGTCGCGGGAGGAGGGCTTCTGCCCGGCGGCGCTGAGCTTGCGGAGGACCGCGGCGCTGCTCGTTCCGTCCAGCAGCGCGTGGTGGGCGCGGAAGAAGACGGCGATGGTGCCGGGAGCGGCCAACCCCTCCAGCACCCACATCTCCCAGAGGGGCCTCGACCGGTCGAGCGGGCGGCTGCTCAGGGTTCCGCACATCTCGAACACGGCGTCGTCGTCGCCCGGCGCGTCCACCACGACGCGTCGGACGTGCTGGGTCACGTCGAGGTCGTACTCCTCCACCCACGCGGGGTGGCCGAGGTTGAGGGGCGAGTCGTAGATCTTCCGGCGGAACTCGGGGATCTCCTTGACCCGGCGCGCGAGCTCCGTCCGGACCCGGTCGAAGGTGTACTCGAAGTCCAGTGCGGAGACGTCGACGATGAGGATCCCGCCCACCACGAGCATCTGTTGCGAGGTCTCCAGGTACAGCAGGCTCGCGTCGAAACCCGTCATCCGCTCCATGGTGACTTCCCCCGTCGGTCGTGGTGGCCGCCAGAGCCCGGCCCCGTGCTGTGGTCCAGTGTGGACGGCTCCACCCGTCGCGTGGGGCGAGTTCGGTGGACGGGGTCCGACGCCTAGACTCTGGTCCGTGGCCGAGAACGCGCAGACCGACTCCCAGATCACCGCCGAAGCGGCGGCCCCCCGCCCCGTCCTGGTCGTCGACTTCGGCGCCCAGTACGCGCAACTCATCGCCCGCCGGGTGCGCGAGGCGAGGATCTACTCCGAGGTGATCCCCTACACCGCGACGGTGGACGAGATCCGGGCCAAGGATCCGGTGGCCCTGATCCTGTCCGGGGGCCCCGCCAGCGTCTACGCCGAGGACGCCCCGTCGCTCGATCCGGCCGTGCTGGAGCTCGGGCTCCCCGTGTTCGGCATCTGCTACGGCTTCCAGACCATGGCCGGCGCGCTGGGTGGGGAGGTCGCGCACACCGGAAGCCGCGAGTACGGGCGCACCGACGTGACGGTGTCCGGCGGGCTGCTGCACGCGGGCCTGCCCGAGCACCACCCGGTGTGGATGAGCCACGGCGACGCGGTCACCACCGCGCCCGAGGGGTTCACGGTCACCGCGACCTCCCCGGGGGCACCGGTGGCGGCGTTCGAATGCGTCGAGCGCCGGATGGCCGGCGTCCAGTACCACCCCGAGGTCCTGCACTCGCCGCACGGTCAGCAGGTGCTCACCCGCTTCCTCACCGAGGTGGCGGGCCTGGAGCCCACGTGGACCGCGTCCAACATCGCGGACCAGCTCGTGGAGGCCGTCCGCGAGCAGGTCGGCGACGGCCGGGCGATCTGCGGCCTGTCCGGTGGCGTCGACTCCGCCGTCGCGGCCGCGCTGGTCCAGAAGGCCATCGGTGACCGCCTCACGTGCGTGTTCGTCGACCACGGTCTGCTGCGCGCGGGGGAGCGGGAGCAGGTGGAGAACGACTTCGTGGCCGCCACCGGCGCCCGCCTCATCACGCTCGACGACTCCCAGACCTACCTCGGGCACCTGGCCGGCGTGACGGACCCCGAGTCCAAGCGCAAGATCATCGGCCGCGAGTTCATCCGGTCGTTCGAGCGGGCCGTCACGCAGGCCCTCGAGCTCCAGGGCTCCGACGACGGCCCGGCCTCCTCCGTCGACTTCCTCGTGCAGGGGACCCTGTACCCCGACGTGGTGGAGTCCGGCGGGGGCGCGGGCACGGCCAACATCAAGAGCCACCACAACGTGGGCGGGCTGCCCGACGACATCGAGTTCTCCCTGGTGGAGCCGCTGCGCCTGTTGTTCAAGGACGAGGTCCGCGCCGTGGGCCGCGAGCTGGGACTGCCCGAGGCGATCGTCGGCCGGCACCCCTTCCCGGGACCGGGGCTGGCCATCCGGATCGTCGGCGCCGTGGACCGCGACCGGCTCGAGACCCTGCGCGCGGCGGACGCGATCGTGCGCGAGGAGATGACCGCCGCGGGCCTGGACTCCTCGGTGTGGCAGTGCCCGGTGGTGCTGCTGGCCGACGTCCGATCGGTGGGCGTCCAGGGCGACGGTCGCACCTACGGTCACCCGATCGTCCTGCGCCCGGTCAGCTCCGAGGACGCCATGACGGCGGACTGGACCCGCGTGCCGTACGAGACGCTCGCGCTGATCTCGAGCCGCATCACCAACGAGGTCCCGGACGTCAACCGCGTGGTGCTGGACGTGACCAGCAAGCCGCCGGGCACCATCGAGTGGGAGTGACCCGGGCGCGGCCCTGACGCGGCCCCGGGGGTCAGCGGCGCACGACCATCGCCAGCCCGACCAGCACCAGCAGCACCAGTGCGGCGGAGACCACCACGGTGGAGGTGAGCATGGGCGCGCCCAGGATCGCCCAGACGGCGACACCCAGGGAGAGCAGCCCCGCCACCGCGAGGACCGGTGACCCGGGCCGTTCGCGCCGCGGCACCGGGGTGGTGCCGGTCCCGTAGGGGAGCGGATCGTGGAGCGGCCGGTCGGGGACGGTGGTCATGTCGGGGCTCCCGGTGGTGTGGTCGTGGGCGTTCTGGTCGGCGTTCCGGTCGGCACGATCCGCGTCGCTCATCGGGTCACCTCGACGTCGCCGAGATTTGTCGTGACGTCGAGGGTCAACACGGGGCCACCGGCGTCGGGTCCCGCGCTCTCGGGGCACTCCACCCGGCCGATGTCGGTGCGGCAGGTCGCCTGCACGTCGAGCCCGGCGGGCAGGAGGACCCGCACCTCGCCGACCTCGTTGGTGATGCGGTAGCCGCGGTCGCGGTCCAGGACGAGCCCGCGCATGTCCACCGTGACGTCGCCGAACTCGTGGGTCACCGGGGTGTCGAGCTGGGCGGGTCCGGTGATCTCGACGCGCAGGTCGCCGGCGCCCTCCCAGCCGCCCTCGGGGACCTGGATCAGCGACGCGAGCAGCACGAACCCGGCGAGTGGGCCGGCCACCACCAGCAGCCCGTGCCCCGTGCGGGTGACGGCGCCGACGAGCAACCCGACCGCGACCACGGCGAGGGCGATCGCGGCGATCCTGGTCGGCTCGAGCCAGGTCACCCCGCCCAGGGTGGTCAGCCCGACGGCGACCGCCACGGCGATGAGCGCCAGCCCGAGGGTGACCGTGGTCAGTCGGGACCGGGGCGGGGCCGGCGGGGCGTCGGGGAGGGGGGTGTACGCGGGGTCGGGGAGATCCCAGGCGAACGGCGCGGCGCCGAGGGGGTCCCACGAGGGTGGGACGGGCGGGCCGAACGGGGCGCCGGGGTCGGCGACGTCGGGGGCTCCGGTGCCCGCCGAGGGGGGCCGCACGGCGGTCGCCTCCGCCCACCCTGCCGGCGGCGTGGGGGTGCGACGGTGGAGTGCGTACCACCCGACGAGCATGGCCGCGGCCAGGAGGAACCCGGCGCCGACGAAGAAGGCCTCACCGGAACCGCCGAAGGTGGGGGCGCTGAGGAGGACGACGACGACGAGGACGACGGCGGTCGCCTTGGATCCCGATGCCCGGCCCTTCCCGAGCAGCGCCTCCCCCTTCGACACCTCGTCACCGGCCGAGCGCAGGAGCAGCCAGGCCAGGGCGTACAGGAACACCCCGGCCCCGCCCCAGAGCGCGGCGATCACGAACGCGATGCGGAAGAGGACGGGGTCCACGCCGTAGCGCCGACCGAAGCCTCCGCAGACCCCGGCGATCCTGGAGTCGTCCGGCGTCCGGACGGGTCGGGTGCGCCACAGGGAGCGGAGCTCGGAGGTGAGGTCGGGACTACTCGTGCTGGACATGATCCCATCGTGCTCGGCCGGGCGGGCGGACGCATCGGGGACCGACCCTGAGATCCGGACCCCGGGAACCTCGGGGTCGGACCCCGATGCGCCCCCCGGGGTCCGTCTGTGACCATGGCGTACATGAGTGAGGATACGGTCGAGCACCCGGCGCGGACCCCGGTCGCGCGGCCGGTCGGGGCCCGGTGGTACCCGACGCTCGACCGGATCCCGGACGGCGCCGTGGTGGCGGGGGTGTGCGCCGGCCTCGCCGACCATCTGGGGGTGCGGGTCACCTCCGTCCGCCTGGCGATGGTCCTGCTCGCCACGCTGTCCGGCGCGGGCGTGCTGCTCTACGCCGCGCTGTGGGCCCTCACCCCGTCCGGGGCGGCCCGGGAGGGGGCCGCCGCGCCGGACGGGCGCGAGCGGCGACGCGGAATGGCGCTGGCGGCCGTGGGGCTGGCGGGTTCGGTGCTGTCGATCATGCTGACCACCGCGACGGGACTGAACGTCATGGTCCCCGTCCTCGTCGTGGCCCTGGGAGCCGGGCTGGTCTGGCAGCAGTACGACGGTGGGGGGAGGGTCGCCCCGCGGTCCGTCGTCGACTGGGCCAGGGTCACCGCGGGTGCCACCCTCGTCGTCGTCGGTCTCGCCGTCGTGGTGCTCGGCCAGGTCGAGTTCGCCGCCCTGCGGTCGTCCCTCCTCGCGGTGCTGGTGACCCTCGTGGGGGTGGTGCTGCTCAGCATCCCGGTGGGGCTTCGGCTGTGGCGGTCGTTGGAGGAGGAGCGGGCGGCCCGGATCCGCGAGGCCGAGCGCAGCGAGATCGCCTCGCACCTGCACGACTCCGTGCTGCAGACGCTGGCGTTGATCCAGAAGCGCTCCGACGAGCCGGGGCAGGTGCTGCGGCTGGCCCGCCGGCAGGAGCGCGAGTTGCGGCAGTGGCTCTTCGGCGCCGGGTCCCGGATGTCCTCGGGCGCGACCACCGTGGCCGGGGCCGTGGAGGTGATCGCGGGAGACGTCGAGGACGCCTACGGGCTGCGCGTGGACCAGGTGGTGGTGGGCGGTGACGGGCCGGTGGGCGAGGTCGGGGAGGCCGTACTGGGGGCCGTCCGCGAGGCCCTGGTCAACGTGGCCAAGCACGCCGGCGTCGACACCGCCGACGTCTTTGTGGAGAACGACGGCCGGGTGCTCAGCGCCTTCGTCCGCGACCGCGGGTGCGGTTTCGACCCCGAGGCGGTGGACGGCGACCGGCACGGGTTGGCCCGGTCCATCCGCCACCGGGTGGAGAGCCGGGGCGGCACCGTGGCGGTGCGCAGTACGCTCGGGCGCGGGACGGAGATCCGGATCGAGATGCCGCTGGAGGGCGAATGACGGACGCACCGGAGGTCGACGGCAGGGCCAGCAGGGTCTTCCTCGTGGACGACCACGCGGTGTTCCGCAGCGGCGTCCGCGCCGAACTCGCCGGCCAGGCCGGGGTCGAGGTGGTGGGGGAGGCGGGCTCGGTGGCCGAGGCGATCGCCGGGATCGGCCGGGTCCGGCCCGATGTGGTCCTGCTGGACGTCCACATGCCCGACGGCGGCGGCGTGGCCGTGCTCCGCTCGGTGCTCGGGTCCGACCCGGGTCGCGTCGCCGAACCCGCCCGGGCCCCGGAACCGACCTTCCTCGCGCTGAGCGTCTCGGACGCCGCCGAGGACGTGATCGCCGTGATCCGGGCCGGAGCCCGCGGCTACGTCACCAAGACCATCTCCGGCGACGAGCTCGCCGACGCCGTGCGCCGGGTGGCCGACGGCGACGCCGTGTTCTCGCCGCGACTGGCAGGCTTCGTGCTGGACGCGTTCGCCCGCGCCGCCCCCGGCCCCGAGGATCGCGGCGAGCCCGTCCACGACCCCGAGGTCGACTCCCTCACCCCGCGCGAGAAGGAGGTGCTCCGGCTGCTCGCCCGCGGCTACACCTACAGGGAGATCGCCGAGGAGCTGTTCATCTCGGTCAAGACGGTGGAGACCCACGCCTCCAACGTGCTGCGGAAGACCCAACAGTCCAACCGGCACGCGCTCACCCGCTGGGCGCAGTCCCGCCACCTCGACTGAGCGTTCCCCGCCGCCCGCCACCGGTGCGCCGCTACCGTGGTCCACGTGAGTGGACCGCGCGACATCCCGGTGTGCATCATCGGCGACTCGTTCGTCGCCGGCTTCGGCGACGAGACCGGCTGCGGCTGGACGGGGCACCTGGTCGCGGAGGGTGCCCGGGTGGGCCTGCGGCTCGACGCCACCGTCGCCGGGATCGGCGGGGACACCTCGGAGATGATCCTGGCCCGGTGGGGCGAGGTCGACCGGCGGCTGGCCTCGTGGCCGGGGACCGCGGTGATCGCGGAGTTCGGGGTGAACGACGTGTTTGTGCACGAGGGAGCGCTCCGCGTCGACGAGGCGGGGACGGTCGCGGCGTTGCGCGGGATGATCGCCCGGGCTCCCGAGGGGCGGTTGCTGGTGGTGGGCCCGCCGCCGGTGGTGTGGGAGGACGTCAACGAGCGGATCGCCGCCCGGTCCACCGCGATGGCCGCCGTCTGCGCCGAGACCGGGGTGCCGTACGTGCCGACGTTCGACGCCATCCTGTCCGGGCAGGCGTGGATGCGCGAGGTCGCGGCCGGTGACGGGGCGCATCCCGGGGCCGGCGGGTACGAGGAGTTCGCGGGGGTCGTCTCCGGCCCGGTGCTCGACTGGCTGCGGGCCCTCTGACTCAGCGGGCCCTCTGACTCAGCGCAGTATCTCGAACTGCCCGGACACCGCCCGCAGCGCACCCGCGCTGCGGGCGAACTGTTCCCGTTCGGTGGCGTCGAGCTCCAGCTCCACCACGCGCTGCACGCCGGTCCGGCCGATCACCGCGGGGACGCCGATGAAGATCCCGTCCTGCCCGTACTCGCCCCGCAGCAGGGTGGAGACCGGCAGCGACACCTGCTCGTTGCGCAGGACGGCGCGGGTGATGCGGGCCAGGCCCATGCCGATGCCGTAGCTGGTGGAGCCCTTGGAGTCGATGATCCGGTAGGCGGCGTCCCTGGTCTCGCCGAAGATCTGCGTGAGCCGCTCCCGCTTGGTCGGGTCCCCGTCGAGGTCCCGGCGTAGCGGCACCCCGGAGACGTTGGCGGAGGAGAAGACCGGCAGCTCGGAGTCCCCGTGCTCGCCGATGATCGAGGCGTGCACGCTCATCGGGGCGACGCCGTAGTACTCGCCGAGCATGAACCGGAAGCGCGCCGAGTCGAGGATCGTGCCCGAGCCGATCACCTGGGCGGCGGGCAGGCCGGAGTAGCGCCACGTGGCCTGGGCGAGGATGTCCACGGGGTTGGTGGCCACCAGCAGGATGCCGTCGAAACCGGTGGCCATGACGTCTCCGACGATCGCCTCGAAGATCGTCATGTTCCTGCCCACCAGGTCCAGCCGGGTCTCGCCGGGCCGCTGGGCCGCGCCGGCGCAGATCACCACCATGGTGGCGTCCGTGCAGTCGGCGTAGGCCCCCTCGGTGACGAGGGTGGGCGAGGGCGCCCACACGACGCCGTGGTTGAGGTCCATGACCTCGCCGGCCAGTTTGTCGCGGTCGATGTCGATGATGGCGAGGTGGTCCGCCAGTCCCTGGTTGACGAGCGCGTAGGCGTAGGCGACGCCCACGTCCCCGGCGCCGATGAGCACGATGCGGTTCCCGATGGAGGCCTTCATGGTCACCGAGGGTAGGCGCTCGGTGTGAACGAGGGGCGACGACGACGAGGAAAACCCGTATCGAACAGGTGTTCTTGCGCTGTGTCGTACCCGTGGTGTTCACTGTTCGTGGTAGTCGAAAAATAGTTCGATTGGCGCGCCGGTCGGCGTGTCGTCCGAGGCGGGGGGTTCCGGTGATGGTAGTGAGCGCTTCTGTTGCCGACCCGGCGACTCCGGGCCTGTCTGACCTCGGCACCGCGGATCGTGTCGCCGAACTGCGTCGGCGTCTCGCCGCGATGCCGGGTGGGGGTCCGCCCGCGGCCACGCGTTCGGGTGCGCCCGTGGAGGCGGTCCCGGCTGGTCCCGCCGCTCCGGGCGCCGCCCCCGCCGTTCCGGGCGTGGCCGGGGGTGGGGGGGGGGGGGGGGGGCCCCCCCGGCCCCCCGTGGGGGGGGGGCGGGGGGGGGGGGGGCCGGGTGGGCCCCCGCCGCCCCGGGCGCCGCCCCCGCCGTTCCGGGCGTGGCCGTTCCGCGCGCGGTGGCGTCCCTGCTGCCGGGCGGGGTGCTGCCCGCCGGCCACGTCACGGTGGTGTCCGGCGGGGCCGGCCTCCGGGTGGGTCTGCTGGCCGCGGCCACGGCGGCCGGGGCCCGGTGCGCGGTCGTGGGCTGGCCGGAGTTGGGTGTGGCGGCGGTGGCGGAGCAGGGCGGCCGGCTGGACTGCCTGGCGTTGGTCCCGGACGCGGGGCCGGACCCGGCCGCGGTGGTGTCGGTGCTGCTCGACGGGCTGGACCTGGTCCTGCTGGGGCCCGCCGTCGCGGCCGTCCCCCCGTCCCGGGCCCGCGTGGTCGCGGGTCGGGTGCGGGCGGCGGGCGCGGTGCTGCTCGTGGGTCCGGGTTGGCCCGGCGCGGAGCTCGTGCTGGCGGGCCGGCACTGCCGCTACGGCGGACTGGGCACGGGCGCGGGCCGGCTGGCCTCCGTGTCCACCACGGTGCGGTGCTCCGGGCGGGCGGCCCCGTCCCGGACGGCGGAATGGGTGGCGGCGGGATGAGCCCGCGGGTCATGGCGGTGTGGTGCCCGGACTGGCCGGCGGTCGCGGCGGCCCGGGCCGAGGGGCACGGTCTGCATCTGCCGCTCGCGGTGGTCGGCCCCCGCGGGGTGCTCGCGTGCAACGCCGTCGCGCGGGGTGTCGGGGTGCGGCGCGGGCTGCGCCGGCGCGAGGCGCAGTTCCGGTGCCCGGAACTCGTCGTGGTGGCGGCGGACCCGGGGCGGGACGCCGTGTGGTTCGAGCCCGTGGTGCAGGCGCTGGACGCCGTGGTCCCGGGCATCGAGGTGCTGCGGCCCGGGCTGTTCGTGTTCTCGGCTGCCGGGGCGCTCCGCTTCCACGGCGGTGTCGAGGAGGTCGTCACGCGGGTCGTGGATGCGGTGGCGGCGGCCGGGACGGAGTGCCAGGTGGGGTTGGCGGACGAGCTGCCCACGGCCGTGCTCGGCGCGCGTGGCTCGGCGCTGCTGGAACCGGGTGGGGACGCCGGCTATCTCTCCGGCCTGCCCGTGGAGGCGCTCGTGGTGGAGCCGGCGCTGGGGGATCCGGACGAGCTGTCCGAGCTGGTCGGGCTGCTGCGCCGGCTCGGCGTGCGGACGCTCGGGGACTTCGCCGCCCTCCCGCCGCGGGACGTCGCCACCCGTTTCGGCGGGGCGGGTGCGGTGGCGCACCGCCTCGCGCGCGCCGTGCCGTGGCGGCCCCCGTCGGTGTCCGCGGTGCCCACGGGCTCGGCGGTCGAGCACCGGTGCGAGCCGCCCCTGGAGCGGGTCGACGAGGCGGCGTTCCTCGGCCGCCGGCTGGCGGGGGAGCTGCACGCCGTCCTCGCCTCGGCGGGGGTCGCGTGCCTGCGCCTGTCCATCACCGCGCGGATCGAGGGGGGAACGGAGGTCCACCGGGTGTGGCGCTGCTCCGCGCCCCTGACCCCGGAGGGCACCGCCGACCGGTTGCGGTGGCAGCTGGAGGGCTGGCTCACGGGTACCGCGATCGCGGGCGGTGCCGGCGGGGCCGTCACCGCCCTCGTCCTCGAGCCGGTGGAGGTGGTCCCCGCGGGCCGTGTGCAGGAGGGGTTGTGGGGTGAGGCGGGCCTGGCGGAGGCGCGCGTCCACCGCGCGCTCGTCCGGGTCCAGGGCCTGCTCGGGCCCGAGTCCGTCCGCGTCCCCGTGGCGGTGGGCGGCCGCGGTCCGGGCGATCGCGTGCGGTCCCTGCCGTACGGGGACGCCCCGGCCGATCCCGTCACCACGGGCCCGTGGCCGGGGGCGCTACCGGCGCCGTCGCCGTCGGTGGTGTGGCCGGGTCCGGGCTACCGGTTGGAGCTGCGGGAGGGTCGTGACCCCGGGGCCGGGGTCGTGGCGGGCGTCCCCCTCGCCGGGGGAGTCGTGCTGCGTACCGCGGCGGGGGCCGCCGTCGGGGTGGGCCCGCGGGGCCTTCTCACCGGGCGGCCCGGGTCGATCGAGGTGGGCGGCCACCGGTGCGCGCTGCTCGGGTGGTCCAGGCCGTGGCCCATCGACGAGGCCTGGTGGGAGCCCGCGCCCGGTGGCGGGCCCCGTCGACCGAGGGCCCGGATGCAGGTCGTCCCCGAGCTGACGGCGGCGTTGCTGCTCTGCTGCCTGCTCGGGGACGACCAGGGGCGCTGGACGGTCGAGGGGGTCTACGAATGAACGGGCACGCGGGCCCCCTCGGTCGTCGGGCCGGTTCAGCGATCGATGTCCACCACGAGGCGGGTCGGGTTCTGCAGGAGGAAGGCGGAGAAGGCGCGGTCCGTGCCCTCGAGCCCGATCACGGCCTGGGCCTGACCCTCGAACTGCCCGGCGAAGGCGACCCCGGCCACCCCGGTCGCCTCGTCGGCGGTGACGGTGCCCACGGCGACCTCCGTCATGTCGGTCTCGGTGGGCAGGACCTGGTCGCGGATCGTCACCTGGAGGAACGAGTCGCCGGCCACCTCCACGGGGAAGCCGCTGCCCTGCTGCGCGGGGGCGGCGACGTAGTCCACGGAGTACCCCGGAACCCCCTGGCCGTCGAGTTCAAAGACCACGCGGTCCCTGCCCTGGTAGTCGCCCACGCGGATCTCGGTCACGACGAGCCGGGCGCGCTCGACGCCGTCCTCGCTCTTGGGTGCGGAGTCCGCGGGCGAGGGGTTGGAGGTCTCGGTCTCGTCCTGTGCCAGGGACCGGGCCAGTGCGGCGGGAGAGGATCCCGCGGTGGTCGTCTGGCTCGTGGCGGGGGCGTCGGTCGAGGAGTCGGCCCCGCATCCCGCCAGGGCCAGGGACGCGGCGGCGGTGAGGGCGGCGGCCGCGACGAGGCGGCGATGTCGGGTGCGCATGCCCCCAGCTTAAGTCCCTCTGGTCACTTTTGTCCCACAAGGTGTCTACAGTTACAGCCTTCTCCCGGGTGGGGCACCATGGGGGCGTGTCAGATATCGATCCCACCCTCCGCCCGGCCTGGTGTTCCTTCCAGTCGACCGACGAGCCGCCGGCCGGCACCGCCGCCCACGAGCAGTCGTGGGTGCTGCTGGAGGTCCCCGGACGCTGGGGCCGCGACATCTTCGACGGTGAGGCGTTGGGTGCGGACCTGTCGCAGCGCCTCGAGCAGCACGTCGCGGCCTGCGGATCCCGCATGCTCTTCATCCGGCGGCCCGGCAGGGAAGGCCAGCAGCTCGACCGGCACCGCTTCTATCTCTGCGACACCCGCCCCGGCCGGCGGAGCATCCGCACCGGCCGCGTCGACGGCCCCGCGGACATGCTCGGGCTGGACCTCACGCCCGGCGCGCACGTGGCCGGCACCCGCGAGGTCGCCGCGCCGGTCCCGCTCGTGTGTACCCACGCCAAGCGCGACCAGTGCTGCGCGGTGCGGGGGCGCCCGGTCGCGGCCGGGCTCGAGGCGCTCGTCGGTGGGCGGCTGGCCGCGCTCGATACCGACGCCGCGGTGTGGGAGTGCTCCCACACCGGGGGGCACCGCTTCGCCCCGGTACTCCTGCTGCCCGGCACCGGGTACACCTACGGGCCCGCAGAGACGGCGGAGGCGGCCCGGATCGTCGAGGCCGAGCTGGACGGCCGGGTGGTCACCGACAATCTGCGGGGACGCAGCACGTGGCCGCCGGTCGGGCAGGTGGCGGAGGTCGCCGTCCGGGACTCCGGCGTCGATGCGGGGATCGACGACCTCGTCGTCGTCCTCGACCCCGTCGACCCGGGCGTGGCCGTGGTCCACCACACCGACGGACGCGCGTGGCGCGTCGAGGCCGGCACGCGCCCGCTCCCGCCGCGCTCCCAGAGCTGCCGCAAACCGCCCACCGACGCCTCGGCGTGGGTCGTGGAGACCCTCACCCCGCTCTGACCGTCCCCACCGGCACCGGGCGGGTGGGTCCCGGTGAACTGGTACCACGGACCCGGGACCTGGTCGGAGCTCGAGCGCGTCCTGTCCGGGCGGCCCGGCCCGCGCGGGCCGGAGAACCCGCATCCCGGTGACGGCAGCGACGCCCCCGCCTGGTCGCGGAAGCGGGGTGGGTACACGCCGCCGGAGCGGCCCCGGACGCCGGGGCGCGTGCCCTACGCGGAGTTGCACGCCCACACCGCCTTCAGCTTCCTCGACGGCGCCTCCTCCCCCGAGGCCATGGCGGAAGCCGCCGCGGAGCTGGGGCTCACGGCGCTCGCGATCACCGACCACGACGGGCTGTACGGGGTCGTCCGCTTCGCCGAGGCGGCCGCCGAGCTCGGGCTGGATACGGTGTTCGGAGCCGAACTCTCCCTCCAGGGTGGCGAGCACCTGCTGGTCCTGGCCCGCGGCGGGGAGGGGTACCGGCGGCTCTCGCGCGCGATCGCCCGCGCCCACCTCAGGGGCGGCGCCAAGGGGGAACCGAGATATGAGCTCGCCGAGCTCGCGGAGGCCGCCGGTGGCCACTGGTACGTCCTCACCGGGTGCCGCCGGGGTCGGGTGCGGCGGGCCCTCGAGCGGAACGGGCCGGGCGCGGCCGGGTTCGACACCGGGGGTGCCCGCGCGGCGCTGGCCCAGCTCGTCGCGCTGTTCGGTCGGGACAGGGTGGTCGTGGAGCTCACCTGCCACGGAGTCCCCGAGGACACCGAGCGGTGCGATGCGCTGGCCGCGCTCGCCGCGGAGTCGGGGCTGCCCGTCGTGGCCACCACCGCCGCGCACTGCGCGGGGCCGGAGGATGCGCGTCTGGCCTCCGTCATGGCGGCGCTCGGGGCGCGCAACGCCCTGGAGACCCACGCCGCGCACCTGCCCGCGGCCGGCGGGGCGCACCTGCGCTCGGGGGAGGAGATGGCGGAGCTGTTCGACCGCTGGCCCGACGCCGTCGCCGGGGCCGCCAGGCTGGGCGGGGAGTGCGCGTTCGACCTGAGGCTCATCGCCCCCGAGCTGCCGCCGTTCGACGTCCCCGACGGGTACACCGAGGACACCAGGCTCGCCGAGCTCACCTACGCCGGGGCCGGACGACGCTACGGGACGCGCGAGGAGGCGCCGGAGGCGTACGCCCAGATCGACCGCGAGCTGCGGGTGGTCGCCGACCTGGGCTTTCCCGGGTACTTCCTCGTGGTCCACGACATCGTGGAGTTCTGCCGTCGGGAGGGCATCCTCTGCCAGGGCAGGGGCTCGGCCGCCAACTCGGCGGTCTGTTACTCCCTGGGGATCACCAATGTCGACCCGGTGGGCGCGCACCTGCTGTTCGAGCGGTTCCTGTCCCCGGAACGCGACGGCCCGCCCGACATCGACGTGGACATCGAGTCCGGCCGCCGGGAGGAGGCCATCCAGTACGTCTACGCCCGCTACGGGCGGGACCACGCCGCGCAGGTGGCCAACGTCATCACCTACCGGGGGCGGTCGGCGGTGCGCGACGTCGCCCGCGCGCTGGGCTACTCCACCGGGCAGCAGGACGCGTGGTCCAAGAGCGTCGACCGGTGGTCGGGACTGAAGAACAACGAGCGCGAGGCCACCGAACACGCCGTCCCGCCCGACGTCCTCGCGCTGGCCCGGCGGCTCGTCGGTCTGCCCCGGCACCTGGGCATCCACTCCGGGGGCATGGTGATCTGCGACCGACCGGTGGCCGACGTGGTGCCCGTCGAGTGGGCGCGCATGCCCGGGCGGACCGTCCTGCAGTGGGACAAGGACGACTGCGCGGCGGTCGGGCTGGTCAAGTTCGACCTGCTGGGACTCGGCATGCTCACCGCGCTGCACCACGCCATCGACCTCGCGGCCGAGCACAAGGACCTCGAGGTGGACCTGGCCAGGCTGGACCTGGCGGACCCGGCGATCTACGACATGCTGTGCCGGGGCGACTCGGTGGGCGTGTTCCAGGTGGAGTCCCGTGCGCAGATGGCCACCCTGCCCAGGCTGCGGCCGCGGACGTTCTACGACCTGGTGGTGGAGGTGGCCCTCATCCGGCCCGGCCCCATCCAGGGCGGGTCCGTGCACCCCTACATCCGTCGTCGCAACGGGCGGGAGAAGGTGGTGTTCGACCACCCCGCGCTCGAGACGGCCCTGGGAAGGACGCTGGGCATCCCGCTGTTCCAGGAGCAGCTCATGCAGATCGCCACCGAGATCGCGGGGTTCTCCGGTGCCGAGGCCGACCAGCTCCGCCGGGCGATGGGGGCCAAGCGCTCGCCCGAGAAGATGTCGCGGCTGCGGGAGCGGTTCTTCTCGGGGATGCGGGAACTCCACGGCATCGGCACGAGCCCGCCCGGGACGCCGGAGACGGGCCCGGAGGTGGGGGAGCGGATCTGGGAGAAGATGTGCGCCTTCGCCAACTACGGCTTCCCCGAGAGCCACTCCCAGTCCTTCGCGGCGATCGTCTACTACTCGGCGTGGTTCAAGTGCCACCACCCGGCGATCTTCTGCGCGGCCCTGCTGCGCAGCCAACCGATGGGCTTCTACTCGCCGCAGTCGCTCGTGGCCGACGCCCGACGCCACGGCGTCACCGTGCACCGGCCGTGCGTCAACCGTTCCCTCGGCGGGGCCACCTGCGAGAACCGGGGCACCGAGGTGCGGATCGGCCTGGAGTCCGTGCGGGCGATCGGCGCGGATCTGGCCACGGCGATCGCGGACGAACGCGACACCCACGGACCCTTCACCTCTGCCGGTGACCTCTCCGGACGCACCGGGCTGACCGTCCGGCAGATGGAGGCGCTCGCCACGGCCGGGGCGCTCGACTGTCTCGGCACGGGCGGCCGGCGGGGGGCCCTGTGGTCGGCGGCCACCGCGGCCCGCGAGAAGCCCGGCATGCTGCCCGGACTCAGCCAGGTCGACGCCCCGGCGCTCCCGGGCATGAGCGTCCTCGAGCTCACCTCCGCGGACCTCGCGGCCACCGGCATCAGCCCGGAGGAGTACCCGACCGTCCACGCGCGGCCGTGGCTCGACTCCCGCGGCGTGTGCACCACCGCCGGGCTCGCCCACGTCCCCGACGGCAGCCGCGTGGAGGTCGCCGGGGCGGTCACCCATCGGCAGCGGCCCGCCACCGCGGAGGGCGTGACCTTCCTCAGCCTCGAGGACGAGACCGGGATGACGAACATCGTGTGCTCGGTCGGGCTGTGGGCGCGCTACCGGCCGATCGTCTCCTCGGCCCCCGCGCTCGTCGTCCGGGGGACCGTGGAGAACCGGTCGGGCGCGGTCAGCGTGGTGGCGGACAAGATCGAACGGCTCCACCTGGGCATGGCGATCGGGCGCAGCCGTGACTTCCGGTGACCGCCGCCCGCCCCCACGACGAGCGCCCGCCCCCACGACGGGCGTCAGTCCCCGTCCCCGAACCGCGCGGGCACCCCGAAGGCGGCCCGGCGGGAGGCGCGCCGGAGCGCGCCGAGCACCGCCGTGGCGGTCACCGCGATGAGGATCCCGGTGAACACCGCGCGGCCCAGATCCCATCCCATCGAGGTGGAGAGGGTGAACAGGACGAAGCGGTGGAGGTTCTCCGCGACGGGGGCTCCGGCGACGAAGGACACGGCGGTGTCCGGACCGATCGTGAACGGCCAGAACGACAGGTTCATGAGGAACCCGTAGCCGAACGCCGCCACCGCTCCGTACATCACGAGGAGCAGCACCTCGGCGCGCCCGCGGACGCGGGGGAGCAGGCCCGCGCCGAGCCCGACCCAGGACGCGGCGAGCATCTGGAACGGCAGCCACGGTCCGACCCCGCCGGTGAGCAACGCCGAGGCGAACAGGGTGGTCGAACCGAGGACGAATCCGAAGGCGGGGCCGAACACGCGCCCGCCGAGGATGAGGACGAAGAAGACGGACTCGAAGCCGGCCGTGCCCGCACCGAGAGGGCGGACCGCGGCCCCCACCGCGGTGAGGACGCCGAGCATCGCCACCGCCTTGACGTCGAGCCCGCCCTCGGCGATCTCGGCGAGCACCACCGCGATGAGCAGCGGCAGGCAGAGGGCGAAGAACAGGGGAGCCGCGGCGTCGCCGGAGAAGGTGGACCCCGGCCCGACGAGCAGCGGCCAGAGGAACATCGCCAACCCGGTCAGCGCGACCAGGACCAACGCGACGACCGACCGGGGGCGAAGCGGCACGACGGGCCTCATCGCGGACCGCCGGGGAGCGCCGCCTCGACGTCGGCGAGGGTGAGCCACCGGCTGTCGTCCTCCACCCCCGAGGTGATCTTGGCCACCTGGGGAGCGTAGGCGGGGGAGCCCGCGAGGATGTCCGTGGCGGGACCGTCGGCGACGATCTCGCCCGCGGCCATGACGAGCACCCGGTCCGCGCACGACGCCGCGAACTCCACGTCGTGGGTGGCCACCACGACGCAGTGGCCGGTCGCGGCCAGGTGCCGGAGGGCCGAGGACAACGCGGCCTTGGCGGTGTAGTCCAGGCCCCGGGTGGGCTCGTCGAGGAGGATCACCCCGGGCCGCGCGGTGAGCTGGATCGCCAGCACGAGGGACAGCCGCTGGCCCTCCGAGAGGTCGCGCGGATGGAGCTCGTCCGGCACCCCCGGGGCGAGGGTGTCCAGGGTCCGCCGGGTGGTCCCCGGGTCGGAGCCGGTCTCGGCGTCGGAGGCGGCGAGCTCCCGGGCGACCGTCGGGTGGCACAGCAGGTCGGACGGCGACTGAGGGACCAGCCCGACGAGGCGGCGGCGCGTCGGCGCCGGGAGATCACGCGGGTCGGTGGCCCCGGGATCGCCACCGGGCACCCGCACCCGCCCTCCCGTCCGCCGCCCCGTGCCCTGCAGCGCCCACAGGAGCGTGGACTTGCCGCAGCCGTTGCGTCCCATGAGGGCGCAGACCCGGCCGGGGTCCAGGCTGAGGTCGACGCGGTCGACGGCGCGCACCTCGCCGAAGTCGACGACGATCCCGTCGGCGCGCAGGGCCGGTGTGCCGGAGCACCCGCGGCCGGCTCCGGCTCGGGCTCCGGACCCGCTCGGAGCGGGCTCCTCGGAGTCGAAGAGCTCCCGGCGCAGGCCGGTCCCGACTCGGCGGGCGTCGCGGATGGACAGCGGCAGCGGACTCCATCCGGCCCACCGACCCAGTTGGACCACGGGTGGGGCCACATCGCTCGAGCTCATCACGGTACGGGGATCACCCACGAGGACCCGGCCGTCCGGGCCGACATGGGCGATCCGGTCGACGTACTGCAGGACGCGCTCGATTCGGTGCTCGGCGATCACCACGGTCACGCCGAGGTCGTGGGCGAGCCGGGTGACCGTGGACAGGACGTCCTCCGCGCCGTTGGGGTCCAGGGCGGATGTCGGTTCGTCGAGCACGACGAGGCCGGGCCGCGTGGTGAGGACGGCACCGAGCGCGACGCGCTGCTGCTGGCCACCCGAGAGTTCGGCGAGCGGGACGTCGCGCAGTTCGGCGATGCCGAGCAGGTCGAGGGTCTCCTCGACCCGCTTGCGCATGAGGGCGCGGCCGAGTCCCAGCTGCTCCATCCCGTAGGCGAGTTCCTCCTCGACGGTGTCGGTGACGAACCCCGAGATCGGGTCCTGCCCCACCACCCCCACCACGTCGGCCAGCGTGCGGGGCGGATGGGCGCGGGTGTCCCGGCCGAGCACCCGGACGGTCCCGGACAGGCGGCCGCCCGTGAAGTGCGGGACCGCCCCGGTCATCGCCCCCAGCAGGGTCGACTTGCCGACCCCGGTGCGGCCGATCACGAGCAGGATCTCGCCCTCGTCGAGGCTGAGGCGGACGTCGCGCAGGACGGGTGGGATGAGCCTGCCGTCGTGCTCGTACTCGACGGTGACCCGGTCCAGCTCGAGGACGGGGTCGGTCGACCACGGGGTCCGGCCGGTCCGGAATGAGGGGGCGTCAGACACGGTGGGCCTCCTGGCGTTTGGGGGCCCCGCGCGACGGTCGCCTCGAGGCGGTCGGCGGGGGGGGCGGAGTGAGTAATCCCGGGAGCGCGGCCACGCCGAGACCGGCCAGGACGAGGACCGGCACCCCGGGTGCCGCCAGCGGGTACAGCGGCACGGACAGCGAGGAGGGATCGAGGTGAGCGGCCACGGCGGTGGCGGCGAGGGCCACCGCCCCGCAGGCGACCGTGACCCACTCGGGCCGGGCCCACGGGTCGCGCCGGTAGGTCGTGACGGTACGGCGGCGACCGGCCAGCGCGAGCCCCCCGGCGGCGGCGGCGAGTCCGGCACACAGGAGCGGGATCCCCACCTCGGCGGGCAGGGTCCCGTCGAGGACCACGTAGGTCCCCACGCAGGCGCCGCACAGCCCGGTGAGGGTGAGCGCCGCGGTGAGACGGCGTTCGGCGGCGGGCGTCCGGGCGCGGCGCCCGTAGCCGCGGGCATCCATGGAGGCGGCCAGTCGGAGCGAACGGTCGAGGGTGTCCTGAAGGACGGGAAGGGCGGTGCGCCCGAACGCGCGGGGGCCCCGCGCCGGTTCCCCGCGCAGCGCCCGGGCGTGGCGGACCCGGAACACCGACTCGACCAGCTGCGGCGCGACCGACACGGCGATGACCAGGGCGGTACCGACCTCGCCGAGGGCCGACGGGAGGGACCGGACGAGGCGGCGCGGGTTGGCCAGGGAGTTGGCCGCACCGACCGCCACGAGAATGACGGCGAGACGGGCCCCCGCGAGAGCCGCCCCGACCAGCCCCTCGAGCATGACGGGCCCGAGGACCGTGATCCCCGCCGCCCAGTCCGGGAGCTCGACCTCGGGCAGCGGGAGGACCAGGATCTCCCCGGTCTTGAGTCCCACCAGGACGTGCATGACCACGCGGATGGCGATCACGACGCCGGCCAGGACCAGATAGAGCCGAAACGCCCGCGCCCACGGGGTGTCGAGGCGGCGGGCCGCCACCACGTAGCCGAGCACCGCGACGATCGTCGCCAGGACGACGGGGTTGGTGGTCATCCCGGCGATCCCGGCCAGGGACAGAGCCCAGATCCACCAGGCCCAGGGGTGGAGCGCCCGGCGCCGCGAGGTGCGGTGCCGGGCGCCCACGATCCCCGACGGGGTCGCGTTCACTGCCGGGATCGGCGTGCCGCCACCGCGCCGGCCGCGACCAGCGCCGCCAGGAACCCGGCCGCACCCACGTACGGCCACGGGGAGATCCCGCCGCCGTCCGCGTTCTGCGCGAGGACCTCCTGGCCGACGGTGTCGGTCCCCGCGCCGGGGGCGGCGGCGAGCGCGTCCCCGCCGGGGGCGCCGCTCTCGTCGGTGACCTCGGCGGCGTCCGGGGCGGCGGGCAGGTCCGCGGGGACCGGCGTGTCCGGGCCGGCCGGTTGGCCCGGACGGGCAGGTTCGGCCGGGCCGGCCCGGGACCCCGCGTCGGCGACCGGCGGCGCGCCGGTGCCCGCGTCGTCGGGGGGAGAGGCCGCGGCCCCGGCGTCCGGTCCTGCCGGCGCGCCTGCGAACCCGGCCCCGGGTCCGGGACCGGCCGGGGGGCCGGCGTCCACCGCCGTCGGGGCCGGCGGCCGTGTCGTCGCCCTGGTGACCTGGTTGCCGCCGGACGGCGTGGTGGTCCGCGGCGGCGTCGACGAGCTGGACGGCCTCGTCGTGGCGACCTGGGTCCTCGGTGCGGTGGGAACGGACCCGGGACGGGCGCCGTCGCCGAACGCCCACCCCTCGACCGTGCCGGCGGCCGCCGTGCGTGCGGAGGCCCCGAGGGTGCTGTACTGCCAGGTCCCCCCGAGTGGGGCGTGATAATAGGCCCAGTACGAGTCGGCCGGGGGGGTCGTCACGCACGGGTCGGACGCCGGTGTGCCGTTGATGCGGCAGATGAACCCGGGCTGGGTCTGCACCATCGTCACGGAGAAGCCGGCACGCCGGAGGGTCGTCAGACCGTCCAGGCCCGCCGGCGCGCAACCCGTGCCCTGACCGGCCACGACCACCGTCACCTCGGTCACCGCGCAGGGGGTGGCCTGCGCCCGCGCCTGAGGCGCCGGGGCGACCACCCCGCAGAGGACCGCCACGGCGCCCGCCGCGAGCGCGGCGACGGGGACCTGTGAGAGGCGACGACGACGAGCGCCGCCACTGCTGACCGTCATCACAGACCCAGCGATCCCAGCGAGCCGGTCCCGGACGGGCCGCCCGCGCCCGCGCAGTCCAGCGCACCGGGAGCGGCGGCGTTCCCGGCCGCCGAGACGGTGACGTACGACTGGCCGGACAGGCCGACGGCGGCCTGCGCGGTGGTGCGCCGGACCTGGTCCGACGACTCGGTGGCGGCCAGGGCGGCGGCGTCGTAGGCGATCCCGCCCCGCAGCGCGGCGGGGGAGTCGCAGCCGAAGAACAGGGAGCCCAGGAACGAGCGGGCGCGGCCCGCGCGGGCCGTGTCGCCCGCGGCGGCGAACGCCGCGGCGGCCAGGCCCGTGCTGTTGCCGTTGGGGGCCGAGGTCGGGCCCGCGCCGCCGACGCCGCCGTCGGCGCCCATCCGGTCGCCGAGGTAGGCGACGGCCTCGGCCACGTCGGGGTCGGTCCGGTCGGACGCGGCGACCAGCGCCTGGACGGCCATGGCGGTGGCGTCCGGATCGGAGACACACGGTGTGGTGCCACCGAGGTCCAAGCGGAACCCGCCGTCCTGGCACTGCTGATCGCGCAGGAAGTCGACCGCGGACGCGGCGGGGCCGCGGTCGACCCGGCTCAGGCCGATGATCGCCCACGACTGGCCGAGGGTGTTGGAGTAGTCGCCCCACTCGGAGACGTCGCTGAACCTGCCCGACGGGGTGAGGGTCGAGTCGAGGCGGGCCACCAGGTCCACGCCGCCGAACGAGGTCGGCGGCACGCCCTGCGAGGCGGCCACGACGAGCAGCTTGCCCGTGGCACCGGCGTAGGTCTCGCCCCCGGCGCCGATGTAGCCGCCGACGTTCTGCTGCAGGTAGGCCGTCGTGGCGTCCGCCTGGGCGCGGCCCGCGCCGATCGCGTTGAGCGCCAGCACGGCGTCCGCGGACAACCCGTGATCCGGGTAGTCGATGCCGTCGAAGGTCGTGGAGAAGTGGTCGCCGCCCGAGGCGAGTTGGGCGGAGAGGAACCCGGAGACCGAGGAGAGCTCGCCGGCGTCCAGCGGGGCGGCGGCGGAGGTGGCGACGCCGGTCGACAGGGCGACGCCCACGGTGACGAGGACCGCGCTCGTCCGTGAGAGCAGCGCCCGGCGACGGGGTGCGTGGGTCAGGGTGGTCATGAGCCGTGAGGGCCTTTCGCAAGGCGGACGCCCACGGCACGACCGATCGCCCCCGACGGGGATCCCGGAAGCTCCGTACCGTGTCATCCGACGGTGTGGAGCCGAAACGTCGTTCCTCGGGCATTCCGACTCGTCGCGTCGAGCGCGACCTACGGTTGCGGGCCAGTGCCGGGTTTTGACCGGCTTCCCCCGATGGAGAACGTGCGGCGTGGCCTGATGGCCACATCCGGAGAGTAGATCATGGCGGGGCGCGGCGGCCGGGCAGGTCTCGGCCGCCGGCGATCCGGCGTACGTTCGGTGCCATGAGCGACCCCTCCGCCGGAGCGTCCCCGACCGCCCTCGACGACCTGCGCGCCCGCCTCGGCGGCGCGAGCGTGGTCACCGACCCCGACGTGCTCCAGGGCTACCGCCAGGACTGGGCCAAGGCGCCCGACCCGGGAATGCCGCTGGCGGTGGTGAGGGCCCGCACCACGGAGGACGTCCAGGAGGTCATGCGCTGGGCGAGCGAGCACGGCGTCCCGGTGGTGCCCCGCGGCGCGGGCTCCGGCCTGTCCGGGGGCGCAACGGCCGTAGAGAGCGGGATCGTGCTCTCCACCGAGCTCATGCGCGACGTCGTCGTCGACCCCGTCACCCGCACCGCGACCGTCCAGCCTGGGCTGCTCAACGCCGAGGTCAAGCGCGCCGTCGCCGAGCACGGGCTCTGGTACCCGCCGGATCCGTCGTCGTACGAGATCTGCTCGATCGGCGGCAACATCGCCACCAACGCCGGCGGCCTGTGCTGCGTGAAATACGGGGTGACCACCGACTACGTGCTCGGGCTGACGGTGGTGCTGGCCGACGGCACCGCGGTCCGGCTCGGCGGCGCCAGGCTCAAGGACACCGCCGGGCTGAGCCTGACCAAGCTGTTCGTCGGAAGCGAGGGCACGCTCGGCATCGTCACCGAGATCATCCTCCGGCTCCTGCCGGAGCAGCCCCCGCGCTCCACCGTCGTGGGCATCTTCCCCGACGTGGTGGCGTGCAGCGAGGCGGTGCTCGCGATCACGCGCCGGATCCGCCCGGCGATGCTCGAGTTCATGGACACCGTCTCCATCCGCGCCGTCGAGGCGGACCTGCGGATGGGCCTGGACACCACCGCCGGGGCGATGCTGCTGGCGCAGTCCGACCTCACCGGCGCCGACCGGCAGGCAGAGACGGAGTTCATGGCCGAGGCGTTCCGCGCGCACGGCGCCACGGAGGTCGTGTCCACCGACGACCCCGACGAGGGCGAGCAGTTCACGGTCGCGCGTCGGGCCGCGTTCACGAGCCTGGGCAAGATCGGCTCGCTGCTGCTCGAGGACGTGGGCGTCCCGCTGCCCGCCCTGCCGCGGCTGGTCGCGGGCATCGAGGAGATCTCCGCGCGGCTCGACGTCCCGATCGCGCTGGTCGCCCACGCCGGGGACGGCAACACCCACCCCATCATCGTGCTGTCCGACGACGACCCCGACCTCGCCGCCCGCGCCCAGCAGGCGTTCGGCGAGGTGATGGACCTGGCCATCTCGATGGGCGGGACGATCACCGGGGAGCACGGCGTCGGCAGGCTCAAGGCCCCGTGGCTGCCGGCCCAGCTCGGGCAGGACGTCATGGCCCTGAGCCGCCGGATCAAGGACGCGATCGACCCCCAGGGGATCCTCAACCCCGGCGCGATGTTCTAGCCCGGGCCCACGGCGGGGTCAGGCCACCTCGTCGTCGTCGTCCGCCACCACCCGGACCCGCACCGCGGCGGCGACCGGCGTCCCCACCTGCACGGTCTCCCCGCCCAGCGACACCGCGATGATCCCGAGCTCGACCTGCCGGGAGACCACCTCGACCCGCGAATCCGGCCGCAGGCCGATCTCGGCGAGGTGCCGCAGGACGGTGTTGTCGCGGTCGGACACCCGGGTCACCACCCCCGAGGCGCCCTCGGGGACGCGGTCGAGGGGGACGTCGCCGAGCGGATCGACGCGCCCGTCGCGCGTGGGGATGGGGTCGCCGTGGGGGTCGCGGCGCGGATGGCCGAGGAAGGTGTCGAGCGCGTCGACGAACCGATCCGAGACCACGTGCTCGAGGGCGTCGGCCTCGGCGTGGACCTCGTCCCACGGGTAGTCCAGGCAGCGGGCGAGGAACGTCTCGATGATCCGGTGCCGCCGCACCATCGCCACCGCGAACGACCGCCCCGCCCGGGTGAGCTCCACGGGCGCGTAGGGACGGTGGTCGGCCAGGCCCATCGCCACGAGCTTGCGGACCCCCTCGGTGACGGAGGAGGGGGACGCGCCGAGGCGGTCGGCCAGGGCGCCGGAGGTGACGGGGTCGCCGCCGGAGCCCAGGGCGTGGGCCGCCATGAGGTAGGACTGGATGGTCGGGGTGAGGTCGGCGAGGCCGCGCGGTGGATCGACGGTCATGCCGCCATCATCCCCGCCCGCCGCGCGCGGGCGCTCGCCGCGGCCCGGGGGAGGACGCCGCGCCGGGGCGCGAACAGCTGCGCGGCCGTGAAGATCGCGGCCTGGGTGAGGACCACCACCGGGCCCGGGGGGAGGTCGGCGTAGTAGCCGACGTACAGGCCGGTCACGCCCCCGACCAGGGCGACGACGACGGCGAGGACCATCGTCGACCGCATGGTGTCGGCGAGCAGCTGCGCGGTCGCGCCCGGGATGATGAGCGTGGCCACCACGAGGATCACCCCCACCGACTGCACGCCGGCCACCGTGGCCGTGGCGAGGGTGACCAGCAGGAGCGCGGTCAGGGCCCGGGTCGGCAGGCCCAGGGTGTGGGCGTGGAGCCGGTCGAAGGCCAGCATGATGAGGTCGCGCCGGAAGGCCAGCAGCACGGTCACGGTGAACGCCGACACCACCAGGACCTGGACGAGGTCGGAGTCGCGGATGCCGAGCACGCTCCCGAAGAGGATCGAGTGCAGGTCCCGCTGGCTGGGGAACCGTGCGATCAGGACCAGGCCCAGGGAGAACAGGGCGGTGAACACGATCCCCATCGCCGTGTCCTCACGCACCGTGCCGCCCTCCCGGACCGCCCCTATGAGCGCGACCGCGACCAGGGCGGCGACGAGCGCCCCGACCGCGAACGGGATGCCGGTCATGGACGCGATCACCACGCCGGGAAGCACGGCGTGGGACACGGCGTCGCCCATGAGGGACCACCCCATGTGGACCAGCCAGCAGCTCAGCAGCGCACCCGCCACTCCGGAGGCGGTCACCACCAGCAGGGCCCGGCGCATGAACTCGTAGCCCATCGGCTCGACGAGCAGGTCGATCATGACAGCGCCCCCTCGGTGGCCGCCGGACGGTCGGCGGGGTCGGGCAGACGCGCCCCGAGGAGCGTCGACAGGATCTGCGGGGTGGTGGTCTCGGCGACCGGGCCGTGGGCGATCAGGCACCCGTTGAGCAGGGCCACCGAGTCGGCGAGCCGGTCGACGGTGGCCAGGTGGTGGGTGGAGACCACCGCGGTCCGCCCGGAGGCGGCCAGCTCGCGCAGGACGTCGACGTAGACCTCCTCGCTGCCGGCGTCCATGCCGTTGAACGGCTCGTCGAGCAGGAGCAACGCCGCCTCCTGGGCGAGGCAGCGGGCCAGGAGGACGCGTCGCCGTTGCCCGCCGGAGAGCTCGCCGACGCGGCGACCGGCGACGTCGGCCAGGCCGACCCGGTCCAGGGACTCGTCGACGGCCAGCCGGTCGAGCGCGGAGGGTCGGCGCCAGGGCCCGGTGAAGCGTCGACGCCCCTGCATCACCACCTCCGCCGCGGTGACGGGGAAGCGCTCGTCCAGGGCATCGGACTGGGGCACCGCGGCCACCAGCCCGGTGCGCAACGCGCGCCGCACGGGCGCGCCGAGGACGCGGACCGACCCGGTGGTCGGGGAGACCGTGCCGAGCAGGACGTTCAGCAGGGTCGACTTCCCGGAGCCGTTGGGGCCGAGCAGGACGGTGATCGCGCCGGTCGGCACGGAGAGCGAGACGGAGTCGAGGGCGCGGACCCGACCGCGGTCGACCGTCAGGTCCGTGACGACGGCGGCGGGTCCGCCCGTGGTCGGCGGGTGGGGCAGTGGCCGGTCGGTCATGACGTCAGCTCCCGGGTGATGGTCTCGAGGTCGTGGTCGAGCAGGTCCAGATAGGTGGGGACGGGGCCGGTGGGTGTGGACAGGGAGTCCACGTAGAGGAGGCCGGCGAGCCGGCTGCCGGTCTCGTCGGCGACCTGTTCCATGGCGGCCCCGGAGACGGTCGACTCGCAGAAGAGGGCGGGGATCCCGCGGTGGCGGACCTGGTCGATCAGGGCGGTGACCTGGCGCGGCAGGCCCTGGTTCTCGCTGTTGACCGGCCACAGGTACAGCTCCTCCAGGCCGAGGTCCCGGGCCAGGTACGGGAACGCGCCCTCACAGGTGACCAGGACGCGTCGGTCGGCCGGGACGGCCGCGACGGCCGCGCGCGCCCGGGTGGCCAGGCGCTCCAGGTCGGCGATGTAGCGGTCGGCGCGAGCGGCGTACTCCGGGGCTCCGTCCGGGTCGACCTCGCCGAGGGCGGTGGCGATCGTGCGGATGTAGACGGCCCCCTCGTGGGGGGACATCCAGGCGTGGGGGTTAGCGCGGCCGGTGTGGTTCCCCGAGCGCACGGGAATCGGGTCGACCTCCGCGCCGGCCACGACGTGGCGCGCGTCGGTGCCGTCGATGAACCGCAGCAGCCAGTCGTCGAGGCCGAGCCCGTTGCTCAGGACGAGGTCCGCACCCTCGACCCTCCGGAGGTCGTCGACCGTCGGTTCGTACTGGTGGACGTCCGCGCCGGGGGTCGTGACGGACTCCACCCGGACCCGCTCGCCCCCGACCCGCCGGGCCATGTCGGCGAGGATCGTGAAGGTGGTCGCCACCACCACGGGGTCCCCGGCGTGGACGGGGCGAGGCGTGCCACCCGGGTCGCGCACACCCGCGACGTCCGGGGTGCACGCGGACGCCGCCGTCGTCGTCACGAGGGCGACGGCGAGCGCGGCGGACGACGCGAGGGCACCACGGTGGATACGGGTACCGAACGGCCTAAATTTCGGCATGCCGAAATTCTAAGTCATGAGGCGCCGAATCTCCTCCCGCCGGCGTACCCCTGTTGCCGCCACGCCTCGTAGACCACCACCGCGGCGGCGTTGGACAGGTTCATGGACCGGCGGCCCGGCAGCATGGGGATCCGCACCCGGGCCGTCACCCGCTCGTCGGCCAGCACCTCCGCCGCGAGGCCGGTGGGCTCGGGGCCGAACAACACCACGTCGCCGGGGGCGAACCGCACCTCCGGGAGGTCCAGCTCGGCGTGCGCGGTGAAGGCCCACACCCGCGCCGGGAGCAGCCTGGCGTAGGCGGCCTCGAGATCCACGTGGACCTCCACGTGGGCGAGATCGTGGTAGTCGAGGCCGGCGCGGCGGAGCTGGGGTTCGGACAGGTCGAAGCCCAGCGGACCCGCCAGGTGCAGCTCGCATCCCGCGCCCGCCGCCATCCGGATCGCGTTGCCGGTGTTGGGTGGGATGCGGGGACGGTCGAACAGCACTCTCACGCCACTTCCGGTCATGGGGCCATTCTCGCAATGCCCTACCGCCGACGCCGAGGGGGAGTGGGATACTGGCGGTCGTGACCGCGATCAAGCTGGACGGCAAGCTCACCCGCGACGAGATCGTCGCCGACCTCACCACCCGCGTGGCAGCGCTGCGGGACAAGGGCATCACCCCGGGACTGGGTACGGTCCTCGTTGGCGACGACCCGGGGAGCCACTCCTACGTCAAGATGAAGCACCGCGACTGCGAGGAGGTCGGCATCGCCTCGATCCGCCGGGACCTGCCCGCGGACACCACCCAGGCGGAGCTCGAGGCGGTGATCGACGAGCTCAACGCCGACCCCGCGTGCACCGGCTACATCGTCCAGCTGCCGCTGCCCGCGCACCTGGACGAGAACGCGATCCTCGAACGGATCGACCCGGCCAAGGACGCCGACGGTCTGCACCCGGTCAACCTCGGCAAGCTGGTGCTCAACGAGCCCGCGCCGCTGCCGTGCACGCCCAACGGGTCCATCCACCTGCTCCGCCGCTTCGGGGTGGAGCTCGACGGGGCGCACGTCGTGGTGATCGGCCGGGGACTCACCGTGGGCCGTCCGATCGGGCTGATGCTCACCCGACGCAGCGAGAACGCCACCGTCACCCTGTGCCACACCGGCACCCGGGACCTGGCGGCCGAGACCCGGCGCGCCGACGTGATCGTGGCCGCCGCCGGCGTCGCCCACATGCTCACCCCGGACATGGTCAAGCCCGGCGCCGCCGTGCTCGACGTGGGCGTGTCCCGGGTCGACGGCAAGCTCGCCGGCGACGTCCACCCGGACGTGTGGGAGGTCGCGGGGGCGGTCTCGCCCAACCCGGGCGGGGTGGGGCCGCTCACCCGGGCGTTCCTGCTGGCCAACGTGGTCGAGCGCTGCGAGCGGCTCGCCGCCGACGCCTGAGGCGCGGATGACCCACCCCGCCCCCGGACGGCCCCTGCCGACCGATCACCGCCCCGGCCGCACGCGACCGGCGCGGTTGACGTGGGCGCAGATCCGGGCCCAGTGGCCCCTCGCGCTGGTCCTGGCCGGGCTGGCGGTGGCGTTGGGCTTCGTCCTGTTCGAGAGGTGGCGGCGCGGGGCCTTCCTCCTGGGGCTCGTGGCGTTGGGCGCGGCCGCCCTGCGCGCGGTGGTGCCCGCCGAACGCGCGCGGCTGCTCGGGGTGCGGGGCAAGGGGTTCGACGTGGCGTTCTACATCGCGGTGGGGGTCGTGGTCCTGTGGCTCGCGACGTCGATCGACGCGCTCGGGACGGGCTGAGTCGGCCCCGGGCTCAGCGCAACCGCAGGGGGACGCCCTCCCGGACGTGGTCGCGGACGCCGTCCGACAGGAGCAGCGAGCCCATCGCCACCAGGGCCAGCATCGAGAGCACGGTGCCGACCACCGAGAGGAACGAGATGCTGTCCAGCACCATCCGCGCGAGCGAACTCGCCGCGAGCAGGAGGACGGCCACCCCGATGACCACCCGGGCCGCACGGTGGGCGCGCCACAGCAGCGCGGCACCGACGATGAGCAGGACCCCCAACACGAACGACGACGCGGCGGACACCGCCAGCGGCCCGAACCCGGCGGTGTCGCGGCCGCCGCTCGCCGTGGCGGTGATCCCGAGGAACGTCGCGAACCCGATGGACACGCCGATGATCCCGAAGCCGACGGACAGCCCCCCCAGTCCGAGCGCCGCCGGCCGCGGCGTGCGGGCGTCGTCGGTCACGAGTGCCCCCGCGTCCGGTCCGGGGTGCCCTGCGCCGCGAGCTCCAGCGTCCGTTCGAGCATGGGGCCCACCACCTCGGACTCGGTGAGGAATCCGTCGTGCCCGGCCGGGCTGTCGATCACGACGAGCGGGTCCGCGGCGGGCAGCAGCGCGGCCAGCTCCTCCTGCTGACGCAGCGGGTAGAGCCGGTCCGTGGTGACCCCGCCGATCACGCACGGCACCGGGCAGGACCGCAGGGCCTCGTCCACGCCACCGCGGCCCAGGCCCACGTCGTGACGGTTGAGGGCGTCGGTGAGCAGGACGTAGGTGCACGCGTCGAAGCGCGAGACGAGCTTGCCCGCCTGGTGGTCGAGGTAGGACTGGACGGCGAACCGCCCCGACATGGACAGGTCCTCCCCGCGCGGGTCCTCGCCGGGCTGCGGGCGGTTGGCAAAGCGCTCGTCCAGCTCCCGCTCGCCGCGGTAGGACAGGTGCGCGATCCGCCGGGCGATGCCCAGTCCGGTCACCGGGGTGCGGCCGGTGCCGTGGTAGCCGCCCTGCTGCCAGTGCGGGTCGGACGTGATGGCCATGATCTGCGCCGTCTGGACGCCGATCTGGTCGGCCGAGGCGCGGGCGCCGACCGCGAGGACGCACCCCGCGCCCACGCGGTCCGGATGGGAGACCATCCACTCGAGCGCCCTGGCCCCGCCCATCGAGCCGCCGATCACCGCGGCCCAGCGCTCGACGCCCAGGAGGTCGGCCAGCACCCGCTCGGCCTCGACCATGTCCCGGACGGCGACGGCGGGGAAGCGGGCCCCCCAGTAGTGGCCGTCCGGGTGGAGGGAGCTCGGACCCGTCGACCCCCGGCACCCCCCGAGGGCGGTGACGGGCAGGATGGAGTAACGATCGGTGTCCAGCGGCAGCCCGGGCCCGACGAGCCCGTTCCACCAGCCGGGGGTCGGGTGCAGCGAGTCGACGGTCCCCACCACGTGCGAGTCGCCGGTGAGGGCGTGCTCGACCAGCACGATGTTGGACAGGTCGTCCGCGATCCGGCCCCACCTCTGCACCGCGAGGGTCACCCCCGGGAGGACCACACCCGTGACCAGCGTGAGATCGCCGAGGGCGACGTGGCCGAGGGTGCCGTCGCCCGGGGGTAACAGCGCGCGCGGATCGGTGGGGCGCATCAGGCGGACCGGCGTCAGGAGATCGCGGCGAACCCGAGTTCGAGGTCGCCGATGATGTCGTCGATGGCCTCGATGCCCACGGAGAGGCGGATGGTCGCGCTCGTGACGCCCGCGATCGCGTTGGCCTCCGGGGTTCCCTGCGAATGGGTGGTGGTGAAGGGGTGGCACACGAGCGAGCGGACGTCGCCGATGTTGACCAGGCAGGAGTGCAGCTTGAGCGCGTCGATGAACTTCCACGCCTGGGCCTTGATGTCCTCCTCCGACGCGCCCTCCGCCGCGGCGAGGTCGAACGTCACGATCGCGCCGGCGCCCTTGGGGGACAGCGTCTTCTGCAGCGCGTTGTAAGGCGAGGAGGCCAGGCCGGCGTACTGGACCTTGGCCACGTCCGCGCGGGCCTCCAGCCATTCGGCGACCGCCTGGGCGTTGGCCACGTGGCGCTCGACCCGCAGGCTCAGCGTGTCGATGCCCTGCGCGAGCGTCCACGCGTTGAACGGCGACGCCGCGGCGCCCGTGTCCCGCAGGAGGGTGACGCGGGCCTTGAGGGCGAGCGCGGGCGCCCCGAGGTCGGCGTAGACCAGGCCGTGGTACGCGGGGTCGGGGGTGGTGAAGGACGGGAAGACGTCCTCGCCGTCGCGCTGCACGCGCCAGTCGAACCTGCCGCCGTCGACCAGGACGCCGCCCAGGGAGGACCCGTGGCCGCCGAGGTACTTGGTGGCGGAGGACACCACCACGTCGGCACCCAGCTCGAGCGGACGGATGAGGTACGGGGTGGCCACCGTGTTGTCCACCACGAGCGGCACCTGGTTGGCGTGGGCGACCTCGGCGATGGCCGGGATGTCCAGGATGTCGTTGAGCGGGTTGGAGATGGACTCCGCGTAGAACAGCTTGGTGTTGGGCCGGACCGCGGCCTGCCAGGAGGCGGGATCGTCCGGGTTCTCCACGAAGGTGGTCTCGATGCCGTACTTGGGCAGGGTGTGCCGGAGGAGGGTGTCGGTACCGCCGTAGAGGCGGGGGGAGGCCACCACGTGGCCGCCCGACTGGGCGATCGCCTGGATGGCGGCGGTCTCCGCCGCCTGCCCCGACGCGAACAGCAGGCCGGCGACGCCGCCCTCGAGGGAGGCGATGCGGTCCTCGACCGCCGCGACCGTCGGGTTGGTGATACGGGTGTAGATGGGGCCCATCTCGGCGAGGGCGAACCTCGCGGCGGCCTGCTCGGCGTCGGCGAAGACGAACGAGGTGGTCTGGTAGATCGGCAGGTTGCGGGCGCCGGTATCGGAGTCGATGGGCTGCCCCGCGTGGATCTGGCGGGTCTCGAAGGCCCAGTCTGCGTTGCTGTTGTCGTACGTCATAGGGGCGGAGCCCCTCCTCTCGTCAGAAGGGTCCGGCCGCATCACGACAGCGGACCCGCGCTTGCCTGGTCACCCGGACGGGTGTCGGCCAGGTCGTCTCCCGGGGCACCCCACCGCGGTGGAGGGTTGCCGTCCAGCAAGCCGGGGCTTGATGCTGGAACTCATGACCTGGGGAGAGGTTAGCCTAAGTCCTCGGGCCGCTGCAACGAGGGGTGTCGGGGCGCAGCGGCCTCGTCCGGGCCGCCCGTGTCAGTAAGATGAGACCCACGTCACGATGCGCTGCCGACAACGCCGACCCGACGAGGGTGCGCGCGGGAAGAGGGTCCGATGTCGAAGATCAAGGTCGAGGGGACCGTCGTCGAGCTCGACGGCGACGAGATGACCCGCATCATCTGGAAGTTCATCAAGGACGAGCTCATCAACCCGTACCTCGACGTGGACCTCGAGTACTACGACCTGGGCATCGAGAACCGGGACGCGACCGACGACCAGGTCACCGTCGACGCGGCGGAGGCCATCAAGAAGCACGGCGTGGGCGTCAAGTGCGCCACCATCACCCCGGACGAGGCCCGCATGGAGGAGTTCGGGCTCAAGCGGATGTACCGCTCGCCCAACGGCACCATCCGCAACATCCTCGGCGGGACGATCTTCCGGGCGCCGATCATCATCTCCACCGTCCCGCGTCTCGTGCCGGGCTGGACCAAGCCGATCATCGTCGGCCGCCACGCCTTCGGCGACCAGTACCGGGCCACGGACTTCAAGGTCCCCGGGGCGGGCAGGGTCACCATCACCTACACGCCGGCCGACGGGTCCGAGCCGATCGAGCACGAGGTGGTGGAGTTGCCGGAGGACGGCGGCGTGGTGATGGGCATGTACAACTTCACCAAGTCCATCGAGGACTTCGCGCGCGCCTCGTTCAACTACGGGCTGGACCGCGACTACCCGGTGTACCTGTCCACCAAGAACACGATCCTCAAGGCCTACGACGGAGCGTTCAAGGACATCTTCCAGGACGTCTACGACCGCGAGTTCAAGGAGCGGTTCGAGACGGCGGGGATCAGCTACGAGCACCGCCTCATCGACGACATGGTGGCCTCCGCGCTCAAGTGGGAGGGTGGGTATGTCTGGGCCTGCAAGAACTACGACGGGGACGTGCAGTCCGACACCGTGGCCCAGGGCTTCGGCTCGCTCGGCCTCATGACCTCCGTCCTGCTCACCCCGGACGGGAAGACCTGCGAGGCCGAGGCCGCCCACGGCACCGTGACCCGCCACTTCCGCCAGCACCAGGCCGGCAAGCCCACCTCCACCAACCCGATCGCCTCGATCTTCGCGTGGACCCGCGGCCTCGAGCACCGCGGCAAGCTCGACGGCACCCCGGAGGTCATCGAGTTCGCGCACCAGCTCGAGGACGTGGTGATCAAGACCGTCGAGGACGGGCAGATGACCAAGGACCTCGCCGGCCTCGTCGGCGACGAGCAGGCCTACCTCACCACCGAGGAGTTCCTCGCGGCGCTGGACCAGAACCTGCAGAAGGCGCGCGCCTGACCCGACGCCACCACGAACCGTCCGCGCCGGTGCGAGGTGGGCTACCGTGCGTGGACAGTGGTCCACAACACTCGCGGACCGGCCGAACGACCGACCGAGCACCCGAGGAGCCCCCGTGGACCAGAGCCCACTGATCGAGATCGGCCTGCCCGTCGCGCTGGCGATCATCATGGTCGGGATCGGACTCAGCCTCACCAGGTCGGATTTCGAGGTCCAGGCCCGGTCGCCCTGGGCGACGATCGTCGGCCTGGTCGGGCAGCTCGTCCTGGTGCCGTTGGTCGGCATCGGCGTGGCCCTGCTCTTCGACCTGACGCCGCTGCTGGCCCTCGGGGTGGTGCTGGTGGCAGCCTCGCCCGGCGGCGCGACCTCGAACCTCATCACCTACCTGGCCCGGGGCAACGTCGCGCTGTCGATCATCCTCACCGCCATCGCCTCGGTCGCGGTCATCCTCACCCTGCCGCTGTGGTTCGACGTCGGCGCCCGCGTCATCCCCGGCGCCGCGGAGTTCGAGGTCTCGGTCCCGCTGGCCCAGACCTTCGGGCTGCTGCTCGGGGTGATCCTCATCCCGGTCGTCCTGGGCATGATCCTCAGGGCGAGGAGGCCCGCGCTGGCCGACCGCATCGAGCGCTTCGTGGGCCTCGTCGGACTCGTCGTGCTGGTCCTGCTGATCGTGGGCATCGTGCTCGGGGAGCGGGACCGGATCGTCGACCTCATCGTCTCCGTGGGCCCGGCGGTGATCGTGCTCAACCTCGCCCTGATCGCCGTCGGCGGGCTCGCGGCCTGGGTGTGCAGGCTCGGCCGGGCCGAGCAGATCGCGATCGCCGTGGAGATGGGCATCAAGAACACCACCCTGACCATGCTCATCGCGTTCACCGTCATCGGGATCGAGGAGGTCGGGCTCGCGGCGGCCGTGTACAGCATCGTCATGTACGTCACCACCTTCGGGTTGGTCTACGGTGGCCGTCGTCTCATGCGCACGGCAACCTGAGCCGACCGGGCCGGCGGGCGGAGCCTGCCCCCGGGGCCACGAACCCCGCCGCCGCCGCCGCCGCGCTCTCCCCGCGCCGCGTGCAGGTGGCGATCCTCGCCCTGGCGCTCGGCGGGTTCGGCATCGGCGTCACCGAGTTCGCGGCGATGGGCCTGCTACGTTCGATCGCCGATGACTTCGGGCTCACCGAGCCCCGGGCAGGACAGGTGATCACCGCCTACGCGCTCGGCGTGGTGGTGGGGGCGCCACTGCTCACGGTGTGGACGTCCCGGTGGCGGCGGCGCACCCTGCTGCTGGTGCTCATGGCCCTGTTCACCGTGGGCAACGTCGTCGCCGCCTTCGCCCCCACCGCGGGGACACTCGTCGCGGCCCGGTTCGTCGCGGGCATCCCGCACGGCGCCTACTTCGGGGTCGCCTCGCTGGTCGCGGCCTCCCTGGCCGGGCCGGGTAGACAGGCGCGGGCGGTCTCCATGGTGCTGCTCGGCCTGTCGGTCGCGAACGTGATCGGTGTCCCCGCCGCGACCTGGCTCGGGGAGGCGATGGGGTGGCAGGCCGCCTTCCTCGCAGTCGGGGTGATCGGCGCACTGACCGTGGCGGCCATCCTCGTCGTCGTCCCCGAACCCACCGGGACGGTGGTCGTGCGCGCCCGCGAGGAGCTCGCCGCGCTGGCGCGGCCCCAGGTCCTGGCCACGCTCGCCGTGGGGGCGGTGGGGTTCGGCGGCATGTTCGCGGTCTACACCTACATCCAGTGGACGATGGTCGACGTGGCCGGGATCGACCGCGCGTGGATGCCCGCGGTGCTGGCCGTCTACGGGCTCGGCATGGTGGCGGGGAACCTGGCGGGCGGGGTGGTTGCCGACCGTGACCTCGACCGGGGGCTGCTCGCGATCGCCGCGGCCATGACCGTGATCCTCGCCCTGTTCTCGGTGGCCGCGCACCACCCCGTCACCGCCGTGGTGGGCCTGTTCCTGGTGGGGAGCACCGGGTCGGCGATGGTGCCCGGGCTGCAGGCCCGGCTCATGCGCCACGCCGGCCGCGGTCAGACGCTCGCCGCCTCGCTCAACCACTCGGCGCTCAACGCGGCCAACGCGCTGGGGGCGTGGCTCGGCGGCGCGGTGATCGCCCTGGGGTTCGGGTACACCTCCCCGGCGCTCGCGGGCGCGGGCCTGGCGGCGGTCGGCCTGGGGATCCTGGTGGCGGCGGTGTCAGGGCCACGCCGGCACCGTCATCCCTAGTCCGCCATGCCGAGGAAGACGATCATGCTTCGTTCCAACGCCCGGAGATGCTCCGGCTCCAGCGTGCCGATCCGTTCCCGCACCCGATCTCGAGGGGCGGCGGTGAGCTTGTCCACCATGAGCCTCGACGTCTGGACGAGACCGTTGTGCGGGGACGGCTCGACCACGGGCCGGAAGAGCGGCGCCTCGGTCGGATCAGTCGTCAACGGACACACCACCACCGAGGCCGTGGCGTCGAATCGGTCATCCTGCACGATGACCACCGGGCGGGGTTTGCCCGCGTAACCGGGTCCCGACGCGACCCAGATCTCTCCTCGCCGCACCTGTCAGTCGTCGTCCCAGTCCGAGGCCAGCGACTCGATGAAGCTCTGATCCGAGGACTCCTGTGCACTCGCCGCGACCGCTGCCGACTGCTTGTGGGCCTCGGCGCTGAAGCCCGGCCACGTCACGTCGGGGACCCAGATCTGAATCGGCCGTAGTCCCTGCGCGCGGAGGCGCTCGCGGTGTCGACGAACCCGGTCCGTGGTACTCACGGTGGTCATGTTACATGTAACGGTCATCGGCGCGGGGGTGCTGCTCCGAGGCCGTCTCCGGAGGTCGCGGTGGCTACGATGACGGCCGTGAGCCTCACCGTCAGCACCGTCAACGTCAACGGGATCCGCGCCGCCGTCAAGCAGCGCTCGGAGACCAACCTGGGGTTCCTGCCCTGGCTGGAGAGCAGCGGGGCGGACGTGGTCGCCCTCCAGGAGGTCCGCGCCGACGAGGACCAGGCCCGCGCGGCGCTGGCCCCCGCGCTCGACTCCGGGTGGCATCTCATCGGTTCGGCCTCGTCGCTCAAGGGGCGGGCCGGCGTGGCGATCCTGTCCCGGCACGAGCCGGCGGAGGTCCGCATCGGCCACGGCGACCCGGAGTTCGACGAGTCCGGCCGCTACATCGAGGCCGTCTACCCGGGCGCGATCGAGGGGGAGACCGTCACCGTCGCCAGCCTCTACCTGCCCTCGGGCACCGCGGACACGCCCAAGCAGGACGAGAAGGACCGCTTCCTGGCGAGCTTCCGGGAGCACCTGGCCGAGGCCGCGGCGGTCGTCGGCGCCCGGGCCGGCCACGAGATGATCATCTGCGGCGACTGGAACATCGCTCACCGCGAGGCCGACCTGAAGAACCACAAGGGCAACCACAAGACCTCCGGCTTCCTGCCCCACGAGCGCGACTGGATGACCGACGTGCTCTCGGGGGACAGCGGCTGGCACGACGTCGTCCGCCACCGCCGCCCCGACGAGGTCGGCCCGTACTCGTGGTGGTCCCAGCGCGGCAAGGCCTTCGACAACGACGCCGGCTGGCGGATCGACTACCACGTGGTGTCCGACGGCCTGGTCCATCGCGCGGTCCACGACCGGGTGGACCGCGCGGGCGCCTACGACCTGCGGTGGTCCGACCACGCGCCGGTCACGGTCGTCTACGAGTGAGGCGGCCGTCGTGAGGAGACGTCGATGAGCGGCGCCGTGAAGGCGGTCCTGGCCCTGGTCGCGGGGGTGATCCTGACCTTCGCTGTGGTCTCGTACACCGGCGGCGGGACCGGGGACGCCGGACCCGGGAGCGTGGGGGACGGGGGGACGACGACGAGCTCGGCGACCTCGTCCGGCCCCGCTCGGGACGAGTCGTCCGATCCGCCGGACACGGCCTGGTCGGCGGCCGTTCCGGCGCACGTCCTGGACACGCTCGCCCTGATCGACGCAGGGGACTGGCCCGACGCCGCCGACGCCCCCGGCACCCGGGGAGGCGACCGCTTCGGCAACCGCGAGCGCCTGCTCCCGCGGGCGGCCGCGGACGGATCTCCCGTGGCCTACCGCGAGTGGGACGTCAACCCCAAGCCGCGGGGCGGCGGCCGGGACGCCGAGCGGATCGTCACCGGCAGCGACGGGTCGGCCTGGTACACCGCCGACCACTACTCCTCGTTCGTCCGGATCCGGTGAACCCGGCCAGGGAAGGATTCCCGATGCTCGACTTCCACGCGCTCGCCTCCGAGGCCCGCACCGCGGCGTCCTCCGCCTTCGAGGTCACCGGTCCGCTGCCCGAGGTGCCCGCCGACCTCGCGCCGGTGGCCGGAGTCCGACGGCTGAGCGGCACCAGGATGGCGGACCTGGACGCGCTGTACGACGAGACGTCGGCGGCGCTGCAGTTCCCCGACTACTTCGGCCGCAACCTCGACGCGCTTGACGAGTGTCTCCGTGACCTCGACCTCCCCGAGTCGCCAGGCGGAACCGTGATCCTCGTGGTGACCGACGCCGCCGCCATGCTGGAGGCCGAACCGGGTCGTCGGGAGTGGTTCGGTGAGGCCGTCGCCGACGCGAACGAGGTCCGCGCCGGGCGGGGGACGGGTCCCCTCGTCGTCGTCTACTCCGTTCCTCCCGGCACCGACCCCGGGGACCGCTGGTGGCGCTGAGCCGACGCCCGTGTGCCGAGCCGGATCGATTCCGGGCCGTACCCTCGGGCCCATGACCACGTTCGCCACCGCCGACCGTCCCGACCGCGCCGGGCTCGAGGAGTTCCTCCGCCCCCGCCACCGCGCCGTGCTGATCACCCGGCGGGGGTCCGGTGGGCTCCAGAGCTCGCCCGTGACCTGCGGGATCGACGAGGCGGGCCGCCTGGTGGTGGCGACCTATCCGCAGCGGGCGAAGGTGGCCAACATCCGCCGCGACCCGGCCGTGAGCGTGTGCGTGCTCTCCGACGAGTTCACCGGCCCGTACGTGCACCTGGACGGCGCGGCGGAGATCGTGGACCTGCCCGAGGCGGTCGAGCCGCTGGTCGAGTACTTCCGCTCGGTGGCGGGCGAGCACAGTGACTGGGACGAGTACCGCGCGGCGATGGTCCGGCAGGGCAAGTGCCTCATCCGGGTGACGATCGACCGCTGGGGCCCGGTCGCCACCGGCGGCTTCCCGCCGGAGCAGGGCCGGCCCGACCGCGGATGAGGTGGTGAACGGCGGCGCCCCGGCCCCGTGGGAGAATGGACGCCATGTCTGAGCAGCCCTCCACCGCAGCGCCCGCCACACGCCAGCGGGTCCTGTCCGGCATCCAGCCCACCGCCGACTCCTACCACCTCGGCAACTACCTGGGCGCGGTGCGGCAGTGGGTGGACCTGCAGGACGGCTACGACGCCTACTACTTCATCCCCGACCTGCACGCGATCACGGTCAGGCAGGACCCCAAGGAGCTGCGCGAGCGGGTCTTCCGCGGCTGCGCGCAGCTGCTCGCGCTGGGCGTGGACCCCGCCCGCTCGGTGCTGTTCGTGCAGTCCCACGTGCCCGAGCACGCCGAGCTGGCCTGGGTGCTGGGGTGCATCACCGGGTACGGCGAGGCCGCCCGGATGACGCAGTTCAAGGACAAGGCCGCCAAGCAGGGCACCGAGGGCACCACCGTGGGGTTGTTCACCTACCCGGTGCTCATGGCCGCCGACATCCTGCTCTACCGCCCGCACCTGGTCCCGGTGGGGGAGGACCAGCGCCAGCACCTCGAGCTCACCCGCGACCTGGCGATGCGGTTCAACTCCCGCTACACGAAGACCTTCGTGGTGCCCGAGGGCAAGATCCTCGAGGGCTCGGCCAAGATCTACGACCTGCAGGAGCCGACGGCCAAGATGAGCAAGTCGGGGGACAACCCCAAGGGCATCGTCAACCTGCTCGACGACCCGAAGGTCTCCGCCAAGCGGATCCGCGGCGCGGTGACGGACAACGACGGCGAGATCCGCTTCGACCGCGAGATGAAGCCCGGCGTGTCCAATCTGCTGACCATCCAGTCCTCGTTCACCGGACGCCCGGTGGCGGACATCGTGGCCGACTACCAGGCGGCCGGGGCGGGATACGGCGCCCTGAAGACCGACACGGCCGATGCCCTCGAGGCCTTCGTCACCCCGCTGCGGGGCCGGTTCGACGAGTACATGTCCGACCGGGCCGAGCTCGAGCGGATCCTCGCCGACGGCGCGGAGCGCGCCCGGGCCGTGGCCGGTCCGGTGCTCTCGCAGGTCTACGCGGCGGTCGGGTTCACCGCCCCCCGCCGCGGCTGAGGCGCCGCGCGCCTCAGGGCTCGCGGGTGCCCTGTTGGAAGGTCTGGCGCCACGATCCGCCGGAGCGGACCCACACCGAGCTGCGCAGGATCGAGCCGCCGTCGGCGCGCTCCCGCCACACCAGCAGGACGGCGTCGGCGCCCACCTCGCGCGCCTCGATGATGTCCATCGTCCGCTCAGCGTGAACCACGTCGGGTGAGTCGGCGGAGTCCAGACGCTCCTGCCGCGTCCGGACCTCGCCGCGGGCGCACACGTGACTCCACGACGGGTCCAGGAGGGCGGAGAGTGCCGCGCGGTCGCCGCGGACCGCGTCGGTGAGCAGCGACCGCTCGAGCCCCACCACCTGGTCCACGGCGGAGCCGGACGGGCGGGCCGGGCCCGGATCGGCGGGGCCGTCCATCGAGAACAGATCCGGTTCGGCCGCCGCGGCCGCCGCGGGTCGACGACCTCCGTCGGCGGCCGGGGGAGCGGCGGGATCGTCACCGGCGCCGACGCCCCTGGAGTCGGGGAAACCGGGGCCCGCCTCGGGAGCCTGCTTGGAGGCGTGGGCCCGCGCCGCCGCGTTGGCCAGCGCGTCTGCCTTCTCGTTGAGCTCGTGACCCGCGTGGCCCTTGACCCACTCGAACGTGACCTGCCGCCCGCGCATGGCCTCGTCGAGGGCCTTCATCACCTCGACGTTGAGCACGGTCTTGCCGTCGGCCTTCTTCCAGCCCTTGCGCTTCCACCCGGCCATCCACTTGGTGATGGAGTTGATGACGTACTGCGAATCGCACAGGATGTGGAGCGGCTCCGGGGAGTGCGCGGTCTGACGCAGGAGGTCCAGGACGGCGGTGAGCTCGCCCTGGTTGTTGGTGCCGCGGGACCAGCCGCCGCTGCGCCACCGGTCGTCGTCGATGTACCAGGCCCACCCGGCCGGGCCGGGGTTTCCGAGAGCGGAGCCGTCCGCGGCGGCGATGATCGTCACGACATGCGATCCTGCCATCGACACGAGCGCGGCCGCCCACCGGACCCGCGCCGTGGCGGGGGATCGGTGGGCGGCCGGAGCCGGTCGACTATCCGTACAGTTCGTCGGGCCCGATGTCGTCGAGCTCGATCTCCGGGGACCGCGTGGCCTCGTCGAGGCGCGCGGCCCGGGCGGCCTCCCGCATCTCGATGGCGTCGGTGACGAAGTCGCCGACCTCCTTGACGACCGAACCGATCGCGTCGGTGATGATCACGGCGATGCGGCCGACGAGCGAGGCGCCCGCCTGGATGCCCGCCTGGACCTGGTCCTTGTTGCGTTCGAAGTCGCCCATGGGGCTGCTCCCCTCGTCGGTGGTGTCCACGAAGGTACCCCGGCTCAGGCGGCCGGTGTGATCTTCCTGCGCTCGATGATCACGGCCGGGGTGTCCGCCGCGGTGGGAGGAAGCGGGAGCGCCAGGCGGAACATCTTGGACCACACGTTGGCGACCTGCTTCCACATCGGGCCGGTCGTGTAGGGCAGGCCGTATTCCTGGCAGAGTGCCCGCACCTCCTCGGCGATCTCCGGGTAGCGGTGCGCGGGCAGGTCGGGGAAGAGGTGGTGCTCGATCTGGTGCGACAGGTTGCCGGTGGCCAGGTGCATGAGCGGGCTGCCCGAGATGTTGGCCGAGCCGAGCATCTGACGCACGTACCACTCGCCGCGGGTCTCCTCGGCCGTCTCCTCCTGGGTGAACACCTGCGCCCCGGAGGGGAAGTGGCCGCAGAAGATCACCGAGAACGTCCACACGTTGCGGACGACGTTGGCCGTGAGGTTGCCGGCAAAGGTGAGCGGGAACAGCGGGCCGGTCAACGCCGGGTGGACGATGTAGTCCTTGGCCACCTGCCCGCGGATCTTGCGCACCCAGCCGCCGATGAGGCTCTTGACGTCCGACCACTTGCGCTTGCCCTTGAGCACGTTGTCGTACTCCAGGTCGTGCGCCATCACGCCCCACTCGAAGAGCATCATCAGGGCGAACGCGTACACGGGGTTGCCCAGCCGCAGCGGGTTCCACGGCTGCTCGTACTCCATGCGCAGCAGGCCGTACCCGATGTCGCGGTCCAGGTCGAGGATGTTGGTGTGCGTGTGGTGCATGTAGTTGTGCGAGTGGCGCCACTGGTCCGACGGGCAGACGTTGTCCCACTCGAAGCTGGAGGAGTGGAGCATGTCGTCCTGCATCCAGTCGTACTGGCCGTGCATGACGTTGTGGCCGATCTCCATGTTGTCGAGGATCTTCGACGCGCTCAGCGCGGCCACCCCGGCGAGCCAGGCCGGCGGCAGGAAGCCGAGGAACATCAACCCGCGGCCGGTCAGCTCGAGCCGGCGCTGGAGGCGGACCACGCGCAGGATGTAGTCGCGGTCGGCGGTGCCGAGGTCGGCCGCCACGCGGTCGCGGATCGCGTCGAGCTCGCGGCCGATGATCTCGACCGACTCGGCGGACAGGACGACGGGCTCGGGGGCCGAGGGGTCGGCGACCTCCGTCGGTTTCTTGGAACGGATGGCGGGGAGCTGCAGGAGAGTCATGGGGAAGGTCCTTCCGGGTGGTCCGAATGGTGCTGGGGTCAGGGCGGTCTAGAGCTCGATCTCGACGTCGCCGACGGGTGCGGAGACGCAGATCTGGACGTGGCACCCCGGTTCGGTGTCGACCACGCCGGTCCGCAGGTCCCGGGTGGCCCCGGAGACGCGGACGGCGGTGCAGGTGTGGCAGATGCCCATGCGGCATCCGTGCTTGGGGCGCAGGCCCGCGGCCTCGGCGCCCTCGAGGAGGGTGGTGCCGGCGTTGGGGGCGGAGACGCCGCTGAGGAGGTGGGTCACGGTGCCGCCGTCGCCCTCGGGGACGGGGCCGGTGGTGGCGGAGAACCGCTCGCGGAGGACGTCGGAATAGCGGTCGGCGCCGAGCGCCTCCCGCAGCCCCTCGGCGAGGCCCTCGGGTCCGCAGAGGAACACGGTCGCGTCGGCGTGCCAGGGTGCCACGGACTCGAGATGCCCGGGGGTGAGGTGCCCGGACAGGCCCGCCGGGGACGCCTCCCCGGCGGTCTCGACCACCTGCACGTCGACCCCGGCGCGCGAGAGTTCCTCGATCCGGTCGGCAAACGGGACGTCCCCGGCTCGACGGGCGTAGTGGAGCCAGGCCACGCGGCCCGGGTGCCGCTCGGCCGCGAGGGTCGAGGCGATGGAGAGCATCGGGGTGATCCCGCTCCCTCCGCTCACCAGGAGGACGTCGGCCGGCCGCTCCTCGGGCAACGCGATCTCGCCGACCGGGTCGCCCAGGAGCAGGCGCATCCCGGGGGCGGCCTCCGCCCACAGGTGCTCGGAGACGACGCCGCCCGGGTGGCGTCGGACGGCGATGGTCGCCAGCCGGTCCTCGCGGGACGCCGGGTCGACGGGCGAGTAGTGGCGGCGATGGATGACGCCGTTCACCACCACGCCGATCTGGAGCGCGGCGCCGGGCGCGGGCCGGTCGACCCCGGCGGGCAGGCGGAGCGTGAGGACGGTGACGTCCGGCACCGGCCGGTCGACCGAGACGACGGTGGCGCCGGTCGAGTCATCGGACCAGGTCACGCCCAGCGAACGGATGTAGTGCTCGACCGGGTGCGGGGTGAGCAGGGTGCGCGTGATCCTGCGCGAGAAGAGACGGTTGATGGTCGGGGCGGTCATGGGGACCTCCGGAAGGTGATGGTCGGTGTGGTCGGGCGCCGTCGGACGCGACCTCCTGCCGTGATGCGCGAACCGCGTCCGGGAAGGAGCGGCCGCGCTACGGGGGCGCGTCCATCCGGGTCGACCACCGGACGGTTTGAGTGTACATACGTTCTCTCAAATGGAAAGGGGTCTGCAGTGTCGCCCGGGCCACTGGGCGGCGGCGGGGGCGTCGACGTGCGAGGATGCGCGAAGAGCGATAGCATTACCGGCGTGTCGGCGCCCAGATCGCGAGCGGAGCAGAAGCAGCACACGCGTGCACTCATCGTGGCCGCCGGCCGGGAGGCGGTGGCCACCCGTGGGTTCGCCGGGCTCGTGGTCCGCGAGCTCGCGCGCGAGGCCGGCATCGTGCCCACCGCGTTCTACCGGCACTTCGATTCCGTGGACGCCCTGGCCTCCGAGCTCGCCGCCGGGGCCGCCGAGGCCCTCGGGATCTTCGTCGACGACCTCGCCTCCTCGACGAGCCCGGACCCCGTCACCGACTGGCCCGCCCGGGCGACCGCGGCCGCGACCCGCGACCCCCAGACCTGGTCGGTGCTCGCCCGCGGGCTGGTCGACACCGCCCACCCCGACCACCGGGTCCTCGCGGCCGCCGTCGATTCCGCCCGCCGCCGGCTGGGGATCACCCTGGGCCGGCTCGAGACGCTCTCCGGTGCGGACGGCGTGGCCGTCGACATCGCGGCCGACCTCGTCGTCGTGGTCCTCCTCAGGCTTCTCGTGGAGGTGTCTGTGGGCCACGACGCCCGCGCGGCCGCCGACGACTGCTCCGGACGCCTGCGGGTGATCCTCGCGGGCGCCGGCACCGTCTCCTGAGCCGTCCCGTCCCGCCCCGGCCCGCCGCGGGGGGACGGGCGGTCAGCGCCGCGAGCGGACCGCCAGCGCGGCACCGGCCAGCACGACCAGCCCGGCCACCCCGACCGCCGTCCACGGGCCGACGCGCTCGAGCGCCGAGGCGCCCGCGACGGTCGCGGAGCCCTGCCCGGCCGAGCCCTGACCGACAGAGCCCTGACCGACAGAGCCCTGACCGACCGAGCCCTGACCGACCGAGCCCAGCGGGCCGGAGGCGAGGTTCTCGGTCGCGTCCTCGGGGGAGGCCGGCCCGCCGGTCCCCAACCGCCCCACCGAGTCGTCCGTGGCGAATCCCGCGTCGAGGAGCGCCGCCGCCTGCTGCCACGGCGCCTCGGGCACGCGCGTGCCGTCGAGTAACACCACCGCGAGCCGACGCCCGTCGCGCTCGGCCGCCCCGATGAACGTGTGCCGGGCGTCGTCCGTGAAACCGGTTTTGCCGCCGATCGCGCCCGGATAGTTGTAGAGCAGCTGATTGTCGTTGGACACCACGAATCCGGGGTTGACCACCACGCCGTCCGGCCGGACGGTCGGGCCCGTGTACGCGGACGCCGCCGCGGGATCCGGGGCCCCCGCGCCCTCGCCCGCGGGATAACCGGGGAACCCGGACTGCTCCGTGCCCACGATCCGGGCGAACTCCGGTCGGCTCATCGCATCGCGGAAGATCAGGGACATGTCGTATGCCGAGGACATCATGCCCGGCGCGTCGAGCCCGTTCACCGAGGCCGCGTACGTGCCCTGGGCCCCGAGCGCGGCGGCGTGGGCGTTCATCGCCTCGAGCGTCGCGTCGATCCCGCCCATCCGGTGCGCCAACACCACGGCCGCGTCGTTCCCCGAGGACATGAGCAGCCCCCGGAGCAGCCTGTCGACCGAGTATTTGCCCCCCGGGCCGATGCCCACCAGGCTGCCCTCGGCACCCTCGAGGTCCGCGTCGGTGACCTCGATGATCCGGTCCGCGTCGAGGGTGTCCAGCGCGACCGAGGCGAGCAGCGTCTTGATCAGGCTGGCCGGGCGGTAGCGCCCGTGCGGATCGCGGGCCGCCACGATCTCGCCGGTGTCCAGGTCGGAGATCATCCACGCGCTCGCGGTGACGGCGGGTGGGACGTCGAAGCCGTCGGGGGCCACGACCTCGCACCCGTCCAGCCCGTCGCCGCCCGCGAGGGACTCCGGAACGGGCGGAGGGGCGGGTGAGGTCCGCCCGGGGAGCGGGACCTCGGACTCGTCGACGGGCGCCGGTGGGGCGGTGCGGTACGGGCATCCGGAGAGGTCGCGGGGGGTGTCGAAGTACGACGACGAGGTGGTCGACGGCAGCACCGCGGCCGGCGGCGGCCCGCTCGACGGGAGGACGGTCGCGGGCTCGGCGGCCGCGACGGGTCCGGTGAGACCCGGTGCCGCCAGCCCGACGAGCGCGGCCACGGCCAGGCCGGCGGCGCGGTGGGCGGTCGGCGTTCCGAGCCGTCGGCGTGTGCTGGTCACGGGTCCGGAGTCTACGACCGCCCGGCCGCGCCCCGAGCGGGACCCGCCGACGTGCGCTGCCCCTCCGTCTTACGCTGCACCTCCGTCTTACGCTGCACCTCCGGCTTACGCTGCACCTATGGTCCACGGCACCAGCGCACCTCGGGCAAACGCGTACCTTCAGGCAGCGCAGGTCGAGCAGGCAGCGCAGGTCGAGCAGGCAGCGCAGGTCGAGC
>NZ_CALMYY010000102.1 GCF_937873725.1 uncultured Dietzia sp.
GGGCTGCTCTCCCGCCGGGCGATCAGCAGCACGAACCTCGGCCGCGCCGGCACCGACGAGCGTGTGGAGACGCGGTCGGCCCAGGGGGCGCCGGGCGTCGCCAACGCGGCTGGGCGGGCGGCCCGCGGGGAGCCGGCGCCCGCGGGACGGCCCCCCCGCCCGCCCGGGGGGGGCGGGGCGGGGGCCCCCCGGCCCGCGCCGCCGGTCTGTCAGCCCGATCGGCCAGGACCCCATGAGCACCCAGACCCACGGCGGTGGCGCCATCTCGCGCTTCTTCCGCCTCCAGCCGGTGACCGCGTGGCTCATCACGGCCAACGTCGCCGTCTACGCGGCCACGGCGGCGCAGGCCCGCAGCCTCCTCGCCAACAACGCGTCGCCGCTGTTCGAGGCCACCGCGCTCTACCCGCCCGTGGTGGTGGTGCGGGACGAGTGGTGGCGGCTGCTCACCTCCGCCTTCCAGCACTTCGGCCCGATGCACCTCCTGCTCAACATGTACATGTTGTGGATCCTCGGGATGGGGATCGAGCGCAGCATCGGTCACGCGCGGTTCCTCGCGCTGTACCTGGTTTCGGCGCTCGGCGGATCCGTGGCGGTGATGTTCTTCGGCCAGGACGCCCTCACCGCCGGGGCGTCCGGTGCGATCTTCGGCCTGATGGGCGCGTACGCCATCGTCGCGGTGTCGATGCGCCTGGACGCCAGGGGGATCGGGATCCTGCTGGCGTTGAACGTCGTGGTGAGCTTCCTCATCCCCGGGATCTCGCTCGCCGCGCACCTCGGCGGCCTCGCGGTGGGGGCGCTCGCGGCGTTCGCGCTGGTCGTGCTGCCCCGCGGGTTGCCGGCCCGCGCGGGCCGCGGGACCCGCGAGACCGTGTCCTGGCTCGGCTATGTGGTGGTGGCGGCGCTCGTCGCGGCCGCGGGCTGGTACGCCGCCGACTCCATGACCCTGGGGTTCATCGTCACCGGCTGAGCTCGCCCGGCCCCCCGAAACCCATCCCGATGAGGGCCTCCGCGACCTCGCGCGGGTCGGCCCCCAGGTCGCCCCGCGTGAACACGTCGAGCTGCTCGCGTCCGCGGTCGTCCACGTACTCGAGTCGCATCAGGTGCTGGCGCACCCCCCACCGCGCGACCCCGAGCGTCCTGATCTCCACCATCTGCGCCGGCGGCACGAACAGCACCCCGCCGAGCTTCTTCACGGCCAGCAGCCCGTCCACCACCTCGATCCGCGGGCGGCGCAGCAACTGGAGGGCGCCGGCGGGGATGAGCAGGAGCGCCAGCAGCCCGGTCAGCAGGAGCCCCAGCGGGTCCCCGGTGGAGACGCCGGCCACCACCGCCACGATCCCGAGCGCGATCTGCACCGTCGGCCACACCGTTCCCGGCGACCAGGACGCGGCCCGGTGCGCACCGTCCGCCGTCGCTCCACCACTCATGCCGCCATCCTCCCCCATCCACAGGCGTTATCCACACTGTGGATGAATGACAACGGTGGAGTTCGATCCGCGTTCGAAGCGACGGGACCCCGACCTGCGACGTCGTCCTCGTCGTCGTCCCCTCGTGGTTATCCCCAGTGTGGAGGGAGTTGTCCACAGCCTGTGTGGGGCCCGCCGGGCTCAGGTGAACGCCGCTCACTCAGCTTGCCGACCGGTGTGACCTGCACCGATGTCAAATCCTGAGAAAAATGCAGGTCACCCCCCGCAGTGTGCGGGGGGTGACCTGTGGAGAACGCTGTGGATTGCCGTGAATCGCGGTCCGGCAGAGGCGGTGTACTACCGCCAGTTCATGGTCATGAGCAGTCCGACCACGGCCAGGCCGAAGCCGATGGCGAAGTTCTGCCACGTCTCGAGGTCGGCCATGAACGGGATCTTCTCGCCCGCGAGGTAGTACACGACCAGCCACGCCAGCCCGAGGAGCATGAGCGCGAACATGGTGATGAGGTACCAGCGCGACGTCGGCGTGCCCTTGACCTTGACGGGGGTGCGGCTGACGGCGGCGTCGGTGTACTCGGTCTTCGACCGGACCTTTGACTTGGGCATGGAGTCCTCGACTGCTGGGGGATGTCCGGGTCACTCTACCAAGCCCGGCGCCGGGCGTTCATCCCGCGGACGGCAGTACGCTGCATCTATGCGCATCCTCGTGGTCGACAACTACGACAGCTTTGTCTACAACCTGGTTCAGTACCTCGGGCAGTTGGGCGCGGCGTGTGACGTGTGGCGGAACGACGACGAGAGACTCGCGGGCCCGGACGGCCGCTACGACCCGGCCGGGCTGGAGCGCGTGATCCGGGAGTACGACGGCGTCCTGCTCAGCCCCGGGCCCGGAACGCCGGACCGGGCGGGGGCCACGATCCCGCTCATCGGCGTGTGCGGGCGGGCCGGCGTCCCCGTGCTGGGGGTATGCCTGGGCCACCAGGCGATCGGCGAGGCGTTCGGGGCGACCGTCGACCGGGCCGCCGAGCTCATGCACGGTAAGACCAGCCAGGTCACCCACGACGACTCGGGCGTGCTCGCGGGCATCCCCAGCCCGTTCACGGCGACCCGCTACCACTCGCTGACGGTGCTGCCCGAGACGGTGCCCGCCGAGCTCGTGCCCACGGCGTGGACCGAGTCGGGGCTGATCATGGCGATGCGGCACCGGGATCTGCCCATCCACGGGGTGCAGTTCCACCCCGAGTCCGTGATGAGCGACGGCGGCCACCGGATGCTGGCCACCTGGCTGGGGATGTGCGGGGAGCGCCCGTCCGAGACGCTGGTGGCACGTCTCGAGGCCGAGCTCGACCGGGCCCGCGGCGCCGCGCTCGCGTGAGTCGGGTCGGCCGGGTCAGCCCGGTCCGGGGACGAGGCCGAAGCGGATCACCCGCACCACCACCTGGTCGTTGACGCCGGCCTCGCCGACCGGAGGCTGCTGGGAGTAGATCCTGCCGACCCGGCTGAGGTCGGGATCGTTCTGCGGCAGCTCGACCAGCTGGGCGCGGCCGCCCCGCCACCCGGCCCGCTCGAGCTCGGCCAGCGCGTCCGGGACGGTGTCACCGACCAGGTTGGGCATGGGGAAGCGGTTGCCCGCCGAGACCTGGAGCGTGATGGTCGCGCCCTTGAGCTGCGACTGCCCGGCGGACGTGGACTGTTCCACCACCTGGCCCTCCGGGGCGGTGCCGTCGACGCGCCTGGTGTCCACGCGGAAGCCGGCGGACTCGAGCGTGGCGCGGGCGGAGTCGATGGGCTGGCCCACGACGCCCGGGACCAGGATCTGCTCGGGACCCGAACCCACGGTGAGCCTGACCGGCCGGTCGGAGGGCACCTGCGCTCCGGGCCCGGGATCGGTCCCCACCACCTTGTCCAGGTCCTCCGCGGTGGACGGACGGGCCTCGTTCTCCGGTGTCACCTGGAACCCGGCCTGCTCGAGGGTCCGGCGCGCGTCGGCCGGCGACATCCCCATGACGTTGGGCACGGAGAGGATCGGTTTGCCCGTAGACACCACGAGGACTATCTCGGATCCCACCGGCAGCCGTTTGCCCGCGATGGGGTCGGAGGACACCACGTGCCCCTCGGGGATCTGCGGGTCGGGCCGGGGGATCTGGACCGGCACGAGCCCGAGGGCCGTGAGCTCGGCGACGACCTCACCCGCCGGGCGCTGGGCGACCTCGGGGATCGTGATCTCCTGGACCTGCGCGACGTCGCCGCTGCGGCCCGAGGTGGCCCAGATCGACACGCCCGCGACCATGGCCAGGACCATGAGGACCGCCGCGGCGATCGTCACGCCGCGGGGCCGGTCCCGTCGACCGTCCGGGCCACCGTTCCGGGCGGCGGCGGTCCGCGAGGCCGCGACGGCGGTCCCCGCGCCCGCGCCCGCGGCCGGTCCGGGCAGCGGGTGCGCCTCGGTCGGGGCGTCGGAGGGGCCCCAGTCCGGTCGGCCCGAGCCGTAGCCCGCCCCGGTGAAGCCGTGGGGGGCGTCGGGGCGGTGCTCGTCGTCGAGCTCGTCGTCGGACAGCACGAGCGGCGCCGACGGCCGACCCCCGGTCAGGACGGCCAACAGGTCGGTCCGCATGTCGCCCGCGGAGGTGTACCGGTTCTCGGGGTTCTTGGCCATGGCATGCATCACCACGGCGTCGACGTACGGGGTGACGTCCGGGTTGACGGCCGACGGGGGCCGCGGCGACTCCCGGACGTGCTGGTATGCCACCGCCACGGGGGACTCGCCGGTGAACGGCGGGGCGCCGGCCACCAACTCGTAGAGCACGCAGCCGGCGGAGTAGAGGTCCGAGCGGGCGTCGACGGTCTCGCCCCGGGCCTGCTCGGGGCTGAGGTACTGCGCGGTCCCGAGGACGGACGAGGTGGCGGTGAGGGTGGACGTCGAGTCGCTCACCGCCCGGGCGATCCCGAAGTCCATGACCTTGACGGCGCCGTCGCGGGAGATCATGATGTTCGCCGGTTTGACGTCGCGGTGGATGATCCCCTTCTTGTGCGAGAAGTCGAGCGCGCCGCAGACGTCGGCCATCACCCCGAGGGCGCGGTCGATCTCCATGGGACCGTCCATCTTGACGATGTCGCGGAGGGTGTCCCCCTCGACCACCTCCATGACGATGTACGGCAGGTCACCGTCGGCGGTGTGCTCCTCGCCGGTGTCGTAGATCGCCACGATCGAGGGATGGTTCAGCGACGCCGAGTTCTGGGCCTCGCGGCGGAAGCGCTGGTAAAACGTCGCGTCACGCGCCAGCTCCGGCCGCATGATCTTGACCGCCACATCGCGTCCGAGGACGGTGTCCCGGCCGCGGTGGACCTCCGACATGCCGCCGAATCCGAGGATCTCGCCGATCTCGTACCGGCCCGCCAGGAGACGAGGTGTGGTCATCCGAGGGCACCTCCCCTGCCGTTGTTCCGACCGGCGGCGGCCGGCGCGTTCCCGTTGGTGCCCTGATCCTGCTGGGGGATGAGCGAGTTGAGCTCGGAGGTCAACGAGTCGAGCATGTCCTGGAGGTCCGGCGGCGGCGGGACCACCGGCGAGCTCGGGGTGGGCTGCGGCGTCGGCGTCGGCTCCGGCGTGGGGGTCGGTGTCGGGGTCGGGGTCGGCGTCGGAGCCTGCTGCGTCGGGGTCTGCGGGGCGGACCTGGTCGGCGAGGGCGCGGTGGGGCCGCCGAACAGGCCGCCGGGGCCGAAGGCGCCCGCGTTGGACAGCGCGATGGCCGCGGCCACGGCGAGCGCCGTCACCAGGACGAACACCAGCAGGAACCATCCCGCGCATCCGGTGCCGCCACGCCGCCGGGCCGGCCGGGCGGTGACGGGTGGGGCCTGGTGGCGCATCGCGGTGGACCGGGCCGGCGACGGAGCGGGGGGCCCGGGAAGGTGCCGCGTGTAGGCCCGCGTCGGGTCGGGCCGCGCCGCCCCGCCGGCCCCGGGTGGCTCGTCGGGCAGCACGGTGGTGGCCGCGGTGGCACCGGACGCCGCGCCCGCGGCGGCGCCGAGCACGCCGCCGGCCGCCGCACCGGCGGGGGACGCGGTCGCCGGCCTGGGCTCGCGGCCGGCCCGCACGTCGGAGACGGCGTCGGCGAAGGCCCCGCCGTCGGGGTAGCGCCGGCCGGGATCCTTGACCATCGCCCCCGCCAGGAGCCGTCGGACCGGGGTGGGCACCGTGTCGGGCAGCGGCGGCGGGGCGTCGTGGACGTGCATCATCGCCATCGACACCGGCGAGTCGGCGATGAACGGTCGACGTCCGGACACGCACTCGTAGCCCACCACGCCGAGGGAGTACACGTCACCGGCCGGGGTGGTCTCCTGCCCCATGGCCTGCTCGGGGGCGATGTACTGGGCGGTACCCACGACCATCCCGGTCTGGGTCACGGAGGAGGCGCCCATCGACTTGGCGATCCCGAAGTCGGTGAGTTTGACCTGACCGGTGGGCGTGATGAGGATGTTGCCCGGCTTGACGTCCCGGTGGACCAGGCCGATCGCGTGCGCCGCGTGGAGCGCGCGGCCTGTCTGCTCGAGCATGTCGAGCGTGTGCCGCAGCGGCAGCGTCCCCTCGCGGGCGAGGACGTCGGAGAGCGGCTCGCCCACCACGAGCTCCATCACCAGGTAGGACAGCGGGCTGCCGGACGCGGGGTCGTCGATCTGACCGTAGTCGTAGACCGTCGCGATCCCGGGATGGGAGATCCTCGCGGTGACCTTGGCCTCGGAGCGGAACCGCTCCACGAACTCCGGGTCCGAGGAGTACTCGGCCTTGAGGACCTTGACGGCCACGTGGCGGTCGAGCACCGCGTCGTCGGCCTCCCAGACCTGACCCATCCCGCCGGTGGCGATGAGGCGCAGCAGGCGGTACCGGTGGGACAGGAGGGCTCCCGAGTTGAGGCTCATCCGGCGCCTCCGAGGAGGGCGCCCAGGACCTCACGGCCGATGGGGCCCGCGAAGGTGGCACCGACCGTGTCGCGGGTGATGCCGGGTCCGGACTCGATCGCCACCGCCACGGCCACGTCCTGCCCGGGGACGAACGCGATGTACCAGGTGTAGGGGATGGACTCGGAGGAGTCCACGCCGTGCTCGGCGGTGCCGGTCTTGGAGGCGATGGTCACCCCGGACAGGCCGCCGCCGGCGTTGGCCTCGGCCCCCACCATGAGCTCGGTGAGGGTTCCGGCCTGCTCGTCGGTGAGCGCGCGTCCGGCGTCGCGGGGGGTGAACGCCTGGACCAGCGAGAGGTCGGGCGCCGTCAGGGACTTGATGAGCTGCGGCTCCATGCGGACCCCGCCGTTGGAGACGGTCGCCGCGACCATGGCGTTCTGCAGGGTGGTCATCCGGACGTCGCTCTGGCCGATCGCGCTCATCGCCAGCTGGGCGGAGTCGTCCATCCGGCCGAGGCCGGACGGGGCGACGGGGATCGCGAAGTCCTCGGGTGGGCGCCCGTCGATCCCGAATCGCTCCGCCATCTCCGTGAACGCCTCCGCCCCGATCTCCTGGCTGAGCTCGACGAACGGCACGTTGCAGGACAGCTCGAACGCCCTGCGCAGCGTGACGGTCCCGCCCCCGCACGTCTGGCCCGCGTAGTTCTGCAGATAGGTGGAGGTGCCGGGCAGCAGGGTGCGGTCGGCGCCGGAGACGGGGGTCTCCGGGCCCATGCCCTGCTCGAGCGCCGCGGCGGTGGTGATGACCTTCATGGTGGAACCGGGGGGTAGCGACTGCTGCGTGGCGTGGTTGAGCAACGGCCGGTCGGCGCTCTGCTCGATCCGCTCCATCTCCTCGGTCCGGACGGTCTGCTCCTGGCTGGACAGCGCGTTGGGGTCGAACGACGGGCTGGAGGCCAGCGCCAGCACCTCGCCGGTCGAGGGGCGGACCGCCGCCACGGATCCCACGAAGGAGCCCTGGCCGGCGCCCCGCCGGAGCGCGTCGTAGGCGACCTGCTGCGCGACCGGGTCCAGTGTCAGCTCGACCGATCCGCCCTGCGGGGTGCGGCCGGAGATGAGGCCGGAGATGCGCTGGGAGAGCAGGCGCGAGTCCGACCCGTTGAGGAAGGCGTCCTGGGACTGCTCGATCCCGGACGTGGCGTACTGGAGGGAGTAGTACCCGACCGTCGGGCCGAAGGCGACCGGGTCGGTGGGGTAGGTGCGGACGTATTTGTAGCGGCCGTCCCCCGGTAGGGACAGGGCCAGCACGCGGCCGCCCGCGGTGATCTGGCCGCGCTGCCGGGAGTACTCGTCCAGGAGCATCCGGGTGTTGCGGGGGTCGGCGCGCAGATCGTCGGCGCGGAAGACCTGGATCCACGTGAGCTGGAGCAGCAGCGCCACCACCATGACCATGGCGGCCACAGCGACCCTGCGGATGGCGGCGTTCATCCGGCGCTCACCCGTGGGCCCGGAAGCGGGACAGCAGGGGGCTGCTCATCATGCCGGTGGCGGCCTCCGCCAGCGCCGGCGCCTGGCGGGGGGTGGGCATCGGCCGGCGGGCGTCGTGCGACAGCCGGAGCAGGATGGCCAGCAGCGCGTAGTTCGCCAGCAGGCTCGACCCGCCGTAGGCCATGAACGGCAGGGTCAGGCCGGTGAGCGGGATGAGGGTCGTCACGCCGCCGACCACCACGAACACCTGGAAGGCCATGGTGAACGCCAGGCCCACGGCGACGAGTTTGCCGAAGCTGTCGCGGATGGTCAGGCCCACCCGGATCCCGCGCAGGACGAGGATCGCGTAGACCATGAGGACGGCCGCCAGGCCGATGAGCCCCAGCTCCTCGCCGATGGTCGAGGTGATGAAGTCGGTGCCCGCGAACGGGACCTGGTCGGGCCGGCCGTTGCCGAGCCCGGTGCCGCCCATCCCGCCGGAGGCCAGCCCGAACAGGGCCTGCGAGCTCTGGTACCCGCCGGTGTCGAAGAACGCGAAGGGGTCCCGCCAGATCTGGAACCGCACCCGCACGTGCCCGAACAGTCCGTAGGCGAGCACCCCGCCGATCGCCACCAGCACCACGCCGATGAGCAGCCAGCTCACGCGCTCCGTGGCCACGTACAGCATGGTGAGCACGGTCGCGAACAGCAGCAGGCACATGCCGAGGTCGGTGTTGAAGACCAGGACGCCGAGCGAGAGGAACCACGCCACGATGATCGGCCCGAGGTCGCGGGCGCGCGGCAGGTCCACCCCCAGGACGCGCTTGCCGGCGGTGGTGAACAGCTCCCGCTTCTCCACGAGGATGGAGGCGAAGAAGATGATGAGCAGGATCTTGGCGAACTCGCCGGGCTGGAGCGTGAAGCCCGGCAGGATGATCCAGTTCTTGGCGCCGTTGATCTCGGAGAACCGGGAGGGCAGCAGGGCGGGGATCGCCAGCAGGACCAGCCCGGCGAGGCCCATCGTGTAGCCGTACCGCGCCAGCACGCGGTGGTCGCGCAGGAAGTACAGCACCATCGCCATCACGCTCAGCCCGAGGAACGTCCACAGCAGCTGGCGGGTCACGTCCATGCCCGGCGGGTCGTTCCCGTTCGCGATCGCCCGCGCGGCGTAGGCCAGGTCCAGGCGGTAGATGAGCACCAGGCCGAGGCCGTTGAGCAGGGTGACCGCGGGCAGCAGGACGGGGTCGGCGAAGGGCGCCAGCCAGCGGATCAGCAGGTGGGCGGCACCGGAGAGCCCGAGGAACGCCAGGGTGATCCACAGCAGCGAGAGCGAGAGCTCCTGCTCCTGGGCCAGCTGGACGAGCAGCAGGGAGAACCCGACGATCACCGAGGCGGCCACGAGCAGGACGAGTTCCTTGCCGCGGCGGGGCCGGTCGGGGATCGCCTGCTGCCGGGGATCCGATGAGGGGGCGGACACGGTCAGCTCACCACCCGGCAGTCCTCGCCGGGCACCGGCACCGGCTCGGGCACGGCGGAGGTGGGGGGCGACGACGGCGAGGGGGTCGCCCCGGCCTCCCGACCCGCCCGCCGCGTGGGTTCGCACGGGGGCAGGAGGTTGTCCTGCGCGAGCCGGTAGACCTGTGCGTTCGCCTCGGCGAGGCTGCCCGACGGCAGCCCGGCGCGGACGGTCTCCCGGGCGGGCTCGCGGAGATCGCCGAGCGTGAACACGTCGCAGCCGGCGGGGATCGCGTCGGGGTCGTGCATCGTCAGGGTCCCGTCCTGGGTGAGGCACGCCTTCTGGCTGACCGAGGCGAGCGAGAGTCCGAAGACCTCCCCGGAGATGCCCCGCTTGACCACGACCTGGCTGTCCTGCTCTGTGACGAAGTAGTTGCTCCTGACGAGCAGCGCGGACACGCCGACGATCCCGGCGAGCAGGACCAGGACCCCGACGACGCTCAGCGCGAAACGCCAGCGGGTGCCGCGCGGGGCGGCGGGGTCCGCCTCGTCGTCGTCGGATCCGGTCCCACGCCCGCCCGCACCCGCGTCCGCGGGGGCGGACTCGCCGTTCTGCGAGGCCACCTGGGCGCGGGAGAACGCGGCGGCCCTGCCGGCGGCGGTGTCGGAGTGGGGATCGGCGGCGGGGTCCACCACGCCCGCCTCGTCGGACGACGCGGCGCCCACCACCACGGGGAGGGTCGGCGCGTCGCGGGGGGAGTCGAGCACGTCGGCCACCACCACCGTGATGTTGTCCGGCCCGCCCGACCGCAGCGCGAGCTGGACCAGCCGGTCGGCGGCGACCTCGACGGTCCCGGTGCCGAGCGTCTCCCCGATGGTCTCGGCGCTCACCGGGTCCGACAGGCCGTCCGAGCACAGCAGGTAGCGGTCGCCGATGCGGGCCTCGCGGATGACGGCGGTGGGCTCCACCGGCTCACCGGTGAGCGCCTTGAGGATGAGCGAGCGCCGGGGATGGGTGTGGGCCTCGTCGGCGGAGAGCTCCCCGCGGTCGACGAGGGACTGGACAAAGGTGTCGTCCTTGGTGATCTGGGTGAGCACGCCGTCGCGCAGGAGGTAGGCGCGGGAGTCGCCCACGTGGATCAGCCCCACGCGGCGGCCGTCGAAGAGCAGCGCGGTGGCCGTGCAGCCCATGCCGTCGGTCTCGGGGTGGGCGTCCACGTGCGCGGCGATCGCCGCGTTGCCCGCGCCCAGCGCCCGGGTGAGCGCGGCGGTGAGGTCCTGCCCCTGCTCGTCCTCGTCCAACCTGGCCAGCGCGGCCACCACGAACTGGCTGGCGATCTCGCCGGCGGCGTGACCGCCCATGCCGTCCGCCAGCGCGAGAAGCCGGGGGCCGGCGTACGCCGAGTCCTCGTTGTTCTCCCGCACCATGCCCAGGTGCGAGCGCGCGGTGTAGACGAGGGCGGGGGTCACGTCCGGAGCTCGATCACGGTCTTGCCGATCCGGATCGGCGTGCCGGCGGCCACCTTGACCGGGGTCGTCACCCTCGATCTGTCCAGATAGGTGCCGTTCGTCGAGCCCAGGTCCTCGAGGAACCAGTCGGGTCCGTGGGGGGAGAGCCGGGCGTGCTGGTTGCTGGCGTAGTCGTCGTCGATCACGAGCGTGCACGAGTCCGCGCGGCCCAGCAGGACCGGCTGTTCGGAGAGGGTGATGCGGGTCCCGGAGAGGGCCCCCTGGGTCACGACGAGGTGGCGGATGGTCTTGTCGCCCCGGCCGAGGAGGCCGCCCCGACGCTCGCCCTGCCCGGCCGACCGCATCCCGACGTTGCCGAAGACGTCGGTCTTCAGCGCGCGCAGGGTGAGGTAGATGAACAGCCACAGCATGGCCAGCAGGAGGCCGCGGGAGAGCTGCAGAACGAGTCCCTGCACGAGTTCGTCCTCCCCTCCGTGGCTCGGGTCACCACAGGCGACGGCCGATCGTCCCGGACGGTTCCCGGGGTCTGTCGTGTCGAGGCTAGTCGAACCGGACGGTGATCTCCGAGTGTCCGACCCGGATGACGTCCCCGTCGGCCAGCTGCCAGTCCTGGACGGGGCCGCCGTTGACCGTGGTGCCGTTGGTCGAGCCGAGGTCGGTGAGGACCGCCTCCCGGCCGTCGAAGCGGATGTCGGCGTGCTGGCGCGACACCCCGGTGTCCGGGAGCCGGAACGCCGCGTCCTGGCCGCGACCGAGCAGGTTGGACCCCCGCTGGAGGCGGAACGTGCGGCCGGAGCCGTCGTCGAGGTGCAGCGTCACGGTCAGTGAGGAACGGCCCGGGGTGATCCGGGTGGGGGCGTCCGACGGGCCGCCCCAGCCGGTGCCCTGACCGGACCGGGCGGCGACGGGATAGTTGGAGGCTGGTGCCTGCACGTGGTTGTTCTCCTGACTCGCGCTCGGCGGGACGCGGTTCGGCGACGACGGAGCCGGGTGGCCCGGCCCCGGAACCGGCGCGGCGGCCGAGATGTGGAACGGCACGGCGTCGGGGTCCACGACACCGTCTATACGCATCTGCCCGGTGTGGAGGTCGTCGCGTTCGACGAACGTCACCGCGACCGGGCCGTACGTCTCCCACCCCTGGTCGGAGATGTGGTCCGAGAGGTGGCGGGAGAAGGTCTTCACGGCCAGGGCCTCGTCCTCGGTGAACGACGCGTAGTCGGACCGGGCCAGGGTGATGGTGTAGCTGTTGGACACCAAGAGGTGACCGTCGGCCACCTTGAGGGAGGCCTCCGCCTGCTTGCGCAGCTGGGCCTCGACCTCGGCAGCCACGACCTTGCCCCCGAAGAGACGGGCGAACGCGTCGCCGACGGCGCCCTGCAGGGTGCGTTCGAACTTGCTCACGAATCCCACGCCTCGCCTCCCTTCCCCTCGGCCGCCCGGGCACGGTCTGTCGACGCCACCACACGGCGGCATCCGGTCGATCATAGAGGCGCGGGCGGTGGTAAGCACGCGGGAAGCGGCCGGCCGGCGGGCCGGGCGCCCACTCCGAAGACCCCCACCAGCGGATTAGTGCGGCCCGATCGGACCGTGTTAACGTATGCGGGCGTTACTCGGGCGAGTGGCGGAATGGCAGACGCGCTGGCTTCAGGTGCCAGTGTCCTTCGGGACGTGGGGGTTCAAGTCCCCCTTCGCCCACCAGAGCGAGTCGGGTCCGACTCGATCGCCAGCGAGGCCGGCCGACAGGCCGGCCTTCGTGCATTTACGGGGTATCACGCGCTTGGTGACCCGGATCACAGATTTTCGTGGGTGAGGTGGTCGTCACGTACGCTCGCGTCATTGTCCTCTGGGCTCCCGCGGCGCCACCCCCGCCCGGGCCGGAGGACTCCGCCTTATGGGCGGGACGAAGCCGGGGCCACCCTCCCGCCCGTTGAGCTTCATCGCTGGCTCTGAACTAGATCGTTCTCGAGAGCGAGCCCGGTACGGCGGTGTGCCGGGAGTGGAAAGGACAACGGCCGACAAGGCCGTGATCATCGGAGCCGGTACGCGGGGTACCGGCTCTCCAACACGCTGTACGAAGGAACACCAATGGCCTCGAGCCTCGAACAGATCCCAGAGAAGACGGCGCCCGCGCCCGGCGAGTCGATCGACACGACAGCCGGCGAGAGCGCCGTGATCGGTGTGGTCGCGGAGTCCAACCCGGGCGAGAACAGGGTGGCGGCGACGCCGGCCACCGTGGAGAAGCTGATCGGGCTCGGGTACCGGGTCGTGGTGGAGCAGGGCGCCGGCACCCGCGCCGGGTTCGCCGATGCCGCCTACGCGGGGGCCGGGGCCGAGCTGGTCTCCGGTGACCGGGCGTGGGGCAGCGACGTGGTTCTCAAGGTGGCCGTGCCGACCGAGGCCGAGGTGGCCCGGCTCCGGTCCGGCGCCACGCTGGTGGGCCTGCTGGCCCCGGCCCAGAACGAGCGGCTGGTCAGCGCGCTGGCCGAGCGCGGGGTGACCGCGATGGCGATGGATGCGGTGCCGCGAATCTCGCGCGCGCAGTCGATGGACGTTCTGAGTTCGATGGCCAATATCGCCGGCTACCGCGCCGTGATCGAGGCCGCCCATCACTTCGGCCGGTTCTTCACCGGCCAGGTCACCGCCGCGGGCAAGGTTCCGCCGGCCAAGGTCCTCGTGGCGGGCGCTGGGGTGGCCGGTCTGGCCGCGATCGGTGCGGCGAGCAGCCTGGGCGCGATCGTGCGGGCGACCGACCCGCGGCCCGAGGTGGCCGATCAGGTCAAGTCGATCGGCGGCGAGTACCTGCCGGTCGAGGTGCCGGAGGAGGAGAAGGAAGTCTCCTCGGACGGGTACGCCAAGGCCACCAGCGAGGCGTACGACCGCGCGGCGGCGGCGCTGTACTCGGCGCAGGCCGCAGACGTGGACATCGTCATCACCACGGCGCTCATCCCGGGCCGGGCTGCCCCGCGTCTGATCACTGCCGCCGACGTCGCGCTGATGAAGCGGGGCTCGGTCATCGTGGACATGGCCGCCGCGCAGGGCGGCAACGTCGAGGGCTCGGTGGCGGACCAGGTGGTGGTGACCGAGAACGGCGTGACCATCATCGGCTACACCGACCTGGCCGGCCGTCTGCCCGCCCAGGCCTCGCAGCTGTACGGCACCAACCTGGTCAACCTGGCCAAGCTCGTCACCCCGGGCAAGGACGGGCGGTGGGCGCTGGACCTGGACGACGTGGTCCAGCGCGGCGTGACCGTGGCCCGTGCCGGGGAGGTCATGTGGCCACCCCCGCCGGTGCAGGTCAGCGCCGCGCCGGCCGCGGCCCCGGCCGTGCGGGCGGAGCCGCCGGCGGAGAAGAAGACGATGTCCGCCGGGGCGAAGCTGGCGATGATCGCCGCGGGCATGGCGCTGCTGCTGGTCCTCACGGCCGTGGCGCCGGGCGACATCCCGCGCCACATCACGGTGTTCGTCCTGGCGATCGTGATCGGCTACTACGTCATCGGCAACGTCCACCACGCGCTGCACACGCCGCTGATGTCGGTGACCAACGCCATCTCCGGCGTGATCGTCGTGGGTGCGCTGCTGCAGATCGGCATCGACAACACCCTCGGCCTGGCGCTGGCCACCATCGCGATCCTCGTCGCGTCCATCAACGTGTTCGGCGGTTTCGCCGTGACGCGCCGCATGCTCGCCATGTTCTCGAAGGGAGCCTGACCGATGACCATCGAGACCGCCGCGAATGCGGCCTACCTGGTCGCCGCGCTGCTGTTCATCCTGTCGCTGGCGGGCCTGTCCAAGCACGAGACCGCCCGCCGAGGCCTGACCTTCGGTATCTCCGGCATGGCGCTGGCGCTGGTGGCCACGGTCGCCCTGGTGATCGACCACAAGCCCGCGACCATCGGCATCGTCCTGATGGTGGTGGCCGTGCTCATCGGCGCGGTGATCGGGCTGCTGCGGGCCCGCAGCGTGCAGATGACCGAGATGCCCGAGCTGATCGCCCTGCTGCACTCCTTCGTCGGACTGGCCGCGGTCCTGGTGGGCTGGAACGGCTACCTCGAGCCGAACCTCCACGGTGAGCTGACCGGGTCGCTGCTGGGCATCCACCACGCCGAGGTGTTCATCGGCGTGTTCATCGGTGCCGTCACCCTCACCGGCTCGATCGTGGCCTACCTCAAGCTGTCCGGGAAGATGAAGTCCTCGCCGCTGGTGCTGCCGGGCAAGAACCTCATCAACGCCGGGATCCTCGTGGCCTTTGTCGCGCTGACGGTGTGGTTCGTCATCTCCCCGGCCCTGTGGATGCTCATCGTGGTGACCGCCCTGGCCCTGGCGCTGGGCTGGCACCTGGTGGCCTCCATCGGCGGCGGCGACATGCCGGTCGTGGTGTCGATGCTCAACTCGTACTCGGGCTGGGCCGCCGCGGCGACGGGCTTCCTGCTGGGCAACGACCTGCTCATCGTGACCGGGGCCCTGGTCGGCTCGTCCGGTGCGTACCTGTCCTACATCATGTGCAAGGCCATGAACCGCTCGTTCTTCTCCGTCATCATGGGCGGCTTCGGCATCGAGGCCCCCTCGGGCGAGGGCAAGGACCACGGGGAGCACAGCGAGATCGACGTCGCCGGTGCGGCCGAACTGCTCGCGGGCGCGTCCTCGGTGATCATCACCCCGGGCTACGGCATGGCGGTGGCGCAGGCGCAGTACCCGGTGGCCGACCTCACCCGCATCCTGCGGGAGCGGGGCGTGGACGTGCGCTTTGCCGTCCATCCCGTGGCCGGGCGCCTGCCCGGCCACATGAACGTGCTGCTGGCCGAGGCCAAGGTCCCGTACGACATCGTCCTGGAGCTCGACGAGATCAACGACGACTTCGCCGGCACCGACGTCGTCCTGGTGATCGGCGCCAACGACACCGTCAACCCGGACGCCGCCGAGGACCCGAGCAGCCCGATCGCCGGGATGCCCGTGCTCCACGTGTGGGAGGCCACCGACGTGATCGTGTTCAAGCGCTCCATGGCCGCGGGCTACGCCGGGGTGCAGAACCCGCTGTTCTTCCGCGACAACACCCAGATGCTGTTCGGCGACGCCAAGGACCGGGTCGACGACATCCTGGCCGCGCTCAAGGACCAGCCCGTGGGAGCGGCCCGCTAGACCGGACTGCCCCGCCCCCCGCCCCCCGCCCCGGGCCCTGGCCCCCCGGGTTTGCGCTGGCGCTGTGCTCGGAAAACCCCGGGCCGCGCTGCGGGTTCGGACCGAACCCGCAGCGCAACCCGGGGGGCGCCGGGAGCCTGGGGCTACGTGCTCGCGCTCGCGGTGTCGACCGCCGAGCCGTCGGTACCGAGGCCGTCCTGGAAGTAGGCCATCTCGCGATGGTAGGCCTTGTCGAGTCCCTCGAGTTCGTCCTCCTCGGTGACACGCAGGCCCATCGTCTTGTCCAGGACGAGCGCGATGAGCAGTGTCACGACGAAGGAGTAGGCGACCACCGCGAGGGTGGCCAGCGTCTGGGCGCCGAGCTGCCCGAACCCGCCGCCGAACAACAACCCGGCCTCACCGACGGGGGAGGCGGGATCGGCGATCACTCCGATGAGCAGGGTCCCGATGATGCCCGCGACCATGTGCAGGCCCACAACGTCGAGCGAGTCGTCGTAGCCGAGGCGGTACTTCAGCGCCACGGCGTAGTGACAGGCCACGCCGCAGATCAGGCCGATCGCGATGGCGCCGAGGGGGCTGACCGAGGACGCGGCCGGGGTGATGCCCACGAGGCCGGCCACCAGGCCGGAGGCCACACCGAGGGTGGTGGGGTGCTTGGCGCGGACCTGCTCGGTGATCATCCAGGCCAGGGCGCCGCAGAGGCCCGCGACGACGGTGTTGAGCGCGGCCACCGCGGCCGTGTTGCCCGCGACGAGCGCGGAACCGGCGTTGAACCCGATCCAGCCGGCGAAGAGCATGCCGGCGCCGAGGAACGTCAACGGCACGCTGTGCGGCCTGCTCACCGCGGGGAACGCGGCGCGCCGGCCGAGCACGAGGACCAGGGCGAGCGTCGCGACGCCCGCGTTGATATGGATGGCGGTACCACCGGCGAGGTCGATCGCACCCAGGTTGTTGGCGATCCAGCCGCCGATCACGGACCCGTCCTCGGAGTCGAAGGCGAACACCCAGTGGGCCACCGGGAAGAACACCAGCAGCGGCCACGCGACCGAGAAGACCAACCAGGTGGAGAACTTCATCCGGTCCGCCGCGCCACCGGCCACGAGCGCCACGGTGATCCCCGCGAAGAGCAGCAGGAACCCGGCGAACAGGGCGGGGGGAAGGCCCGGGGTCTCGGGCTCGGCCATGATGCCGGCCAGTCCCAGATACTCGAGCGGGTTACCGAGGAGCCCGGCACCACCGAGTGAGTTGCCGAAGGTGAGCGAGTACCCGACCAGCACCCACAGCACGGCCATGACGGCGACCGCGCCGATCGTCATCATCATCATGTTGAGCGTGCTGCGGATGCTGACCATACCGCCGTAGAACAGGGCCAGGCCGGGGACCATGAAGGCCACCGCGACCATGGCGGCGAGCACCCAGGCGGTGTCGGCCGCCGCAATGGCTACGTCCATCTGTCTCTCATTTCTGTGAGGCCACTCCGTAGCGGCGATCTAAGAGGAACTTGCGTTTCACAGTGTGATCCCGACGAGCTTTCCTCCGGGTGTCGCGCGCGTTTCCATCGGGTTACCGTGTCGGGCCCGGTGCGGACCCGGTCGGCCGGTCGGCCAATTTTTCAGTGAGAACGTCTGTCGGATAGGCAGTCTCGGGCCGGAGAAGTCGTAACGTCGCGGAAACCCACCACCGGTTTCGTGTCAGTAGGTTGTGACTACCAACCAGAAACGGCACGTGAGATGCCCACCCCAGGAGAATCCGATGACAGTCACCGCAGACCCCTCCGCCGAGGTCCACGGACGCCGGAACGGCTCGTCGGTGTCGACGGCGTTCCGGCCCGCGGCCCCCGGACCCCGGCCCGAGATCGCGCCGGGCCCCCTGGCCCGGCTCGTCGCCGACACCGGGACGAGATTCGTGCTGGCCGTCTTCACCAACCTCCGGGGCAAGCCGTGCGCGAAGCTGGTCCCGGCGTCCGCGGTGGATCAGCTGGAGGCCGGCGAGCTCGGGTTCGCCGGATACGCCGCCGATGCGATCGGCCAACGGCCCATGGACCCGGACCTCCTCGTCGTCCCCGACCCCCGCTCCTTCACCACCCTGGACTTCATCAAGCCCGGGCTGGCCCTCGTCCACTGCGACCCCTGGGTGGGCGGCGAACCGTGGCGCTTCGCGCCACGCGTGATCCTCGGGCGGATGCTGGCCGACGCCGCGTCCGACGGGCTCGACCTCAAGGTGGGCGCGGAGGTCGAGTATTTCCTGGTCCGCAAGAACGCGGACGGGTCGCTGCGCACGGCCGACCCCAAGGACGACGAGAGCCACCCCTGTTACGACGCCCGCGGGGTCACGCGGATGTACGAGCACCTGGCCGGGGTGTCCGATGCGATGAACGCGCTCGGGTGGTCCAACTACGCCAACGACCACGAGGACGGCAACGGGCAGTTCGAGCAGAACTTCGCCTACGACGAGGCGATGGTCACCGCCGACCGCGTGATGACGCTCCGCTACATCATCTCGATGCTCGCCGAGCAGCGGGACATGATCGCCACCTTCATGCCCAAGCCGTTCTCCGACCGCACCGGGTCCGGGATGCACCTGCACATGTCGCTGTGGCGGGACGGCCTCCCGGTCTTCCCCGCGGACGGCGACGATCCGCACGGACTGGGGTTGTCCCCCACCGCGTACGGCTTCATCGCCGGGATACTCGCCCACGCCGCCGGGATGCACGCGGTCCTGTGCCCCACGATCAACTCCTACAAGCGCATCGGTGCCCGCACCACCGCGTCGGGGGCCACCTGGTCGCCCACCGACGCGACCTACGGCGGCAACGACCGGACGCACTACCTGCGGGTTCCCGACGGCAACCGGGTCGAGCTCCGCGGCGGCGACGGATCGGCCAACCCCTACCTCGCCGTGGCCGTGCAACTCGCCGCGGGCCTGGACGGGGTTCGGCGGGGACTCGATCCCGGGATGCCGGCGACGGTCACCGGGGCCACCCACACGCTCCCGCCGACCCTCCTGCACGCGGTGGAGGAGATGGGGCGCGACGAGGTGGTCCGCGCCGCGCTGGACATCGGCGGCGGCGGCGTGGCCGAGTACTACGCCGATCTCAAACGCGAGGAGTTCATCTCCTGGCACAACACCGTCACCCAGTGGGAGATCGACGAGTACCTCACCGCGTTGTGACCCCCCTTCCCCACCCACCCACCCACCCAGGAGAAATCATGTGCGGCATCGTCGGACTCCACCTTCGCGACCCGGACCTCGAGCCCCGGCTCGGCGACCTGCTCACCACCATGCTCGGCGAGATGACCGACCGGGGTTCGGACTCCGCCGGTGTGGCCGTCTACGGGAACCCCGACTGGACGCCGGCGGGCTCGGCGACCGTCACCGTGCTGGCAGACGACGTGGACGCGGCCGACCTGGCCACCCGCGTCGGTTCCCGGCTGGGAACGGCGGTGCGGGGTCGTGAGATCGGTGCCACCGTGCTGTTGTCCGCCGAGACCGACGCGGACACGCTGGCGTCCGCACTGCGGACCGCCGCGCCGGAGGTCGTGCTGGTGGGGATGGGCAGCGAGCTCGCCGTTCTCAAGGGCGTCGGCCTGCCCCTGGACCTGGCGACCGGATTCGGGTTGCCGGGAGCCTCCGGGTGGCAGGGCGTCGGCCACACGCGCATGGCCACCGAGTCCGCCGTCACCCCGGCCGGGTCGCACCCCTTCTCCGTGGGCCCCGACCAGTGCATCGTGCACAACGGCTCCTTCTCCAACCACGCCTCGGTGCGCAGGGAGCTCGCCCGTCGGGACGTCCACTGCGACACGCTCAACGACACCGAGGTCGCGGCCCGCTTCGTGGCCGAACAGATCGCGCTGGGCGCCGGGATCGACCAGGCGCTGGAGGAGATGTCCCGGGTCCTCGACGGCTTCTACACGCTGCTGGTGTCCACGGCCGAGGAGTTCGCGGTGGTCCGCGACCCGATCGCCTGCAAACCCGCGGTGATCGCCGAGACCGACCGCTACGTGGCCATGGCGTCCGAGTACCGCGCCTTGGCTCACCTTCCGGGCATCGCCGACGCCCACCTCTACGAACCCGAGCCGGGCCGGATCTACCACTGGCACCGCTGAACCCCCCGCGCCCCCGCCCCCACCACGAAGGAAGCACGATGACCGTCACCCCAGAGCAGACCGTCCGGCTCACGACCCTCGGACCGCCCGAGCCGGCCGTGACGTCCGCCCCCGCCGCCGCCGTGCCCACCACGCCGGTGCGCACCATCGACGTCCAGGCCGCGGGACTCCGGGAGACCAACCGGGTCCTCCAGGCGTCCGACGGCACCGGCCGGTTCGTGCTCACCCGACCCCGGGGTGCGCACGCGCTCGCCGTGGGTCTCGACACGGCGGACGAGGTCGTGATCGACGGGCCCACCGGGTACTACACCGCCGGGATGAACGACGGTGCCGACATCACGGTCGACGGGAACGTGGGGGTCGGGGTCGCCGAGAACATGATGTCCGGCACGGTCCGGGTCAACGGCTCCGCGTCGCAGTCGGCCGGCGCGACGGCCCACGGCGGCCTGCTGGTGATCCGCGGGGACGCGGGTGCCCGGTGCGGCATCTCGATGAAGGGCGTCGACATCGTGGTCGAGGGGTCCATCGGTCACATGAGCTGCTTCATGGGCCAGGCCGGACGGCTCGTCGTGCTGGGCGACGCCGGCGACGCGCTCGGCGACTCCCTCTACGAGGTGCACATCTACGTCCGGGGAGAGGTCGCCTCCCTCGGCGCGGACTGCGTGGAGAAGAGCATGCGGGCCGAGCATCACGCGGAGCTCGAGGAGGTTCTCGACCGGGCGGGCGTCACCGGGGTCTCGACCGACGAGTTCCGTCGGTACGGCTCGGCGCGGACGCTCTACAACTTCGACGTGGACAACGCCTCCGCGTACTGATCGCACATCCCACCTCCCCGCCCTCCCCGACAGGAGCCCGACATGCCGTTCGACGGACCCACCCGCTTCGACCAGTCCACCCCCACCCAGGCACGGCCCGCCGGAAACGACCCCGTGCTGCGCGAGTCGGCCACGTTCCCCCGCCAGGTCATCCACGAGATTCAGCGCGCCGCGGCGACGGGGATCTACGACATCCGGGGCTGGGGTGCCAAGCGCGAGCTCCCGCACTTCGACGACCTCCTCTTCCTGGGGTCGTCGATGTCCCGGTACCCGCTGGAGGGCTACCGCGAGCGCTGTGACACCGACATCACCCTGGGCACCCGGTTCGCCTCGAAGCCCCTGCACCTGGACATCCCCGTCACCATCGCCGGGATGAGCTTCGGGGCCCTGTCCGCGCAGGCCAAGGAGGCGCTGGGGCGCGGCGCCAGCGCGGCCGGAACCTCCACCACGACCGGTGACGGCGGGATGACGGCCGAGGAGCGCGGGCAGAGCTCCACACTGGTCTACCAGTACCTGCCCTCGCGATACGGAATGAATCCCACGGACCTGCGCAAGGCCGACGCCATCGAGGTGGTGCTGGGGCAAGGTGCCAAGCCCGGCGGGGGTGGGATGCTCCTGGGCCAGAAGATCTCCGACCGGGTCGCGCAGATGCGGACCCTGCCCAAGGGGATCGACCAGCGGTCGGCGTGCCGGCACCCGGACTGGACGGGCCCCGACGACCTGACCATCAAGATCCTCGAACTGCGGGAGATCACCGGGTGGGAGAAGCCGATCTACGTCAAGGTCGGGGCCACCCGCACCTATTACGACGTCAAGCTCGCGGTGAAGGCCGGTGCCGACGTGGTGGTGGTGGACGGCATGCAGGGCGGAACCGCGGCCACACAGGACGTGTTCATCGAACACGTGGGCATCCCCACGCTCGCGGCGATCCCCCAGGCCGTGCAGGCGCTGCAGGAGATGGACATGCACCGGAAGGTGCAGCTCATTGTCTCCGGGGGTATCCGCTCCGGTGCCGACGTGGCCAAGGCCATGGCCCTGGGCGCGGACGCGGTGGCCATCGGGACGGCCGCGCTCATCGCCCTGGGCGACAACGACCCCCGCTACGAGCAGGAGTATCGCGCCCTGGGCTCGGCGGCCGGGTTCTACGACGACTTCCAGGACGGGCGCGACCCCGCCGGCATCTCCACCCAGGACCCCGAGCTGGCGGCCCGGCTCGACCCGGAGGCCGCGGGCCGGCGCCTGGCCAACTACCTCCACGTGCTGACGATGGAGGCGCAGACCATCGCCCGGGCCTGCGGGAAGTCCCACCTGACGCACCTGGAACCCGACGACCTGGTCGCGCTGACGATGGAGGCCGCGGCGATGGCGCGGGTGCCGCTGGCCGGGACCGACTGGATCCCCGGCCGCGCGGGCCGGGATCTGTAGTGACCGCCGTGTCGGCGGTCGGGGTCGGGGTCGACTTCCACCATCAGGACACCCCGGCTACCGTCGGGGGAATGGGGACGGACCCGGAGACCGCGCGGAGGGTCGTCCACCAGGAGGCTCAGCGCGAGCTCCCGGTGGACGTGCCCACCGGCAGCGATCTCGAGCGGATCATCGGCTTCCACGTCCGCCGGCTGCGTCTGGCCGAGGGCCTGGGCGTGGCCGAGATGGCGCAGCGGATCGGGATCTCCAAGGCGATGCTCTCGAAGATCGAGAACGCCCACACGTCCAGTTCCCTGAGCATGCTCGCCAAGCTCGCCGCCGGCCTCGACGTCCCGGTCACGTCCCTGCTCCGCGGGGCGGACACCAAGCGCGACGCGGTGTTCACCGCCGACGGGCAGGGCGCCACGATCGTCGGCCGGGGCACCGCGGCGGGACACGACTACGAACTGCTCGGGGCACTGCGGGGGCCGAACAAGCGCATCGAGCCCGTGCTGGTGACCCTGACGGCGGAATCGGAGACGCACCCCCGCTTCCAACACCCGGGCACCGAGCTGCTCTACATGCTGTCCGGCGACATGATCTACCACCACGCCGAGGCGGAATACCGACTCCGGCCGGGGGACTCGTTGCTCCTCGACGGCGAGGGCGTCCACGGCCCGGTGGCGATGCTCGAGCTTCCCATCCGGTTCCTCTCGGTCACCGCCTACCCCGACAACGTCGACGGCTGAGTGCGCCCGGCTCCGCCGAGCCGCCACCTCACCACTCACCACCCACACACGACCCCCGCGGGGGCTGTGGCACACCCGTCTCCACCCACCACACCCCGAGGAGCCCGCCATGACGGCATCGGTCACCACCACCGTCACCTCGCTGATGTCCGCGATCGCGGACGTCGGCACCGATCCGACCCGCGGCGGATACAGCCGGTCGGTCTATTCCACCCCCGAGCTGGACCTGCGCGACTGGTTCCTGTCCGAGGCCGCCGCCCGCGGCCTGGACACCGAGACCGACCGGAACGGCGTCATCTGGGCCTGGTGGAACCCGGAGGGACACCCGCTGGAGGACGCGGTCGTCACCGGCAGCCACCTCGATTCCGTGCCCGGGGGCGGCGCCTTCGACGGTCCCCTCGGGGTGGCGTCCGCGTTGGTGGCGGTGGACCTGCTCAGGGCCCGCGACCTGCGGCCGGGACGCCCGCTGGCGCTGACGGTGTTCCCCGAGGAGGAGGGGTCCCGGTTCGGGCGGGCCTGCCTCGGGTCGCTGCTGCTCACGGGTGCGATGGACCCGGCGGTCGCGGCGTCGCTCACGGACGACGACGGGACCACCTTCGCCGAGCTGTGCGCGGCCAACGGGCTGGACCCCGCGCACCTCGGCCGGGACGACGAGGCGCTGGGCCGCATCGGCCACTTCGTGGAACTCCACGTGGAACAGGGACGCGGCCTGATCGACCTGGACAGCCCGGTCGCGGTGGCGTCGTCGATCATCGGCCACGGGCGGTGGCGGCTGACCTTCACCGGCCAGGGCAACCACGCCGGGACCACCCTCCTGGCGGACCGGCGGGATCCCATGATCCCGGCCGCCCGCACCGTCCTCGACGTCCGGCGCATCGCCCACGTGTACCGGGGAGCCCGGGCCACCGTCGGCCGGATCGTGCCCACGCCGGGTGGGACCAACGTCATCGCCTCCCGGGTCGACCTCTGGCTGGACGTGCGGCACCCCGATGACGCGGTCACCGCCCGGATCGTCGCGGAGATCACCGAGGCGGCGTCGATGGCGGCCGCCCGCGAGGGGTGCGAGAGCACGATCGTGCAGGAGTCGCTCAGCGCGTCGGTGGGGTTCGACGCCGGCCTACGCGAGCGACTCCTGGGCGAGCTGCCCGGGGTACCCGTCCTGGCCACCGGCGCCGGTCACGACGCCGGCGTACTGGCATCACACGTCCCCACCGCGATGCTCTTCGTCCGCAACCCGTCCGGGGTGTCCCATTCCCCGGCGGAACACGTGGAAGACCGCGACGCCGAGCGGGGCGCCGAGGCCCTGGCCGACGTCCTCGCCGGTCTCCTGACCACCGCCCCACACACCACCGCCGGGTGACCGGCCGTACCGAGAAAGCGACTCCCATGACCGACACCGCGACATCGACCCACACCGCCACGTCCGCCCACACGGTGAGGTTCCTCGTCATCGGCGGCGGCCTCGAGGGGCTGTCCATCGCCTGGAACCTGGCCGAGCGCGGCGAGACCGACGTGCTGGTGGTGGAGAAGGACACCCTGTGTTCCGGGATGACCGGGAAGTCCAGCGGGATCGTCCGCTGCCACTACGGTTCGCCCACGATGGCCGCCCTGAGCTGGCACAGCATCCCGGTGTTCGAGAACGCGACGGAGCTGCTCGGCGACGACATGGCCTTCCGGCAGTGCGGATACGCCGTGATCGTCGGCGAGGAGAACGTGGTACCCCTCCGTGCGAACGTGGCCATGCAGCAGAGCCTCGGGATCGAGACGGAGCTCATCCCCCCGGACCGGATGGCGGAGCTGTGGCCCGGCCTCAACGTGGACGACGTCGCGGCTGCGGCCTGGGAACCGCGCGGTGGCCGCGGGGAGGCGTACATGACCGGCATGGCCTTCGCCGCCGCGGCCCGCCGCCGGGGGGTCCGGGTCCGCCAGGGCTCCCGGGTCACGGCGCTGCTGCAGGGGCACGACGGCCGGGTCGTGGGGGCGGAGTTCGCCGACGGGGCGCGCGTCCACGCCGAGCAGGTGATCCTCGCGACGGGGGTGTGGGCCCCGCAGCTCGGCGCGACCGTCGGCCTCGACATCCCGGTCCGGGCCCAGCGCGCGCAGCTGGTGTTGGTGGACCAGGGGGAGCCGCTCGGGCAGGTGCCCACGCTGTCGGACCTGGTGGGTCTGCAGTACCTGTGCCGCGAACCCAACGGGGAGATCCTCGCCGGCAACTCCGACCACCACTCACCGCAGTACGTCGACCCCGATTCCTACTCCAACCGCGCCGACGCCTCGACAGTGGAGAAGGTGGTGGAGCGGCTCATGCACCGCCTGCCCGGTATGCCGGACCCTGCGATCACCGGCAGCTACGTGGGGGCTTACGACACCACCCCGGACTACAACCCGATCATCGGGCCGTCCCCGCTCGAGGGCCTGTTCCTCGCGGTGGGCTTCTCCGGGCACGGGTTCAAGATGTCGCCCGCGGTCGGTCGGCTGGCCGCGGAGTTGCTCCTGGACGGGACGACGACGATGAGGGGCGTCGACCCGGCGGACTGCCGGTTCTCCCGGTTCTCGGAGGGGCACCTCACCACGAGCCTGAACCCGTACGTGGGTGCCGGCGAGATGCGCTGATCCGGCCCCGCCGCCGAACCCCGTTCCGGACACGCCGCCCGTGCCGCGGGCCTATCGTGACCACATGGTCGACCCGGACATGGGACCCGAGCGGGGTTCGCGCCGCGACGCGGCGGCGCGCGACATCACGCCGCTGCCGGATCTGGCGCGCACGCGCCCCAGGGTGGGCCCGCAGCGCACCCGGCGGCCCGTCTACCTGGACCTGCTCCCGCCCTGCAACGCGGCCTGCCCGGCGGGCGAGAACATCCAGGCGTGGCTGGCCCACGCGCGTGCCGGGCGCCACGAGCAGGCGTGGCGGCAGCTCGTGGCGGACAATCCGTTCGCCGCCATCCACGGCCGCGTCTGCTACCACCCGTGCGAGACCGACTGCAATCGCGAGCGGTTGGACAGCGCCGTCTCGATCCATGCGGTGGAGCGGTTCCTCGGCGACACCGCCCTGGACCGCGGATGGGGGTTCGACCGCAGCGCCCCCGACAGCGGCAGGAGCGTCCTGGTGGTGGGCGCCGGGCCGAGCGGCCTGTCCGCCGCGTACCACCTGGCGCGCCGCGGGCACCGGGTGGAGATCCGGGACGCCGGCACCGAACCCGGCGGCATGATGCGCTACGGCATCCCCGACTACCGCCTGCCGCCGGACGTCCTGGGCGCCGAGATCGGCCGCCTCGAGGAGTTCGGCGTGACCATCACCCGCGGCCACACGGTCACGGACCTCGCCGCGGAGAAGGAGGAGGGCGGGTTCGACGCGGTGTTCGTGGCCGTGGGCGCCCACCTCGCCCGCCGGGTGGACATCCCCGTGGTGGACACCGGCACCATGCTCGACGCCGTGACGTTCCTGCGCGGCGTGGCCTCCGGCGAGCGCCCCGAGGTGGGGCGGCGCGTGGCCGTGTACGGCGGCGGCAACACCGCCATGGACGCCGCCCGGGTGGCCCGGAGGCTGGGCGCCGAGGACGCCGTGATCGTCTACCGCCGCACCCGCGACCAGATGCCCGCCCACCCGGAGGAGGCCCAGGACGCCGAGGCGGAGGGCGTGCGCATCAACTGGCTGCGCACCATCACCGCGTTCGACGGCCCCGAGCTGCAGGTCGAGGTGATGGAGCTCGACGCCGAGGGCCACCCGCGCCCCACCGGCCGCGTCGAGACGCTCGCCGCCGACACCCTCATCCTCGCCGTGGGACAGGAGACCGAGGCCGGCTTCATGCGGACGCTGCCCGGCGTCGGGTTCGGTCCCGACGGCACGGTCCACGTGGACGAGAACTTCATGACCGGCTGTCCGGGCGTCTTCGCCGGCGGCGACATGGTGCCCGGCGAGCGCACCGTGACGGTGGGCGTCGGGCACGGCAGGAAGGCGGCCCGGCACATCGACGCCTGGCTCCGCGGCGACGACGGGGCGCGGCCGCCCGCCCCCGACGTCGTCACCTTCGACGAGCTCACGCTCTGGTACTTCGCCGACGCCGACCGCCGCGCCCAGGCCGAGCTCCCCGCCGCCGAGCGCACCGGCGGGTTCGGGGAGGTCGTGGGCGGGCTCGGGCCGGAGGAGGCCGAGTTCGAGGCGGGGAGGTGCCTGTCGTGCGGGAACTGCTTCGAGTGCGACGGCTGCCTGGCCGCGTGCCCGGAGGACGCGATCGTCCGCGTGCCCACCGGCCACGGCTACGCCTACGACTACGACCGCTGCACCGGCTGCGCCGAGTGTGCCGAGCAGTGTCCCGTCCACGCCATCTCGATGTTCCCGGAGCCGTCATGACTCGCGCCACCCTGGACGGCAACGAGGCCGCCGCCTCCGTGGCCTATCGGCTCAGCGAGGTCTGCTGCATCTACCCCATCACGCCGTCGTCGTCGATGGCCGAGCTCGCGGACCAGTGGTCGACCGAGGACCGCGCCAACGTGTGGGGCACCGTCCCCACCGTGGTGGAGATGCAGAGCGAGGGCGGCGCGGCGGGGGCGCTCCACGGCGCGCTGCAGGGCGGGGCGCTGGCCACCACGTTCACGGCCTCGCAGGGCCTGCTGCTCATGGTGCCCAACATGTACAAGATCGCCGGGGAGCTCACCTCCGCGGTGATGCACGTGGCGGCCCGGTCGCTGGCCGCGCAGGGGCTGAGCATCTTCGGCGACCACTCCGACGTCATGGCCGTCCGTCAGACCGGGTTCGCGCTGCTCGCCGCCGCCTCGGTGCAGGAGGCGCACGATCTCGCGCTGATCGCGCACGCGGCCACGCTGCGGACGCGGGTGCCCTTCGTCCACTTCTTCGACGGCTTCCGCACCTCCCACGAGCTCAACACGGTGGAGCTGCTGTCCGACGACGACCTGCGCGCCCTCGTCCCCGAGGAGCTGGTCCGCGCGCACCGCTCACGCGCGCTCTCCCCGGAGCGGCCGGTGGTCCGCGGCACCGCCCAGAACCCGGACACCTACTTCCAGGCCCGCGAGACCGTCAACCCGTTCTACGCCCGCGTGCCGGAGACGGTGACGGCCCTCATGGACGCCCTCGCCGAGCGCACCGGCCGGCCGCTGGGGATCGCCGAGTACACCGGCGCCGCGGACGCCGAGCGCGTGGTGGTGATCATGGGGTCGGGTGCCCAGACCGCCGCCGCCACAGCCGAGGCCCTCAACGCCCGCGGGGAGAGGGTCGGCGTGCTGCAGGTGCGCCTGTACCGGCCGTTCCCCGCCCGGGCGCTGCTCGACGCGCTGCCCGCGACAGTGCGGTCGGTGGCCGTGCTCGACCGCACCAAGGAGCCCGGCTCCCACGGCGAGCCGCTGTACCTCGACGTGATCGCGGCGCTCGCCGAGGCCTGCGGTGACGGCCGCCGCGAGCGGATGCCCCGGGTGATCGGCGGTCGCTACGGGCTCTCGTCCAAGGAGTTCACCCCGGCGATGGCCGCCGCGGTGTTCGCGGAGCTCGTCGTCGACCCCCACCGCGACGGACGGCCGCGGCCGCGCTTCACGGTGGGGATCCTCGACGACGTGTCCGGCACGAGCCTGGCCGTCGACCCCGACTTCCACCTCGACCCCGACGGGACGGTGGGCGCGGTCTTCTACGGGCTCGGCTCCGACGGCACGGTCGGCGCCACCAAGAACACCATCAAGATCCTCGGCGCGGACCCGTCGCTGCACGTCCAGGGCTACTTCGTCTACGACTCCAAGAAGTCCGGCTCCCAGACCGTCTCCCACCTGCGCTTCGGACCGCACGAGATCCGCGCGCCGTACCTGGTCTCGCGCGCGCAGGTGGTGGGCGTGCACCAGTCCCGGTTCCTCGAGACCGTCGACGTGCTCGACCGCGCGGCGCACGGCGCGACGCTGCTCCTCAACAGCCCGCTGCGGCCGGAGAGGGTGTGGGACTCGCTGCCGGCCGGGGTGCAGCGGCAGATCGTGGACAAGCGGATCGAGGTGCACGTGGTGGACGCCCACCGCATCGCCCGCGAGGCCGGGTTGCCGGGGCGCATCAACGTGGTGATGCAGGCCTGCTACTTCGCGGTGGTCGGGGTCTTGCCGCGCGACCGGGCGATAGCGCTGATCAAGGAGTCGGTGGAGAAGACCTACGGCCACCGGGGCGGCGACCTGGTGGAGCGGGAGTACGCGGCGATCGACGGCGCGCTGGCGGGCCTGCACCCCGTCGCGGTCCCGCGCGAGGTCACCGGCGTCCGCGAGCCGGCCCCCATGGTGCCGGCCCACGCGCCGGAGTTCGTCCGCGCCGTGACCGCCGAGATGATGGCCGGGCGTGGGGACGCCCTGCCCGTGAGCGCGCTGCCCGTGGACGGCACCTACCCCGTCGGTACGGCCGCCTTCGAGAAGCGCTCCATCTCGGAGACGGTCGCGCAGTGGGACGCGGACGCGTGCATCCAGTGCGGCAACTGCGCGTTCGTGTGCCCGCACAGCGTGATCCGCTCGAGCTTCTACGACCGCTCGGCGCTCGACGGCGCCCCGGAGGACTTCGACTCCGCCCCGCTGCGGGCCGTCGGGCTGCCCGGTTCGCGGTACACGCTGCAGGTGTACGCCGAGGACTGCACCGGGTGCGGGCTGTGCGTGGAGGCGTGCCCGGCGCTCACCCCGGGCGACCCTCCCGGCAAGGCCATCAACCTGGTCCCCCGCGAGCCCGGGGCCGACTCGACGCGGCGGAACGTGGCGTTCTTCGAGACCCTGCCCGTGCCCGACCGCGCCCGCGTGGACTTCGGCACCGTCCGCGGCACCCAGTTCCTCGAGCCACTCTTCGAGTTCCCGGGCGCGTGCGCGGGCTGCGGCGAGACCCCCTACCTCAAGCTCCTCTCCCAGCTGTTCGGCGACCGCGCGATGATCGCCAACGCGACCGGCTGTTCCTCCATCTACGGCGGCAACCTCCCCACGACCCCGTGGACGACCAACGCGCAGGGGCGCGGGCCGGCCTGGTCCAACTCGCTGTTCGAGGACAACGCCGAGTTCGGCCTGGGGTTCCGGCTGGCCGCCGACGAGCACGCCGACCTGGCCCGGCGGCGGCTGGGGGAGGTGCGGGAGGAGGTGGGCGCCGAGCTCGTCGACGCGATCCTCACCGCGCCGCAGGTGCGCGAGTCCGAGCTGGCCGCGCAGCGGGGGCGGGTGGCGGAGCTGGCCGCGCGGCTCGACGCGCCGGACGGGCCGGACCCGGCCGCGACCGCCGACCTGCGCAGCGTGCTCGACCACCTCATCCGGCGCAGCGTGTGGATCGTGGGCGGCGACGGCTGGGCCTACGACATCGGCTCGGGGGGCCTGGACCATGTGCTCTCCAGCGGGCGCGACGTCAACGTGCTCGTGCTGGACACCGAGGTGTACTCCAACACCGGCGGCCAGATGTCCAAGGCCACCCCGCTGGGCGCGGTGGCCAAGTTCGCGGCCGCCGGCAAGACGCTGCCCATGAAGGACCTCGCGCTGCAGGCCGTGTCCTACGGCAACGTGTACGTGGCGCGCGTGGCGATGGGCGCGGATCCCCAGCACACCCTGCAGGCGATGCGCGAGGCCGAGGCGTACGACGGGCCGTCGCTGGTGATCGCCTACAGCCAGTGCATCGCCCACGGGATCGACATGCGCACCGGCATGGACCAGCAGTACAAGGCGGTGGCCAGCGGCCACTGGCCGCTCATGCGCTACAACCCGGTGCTGCAGGGCTCCGGGGCGAACCCGTTCATGCTGGATTCCCACCGTCCCCGGATCTCCCTGGGGGCGTACCGCGACGGCGAGCTGCGGTTCCGCTCCCTGGCCAACACCGACCCGGAGGAGCACGAGCGGCTCCTGGCGCTGGCGCAGCACGCGGTGACGCAGCGGTGGCAGCGGTACGAGGAGATGGCCGCGCGCGGGTCCGACGAGTTCACGCCGGACGCGCGCCGCGCCGGGGAGAAGGGGGCGCTCTAGATGGACCTCGGCACCCGCTACCTGGGACTGGAGCTGGGCAACCCGCTCGTCGCGGCGGCCTCACCGTTCTCCCGGACCGTCGACGGCGTGCGCCGCCTGGCCGATTCCGGCGTGGGCGCGGTGGTGCTGGCCTCGCTGTTCGAGGAGCAGCTGCGCCGCGAGGCCGAGCGCGATGCCGCGCTCGCCGAGCACAGCTCGCAGAGCTACGCCGAGTCCGAGTCGTATTTCCCGCCCGGCGCGCTCGCCGACGCCGGCCCGCGCCGCCACCTCAGCCTGATCGAGCGCGCGGCGGCGGCCGTCGACGTGCCCGTGATCGCGAGCATCAACGGCGCGACCACCGGCGGCTGGGCCCGCCACGCCCGGTCCATGCAGGACGCGGGGGCCGCCGCGATCGAGCTGAACGTGTACTTCCTGCCCGGCGACCCGGGCCTGACCGGCCGCGACGTCGAGCGCCGCCACCTCGACATCCTCGCCGCCGTGGTCGACTCCGTGACCGTCCCCGTGGCCGTCAAGGTGGGCCCGCAGTTCAGCGCCTTCGCCGACGTCGCCCGCGCGCTCGAGGACGCCGGGGCCGGCGCGCTGGTGCTGTTCAACCGCTTCCAGCAGCCCGATATCGACCCCGAGACGCTCACCGTGACGGCGGGGGCCACGCTCTCCTCACGCGCGGAGATGCGGTTGCCGCTCACGTGGATCGCCCTGCTGCGCCGCCGCGCCGGGCTGGACCTCGCGGCCACGACGGGCGTCGAGGAGGCGGCGGACGTGGTGCGCTACCTGCTCGCGGGCGCCGACGTGGTGCAGACGGCTTCCGCCCTGCTCCGCCACGGGCCCGAGCACGCGACCGTGCTGCTCGACGGCCTGGCCGACTGGATGCGGCGCAAGCGGTACGCGAGCGTGGACGCCTTCCGCGGACTGTTGGCCGCCCCGGCCGATCCGGGGGATTCCACCTGGGTCCGCGGCGGCTACGTGCGCGCGCTCGGATGGGCGGATCCGGCCGGGTTCGCCGCGCCGACGCCCGACGTGCGGTGATCGGCGGGGCCGTCAGCTCTGCCTGAGCGCGTCCGTGCACGCCAGGCGAAGCTCCTCGAGCTGCCTGCCGTGCCGGTCCGCCCGCTCGACCAGGGATTCCAGGGTCGCCCGCGGCAGCCGCGGGTCGCCGATGTCCAGGAGCGCCTTGAAGCCCAGCTTCTTGCCCGTCACCGCGAGGGTGAGCGCCTCGAGTTCGATCAGGTCGCTCAGCGGTGATCGCTCGGCCACCCGCCGGTTGGGCTTGAGCTGCGCGACCTTCTCGGCGGCCTTGGCGGGCAGGTCCTTGAGCACGGAGGGGGACGTGCCCACCAGGGTCATGAGCTCCTCGAGGCTGTGCAGGTCGTCCACGGTCTCGTCGCCGATCCGGGTCACGATCTCGCGGACCCGCGGGTCCCGGTGGTCCCTGGCCACTCGCCGGAACAGGTCGATCCCGGCGGCGGCACCGGCGTGGTGGTCCTGCATGTACGTGTGGAGCATCTCGGTGGACATGGTCCGACGGTACGAGAGCGGGCGGGAAGGGCAACCGGACGAGGGCGCGGGATCACCGCGCGAGCAGGCCCTTGGCGATGTGGGTCACCTGGATCTCGTTGCTGCCCGCGTAGATCATGAGCGACTTGGCGTCGCGGGCCAGCTGCTCCACCCGGTATTCGGCCATATACCCGTTGCCGCCGAAGAGCTGCACCGCGTCCATGGCGACGTCGGTGGCGGCCTCGGAGGAGTACAGCTTCATCGCCGACGCCTCCGCCAGGGAGAGCGGCTTGCCGGCCCGGGCCCGCTCGATGGAGTGGAACACCATGTTCCGGACGTTCATCCGTGCGACCTCCATCCTCGCCAGCTTGAGCTGGATCAGCTGGAAGCGGCCGATCTCCTGGCCCCACAGGGTGCGGTCCCGCGAGTAGTCGACGCACAGCCGGTGGCATTCCTCGATGATGCCCAGGGCCATGGTCGCCACGCCGATCCGCTCGGCCGTGAAGCTGGACCGCGCCGACTCCCGCCCGTCCCCGCCGCGGCCCTCGCCCGACCCGCCGAGCAGCCGATCCGGTCCCAGGCGGACGTTGTCGAAGAACAGTTCGCCGGTGGGGGAGCTGTGCAGGCCCATCTTCTTGAATGGCGCGCCCTGGGTGAGCCCCTCCATGCCCTTGTCCAGCACAAAGGTGAGGACCTTGCGGTCCCGCCGGGCGGCCGGGTCATCGGTGCCGCCCTCGTCGAGCTTGGCGTAGACGATCATCACGTCGGCGTACGGGCCGTTGGTGATGAAGGTCTTCCGGCCGTTGAGGATGTAGTCCTCGCCGTCGCGCCGCACGTAGGTCCGCATCCCGCCGAAGGCGTCGGAGCCGGAGTCCGGCTCGGTGATCGCCCACGAGGCGACCTTCTCCATGGTGGCGATCCCCGGCAGCCAGCGCTCCTTCTGCTCGAGCGTGCCCCGCGAGGCGATCGTGGTGGCGCCCAGCCCGAGGCTCACCCCGAGCGCCGAGACCAGGCCCATGCACGCCCCGGCCAGCTCGCTGATCACCACGGCCATCATGGAGTCCCGGCTCTCGAGGGCGCCGCCGGTCCCGCGGTCCTCGTCGTCGTCCCCCTCCCCACCGTCGCCGCGCGGCGCGCCACCTGCCGCGGCGCCGACGGTCTCCCTCGCCCGCTCCCGGGCGAGCATCTTCTCCACGCCGTCGGCGGCCATGGTGTCGATCCCGAACTCGGCGAACAGCTTCCGGATGATCGGGTACGGCGTGATCTCGCCGCTCTCGAGCGCATCCATCTGGGGGCGGATCTCCTTGGCGATGAACCCCCGTACGGCGTCGCGGATCATCAGGTCGGTCTCGGACCACTCGTACATCGGCTGCGTCTCCTCGCTGTAACACGTGTCAGCCCAGTGTGTCGTGGTCGGACGCCCGGCAACGGGGTTTCCCGCAGACCGCCGCCGGGTTCGGGCAGACTCGCACGCATGAGCGCCCCCGCCGTGAACGCCACCCACCCCGCCCGTGACGACCGGGCGGGCCGCGGCCGACTGGGCCGGGTCGGGCTGTGGACGGGCTCGCTCGAGGGCGTTCCCGTCGCGCAGGTCCCCGACGTGCTGGGCGAGCTCGACGACCAGGGCTGGGGGTCGCTGTGGTTCGGCGAGGCGGTCGGTCGGGAGGCGTTCACCGCCGCCCAGCTCTACCTGGGCGCGACCCGCCGGATGACGATCGGCACCGGTATCGCCAACATCTACGGCCGCGACGCCTCCGCCGCCGGTTCGGCCGCGCGCACGCTGGAGGCGTCGCACCCCGGGCGGTTCGTCCTGGGCCTGGGGGTCTCCCACGCCCCGCTGGTCGAGCGCCACCGCGGCCACCACTACGGCCGCCCGCTCTCGGCGATGCGCGAGTACCTCGACGCCCTCGACCGCACCCGCGCGCTGGCCGCCGGCGAGGACGTGATGCCGCCGGTGGTCCTCGCCGCGCTCGGGCCGAAGATGCTCGGACTCTCCCGCGACCGGACCGCCGGCGCCCACCCGTACCTCACGCTCCCCGAGCACACCGCGCGGGCGCGGGAGATCCTCGGCGGCACCGGGGAGGACGGGCCGGCCCTGGTGGTGGAGCACGCCGCGGTGGTCGCCGCGGGGGTGGGGGACGACGACGAGGTCTGGCGGTCGCGGGCCCACGACCACCTCACCGTGTACACGGGGCTGCCCAACTATCGGAACTCGTGGACGCGGCAGGGCTTCGAGGAGTCGGACTACGTGCGCGGGGGCAGCGATCGCCTCAAGCGGGCCCTGGTCACCCGCGGGCTCGAGGCCACCCGGGCGCGCGTGCAGGAGCACCTGGACGCGGGCGCGTCGACGGTCCTGGTCCAGGTGCTCGGGGAGAACATGCTGGTCCCGCCGGTGCAGGACTGGCGGCTGGCGGCCGAGGCGCTCCTGGGCTGACCGCCGGCCCGGCTTGCGCTGCCCCTTCGGTCCGCCCCGCCCCGGCTTGCGCTGCCCCTTCGGCTTGCGCTGCCCGAATGGTCCATCGGGCCATCGCAACCCCGGGAACACCGCGCGTTCTGCCAGCGCAAGCCGGAGAGGCAGCGCACCCCGGAGAGGCAGCGCACCCCGGGTCAGGGCGGAACGGGTCAGAACGGAACGGTGTCGACGACTATCGGTCCCGCCGTGGCCCCTCCGGTGGTGGTGAGTCGGTACTCGATCGGGCCCACCCCGGTGGAGATGATCGCCTCCTGCGGGGAGGAGATCGGATCCGGGATGCCGGTGGAGATCCGCGGCCAGGGGATCTGCGCGGTCTTCTGCCCGGTCGCGTTGGTGGTGAGGTTGCGCCACGTGAGCGTGGCGGTGAGGTTGCAGGGCCCGGTGCCGAGCACGCCGAAGCCCCAGCTCACGCTGGCCGAGGCGGGATAGCCGTCGCCGTTCAGGGTGGCGGACACGATTCCGGCGCAATTGCCGGTGGGGGACCCGCCCGTGGCGATGAGCCGGTCGGGGGCGGGGAACAGAAGGGGGATGGCCTCGGCCGAGCCCTGTGCGTTGGCCGTGGCCGGGCCCACGACGGCGGAGGTCAACGCGACGGCGGTGGCGGCGAGAGCGGCCCCCACGGACACAAGCGGCCGACGGGGGTTACGTCGGATCGATTCGGAGATGTTCATGTTTCCCATGCTGGCATTAAGAGAAGCCTCACACAAGGGTCTGAACGAGTCGGCAGCAGGTCAGGACGTCACCCCGATCACGGCCGCGCCGGTGAGGCCTGCGGTCACGCTCACGAACGACGCCACGCTCACCGTCCGGAACCACGGGGTCGCCGAGACGCCCGGGGAGAAGGCCATCGGGAGGAAGAGCAACGGGTTGAGGGCGGTGCCGATCGCGATGAGGATCTGGATCCACGCCGGGAGGCCGGGCTGGACAGCGCCGACCGCGATCACCAGGACGCCCATGATCACGTAGTCGAGGTGCAGTTGCAGCAGGCGTCGCGGTTCGCGGACACCCATCCTGTCCACGAGGCCGGGCAGGGCGAGTTGCGCCGCCACCAGCCACCCGGTCCAGGCGCCCACGGCGAGCAGCACGAGACCGAACTTCACGAGGAACGCCATGGCGGGGAGGCTAGTTGGTGGGGACGATGCGGCGGGGCGGAACGGGAACGCGCTCGACACCTGTCTGTAGTGTCCGTCGCAGGGTCTCCGGAAGGACACGGCATGGGTGGCAGGACGCGCGGCGGAGACGCCGTGAGGAGCGAGGAGAACGGGCTGATCGCGGTCCTGGCCTTCGGCGGGGTCGTCGTGTCCCTCAGCCAGACGCTGGTGATCCCCCTGCTGGGCATGCTCCCCGCGATTCTCGGAACCTCCGCCACCAACGCTGCCTGGGTCGTCACCGTCACGCTTCTCGCCGGCGCGGTGGCGGGGCCGGTGATGGGTCGCCTGGGCGACCTCTATCCCAAGAAGCACGTGGTGATCGGCTGCACCGCGATCATGGTGGTGGGCTCGGTCCTGTGCGCGCTGTCCACCTCGCTGTGGCCGATGCTCATCGGGCGCGCCCTGCAGGGCGTCGGGATCGGTGTGATCCCGATCGGGATCGCGACCATGCGCGAGGTGCTGCCCGCCGTGCGTCTCGGGCCGTCGATCAGCCTCATGAGCTCCTCGCTCGGGGTGGGTGGGGCGCTCGGACTACCGGCGGCCGCGGCGCTGGCGCAGTACGGCTCCTGGCAGTGGATGTTCTGGGGCTCGGCCGTGCTCGGCCTGGCGATCATCGCGATGATGGCGGTCCGGATCCGGGCGCTGCCGGCAGCCAAGCCCGACGGCACCCTCGACCTGGTCGGCGCATCCGGTCTGGCCGTCGGCCTGATCTCGCTGTTGCTGGCGGTCTCCAAGGGGGCGGACTGGGGTTGGGCGTCCGCCCTGACCCTCTCGTTGTTCGCGCTCGCCGCGGTAGCGTTCCCCGCCTGGGGCTGGTGGGTGCTGCGGCACCCGTCCCCCGTGGTGGACCTGCGGGTGGCCGCCCGACGACCGGTCCTCATGACCAACATCGCCTCGGTGCTCGTGGGCATGGGGCTGTACGCGCAGTTGATCGTCCTCCCGCAGGTCCTGCAGTTGCCCGTGGCCACGGGGCACGGACTCGGGCAGTCGATGGTCGCCATGGGGCTGTGGATCGCACCCGGAGGCCTGGCCATGATGGCCGTCTCCCCGATCAGCGGGCGTCTCATCACCACCCGGGGACCCAAGCCCACGCTCGTCCTGGGGTCGTTGGTGATCGCCGCGGGCTACGCCTCGGCGATCTTCCTCATGGGCTCGACCTGGGGTGTCATGCTCGCAGGTGCGCTGACGAGTGCGGGTGTGGGCCTGGCCTACGGGTCGATGCCGGCGCTCATCATGGCCTCGGTACCGCATTCCGAGATGGGGTCGGCGAACAGTTTCAACACGCTGATGCGGTCGATCGGCACCACCACCGCCGCCGCGGTGCTCGGGGTGGTGCTCACGCAGATGTCCACGGACTATCAGGGACTGTTCGTCCCCACCGAGGCCGGGTTCCGGGTGGGCCTGGTCCTCGGATGTGCGGTGGCGCTCGTGGCCGCGGGGGTCGCGGCCGCGATCCCGCCGCCGTGGGAGTCGGAGGACTGAGCGGACCGGGCGGACCCCGGGGGATCAGCCGCGCACGCGCGCGATGATCTCCCCGGCCAACTCGGCGGGTCGCTCCTCGGGGATCCAGTGGCTCGCGCCGCTCATCTCGACAAAGCGGTAGTCGGCGTCCACGTAGCGGGCGGTTCGCACGGCGCCGCCACGGCCCAGGGCCGGGTCCCGGTCGCTCCAGACGAAGGTCGTGGGTACCCGGACGCGGGCGGTGGCGCCCCGGGGCGAGGCGAAGGGCAGCGCGCGGTACCAGCCCAGGCCACCGGGCACGGCCCCGTCCGCCACCATCTCGCGTCGGAAGCGCTCGATCATCTCCGGCGTCATGCCCATCCCGGCGAGCGCGCGCGTGGGGCGGGAGCCGCGCGAGGTGAGGACCCGCTCGGGCACCCACGGGAGTTGGAAGAACCCGATGTACCACGAGCGCAGCAGCTGGTCCGAGGCGATCATCGCGCGGAGGAACGCGGCGGGGTGAGGCACCGACACCGCGGTGAGCGTGCGGACCCGGTCGGGGTGCGCGGCCGCGACGCCCCACGCGACGGCGGCCCCCCAGTCGTGGCCGACGATGTGGGCGGAGGTCGCGTCGGCACCCTCGAGGCCGGCACTGTCGAGAAGGGCCACCACGTCGCGGACCAGCTCGGACAGCCGGTAGGCGCGGCGCCCCCGCGGACGAGCGGTGGCGCAGTACCCACGTTGATCCAGCACGAGCGTGCGCAGGCCCGCCGCGTGGAGCAGGGGTACGACCTCGTCCCAGCTGCTCGTCCGCTGGGGGAAGCCGTGGAGAAGGACCACCGGCTCGCCGTGGAGCGGCCCGGAGTCGACGGCCCGGAACGTCAAGGGTCCCCGGGAGAAACGGACCTCGCGGACCTCGGCATCGTCAACCACGGACGTACCCCCTGGTGACGGCCCGGTCCAGGATCCCGAGGGTGGCCCGGAGGGCGGTGGCGTCGAGCACCGGCAGGACCCCCGAGTCCCGCCAGTCGGGGTGGGCGTCGGACCAGTCGTAGTAGCTGAGGACGTCCGTGCCGCCGTCCGCCGCGGTCAGGCGGTACCCGTAGACGTGACCGATCGGCGGCTTGAGATCGCCGTCGATCGTCCAGGCGATCTCCACGTCCTCCTCGAACCGGGTGATGATCACGGTGACGTCGTAGCGCCCGAGGTCGTAGTCACCGAGGGCTTCCCGGTCCATGTGGACGACGAACCGGTCCCCCTCGCGTGAGACACGCGGTCCCTCCGCCGACTGGAGCATGCCGGAGGAATCGATGGCCACGTGGCCGTCGGGATCGCAGAGGACGGCGAAGATCCGGGCGGGGGAGGCGGCGAGGGTCCGCCGGGCCTCGAGTCGGTGGGTGGGCGCGCTGTCGCTCGGCCGGGGATCCGTCACGGCGCCGACGCTACCCGTGCGGGCGGCGCCGGCGCCGGGGATCAGACCCGCTCGGGATCCGGGCGATCCCACGCGCGGTGCACGGCGAGCAGGGGCTGGAGCGCGGTCACGGCGTCACCGGGAGCCTCGAAGAGCGCCACGCCGGGGGTGCCCTCGGTGATCCCGAAGTCGACCAGGTCGCCCGCGATGGCGGCGGGGTGCGCGATGGCCTTCTTGTGCCGGACCATCTCGCTGATCAGGACGTCGATGCGCGGATCGGCGGGGAGGTCGACGACGACGAGGGCGTCGAACTCGACGGACCGCTGCGTCTGATAGGTCCGCGACACGGCGACCGTGGTGTCGCCGCCCCCCAGGGTTCCCCCGCGCTCGGCGATGACGAGCGGCACCATGCCGTCGGCGAAGACGGCGTCGACGACCGCCTTGACGCCGTCGACGTCCGTGGCGGACGTGACGAGGATGCCGACGAGCCGACCGTCGGACGGCCACTCGCCGCCGACCTGCGAGAGGACCGGGCTTGTGGTGACCTCACTCGTGGCCGCGACCTCGCCGGGCGCGGGGAGCCCGAGCCCGGTGGCGACGGTGACGGCCAGGTCGTGGTCGATGTGCGCGAGGGCCTCGAGCTGGCGGACCTTGATCGCCTCCTCGTAGCACTTGCCCAGCTCGAAGGAGTACGCCTCGGCGGTGTGCTGCTTCTCCACGTCGGTCAGGCTGTTGTAGAACAGCGTGGCCTGGGAGAAGTGGTCGTCGAAGGAGGCGGGTGCGCGGCGCTCGATCCGCGCGTCGGCGATCTGCTGCGCCACCTCCACCAGCGCCTCGTCCTCGGTCCCCGCGAGGAACGGGCAGCCGCCGTCGAGGCTGTTCGGCCGGTACGGCGCCACGCCCACGTGGTCGGCGGTCTGGTGCATGCCGTCGCGCAGCATGTCGTTGACCCCGGTGTGGGGCCGGTTGATGGGCAGCTGGCCGAAGTTCGGGCCACCCAGTCGGGAGATCTGGGTGTCGAGGTAGGAGAACAGCCGGCCCTGGAGCAGCGGGTCGTTGGTCACGTCGATGCCGGGCACGAGGTGGCCGGGGTGGAACGCGATCTGCTCGGTCTCCGCGAAGAAGTTCTTCGGGTTGCCGGTGAGCGTCATGGTGCCGATGAGCTGCACCGGTGCCTGCTCCTCGGGTACGAATTTGGTGGGGTCGAGCAGGTCGATGCCGTTGAACATCTCGCTCACACCGTCGGAGTCCACCGTGTCCGGGAACACCTGGATCCCCAGGTCCCACTCGGGGTAGGCGCCGGACTCGATCGCGTCGGCCAGGTCGCGCCGGTGGAGATCGGGGTCCATCCCGGCGGCGATCTGCGCCTCCTCCCACACCAGCGAGTGCACGCCGAGGCGGGGCTTCCAGTGGAATTTGACGAGGCTGGTCTCTCCCGCCTCGTTGATCAACCGGAAGGTGTGGACGCCGAAGCCCTCCATCATCCGGTAGGAGCGCGGGATGCCGCGGTCGGACATGTTCCACAGCGTGTGCGCCTGCGCCTCGGTGTGCAGCGAGACGAAGTCCCAGAAGGTGTCGTGCGCGCTCTGCGCCTGCGGGATCTCTCGATCCGGGTGCGGCTTGGCTGCGTGGACCACGTCCGGGAACTTGATGGCGTCCTGGATGAAGAAGACCGGGATGTTGTTGCCCACGAGGTCCCACGTGCCCTCGTCGGTATAGAACTTGGTCGCGAAGCCGCGGGTGTCGCGGACGGTGTCGGCAGAACCGCGCGAGCCGAGGACGGTGGAGAAGCGGACAAAGACCTCGGTCTCCTTGCCGTCCTCGAACACGCCGGCGCGGCAGACGCTCGCGGCGGCGCCGTTGGCCCGGAAGACGCCGTGCGCGCCGGCCCCGCGGGCGTGGACGACACGCTCCGGGATCCGCTCGTGGTCGAAGTGCATGATCTTCTCGCGCAGGTGGTGGTCCTGCAGGAGGGTGGGCCCGCGGCGCCCGGCCTTCTGCGAGTGGTCGGTGTCGGAGATCCGGGCGCCCTGGGCGGTGGTGAGGAACCGGCCCTGCTGGCGGGCGGCGTCCTCGGGGTCGGCGGACTCCGCGCCGGTGGGGCTGAACGGGGTGGCGCCCTTCTGGTCCGCCTTGGGGGGCGGGGGGCCCGTCGGGTCGGTGGGCTCGTCGACCGAGGGCGGTGCGGAACCGGGGACGCCGGGCACGACGTCGGCGGTCTTGGATGCGGCGGATTTCTTGGTGGACATGCGGCTCCTCCGACAGTGGCGTGCGGTTTCTCGTCTGGCCTGGGACTCTCCCACCTCGGGCGCGGCCCGCAACCAGTCGCGGAACTCGCGACCGAGGGGTACGGTGCGGCCGCCCGCGCGGCGGGCTCGGGCCTAGACTCGGACCATGACCGGGTCCCTGGAGTTCTCGGACCTCGCCCTCATCGGGGCGGTTGCGCTGCTCGGCCCGCTGTTGGCCTGGCGGCGCTCGTGGCGCCTGCCCGTGGTGTTCGGGGAGATCCTCGCGGGAATAGCGGTGGGTGCCTCCGGTCTGGGCTGGCTCGACGCGTCGGATCCGGGGTTCGCGCAGCTCGCGGTGGTCGGATTCGCCTTGGTGATGTTCGTGGCGGGAACCCACGTCCCGGTGCGTGACCGCGAACTGCTGCAGGGGTTGTGGCCGGCCGCGGGCCGGGTCGTGGCGGTGGCGGCCCTGGCCGTCGCCCTGGGGTGGGCCGTGGCGTCCCTCGTGGACTCCGACCACGCGCTGCTCTACGGAGTGATCATGGCGTCCTCGTCCGCCGCGCTGGTGTTGCCCCTGCTGGACTCGCTCTCCCTCGGTGGCCCGGACGTCACCCGGCTGCTGCCGCAGGTCGCACTCGCCGACGCCGTGTGCATCGTGGCACTCCCGCTGGTGATCGACCCTGCACGGGCGGGCACGGCCGCGCTGGGAGCGATCGCGGTGATCTCGGCCGCGGTCCTGCTGTTCGTGGTTCTCCGCTACTTCGACCGCTCCGGCCTGCGCCGGCGCATCCACCACGTCTCGGCCAAGCGGGGGCTGGCGCTGGAACTCCGGTTCAATCTCGTGGTGCTGTTCGCGCTGGGCGCGCTCGCGGTGGCGACCAACGTCTCCGTGATGCTCGCCGGGTTCGCGTTCGGGATGGTCGTCGCGATGATCGGGGAGCCCCGGCGGCTCGCGCGGCAGGTGTTCGGCCTCGCGGAGGGGTTCCTCGGGCCGGTGTTCTTCGTCTGGCTCGGCGCCTCCCTCTCGCTGCGCGAGCTGTGGGACCAGCCACGGATGGTCCTGCTGGGCCTCGCCCTGGGATTCGGGGCGATCGCGTGCCACTCCGCCATGCGGGTCACCGGGCAGCCGGCCGCCGCGGGAGTACTCGCCGCGGCCGAACTGGGCGTGCCGATGGCGGCCGTGGCGCTGGCGGAACCCGCCGGCACGCTCGCCCCCGGAGAGGGCCCGGCGCTGCTGCTGGGAGCGCTCGTCACGGTGGTCGCGGCGATCCTCGCGGGTCGCAGACTCGCGGTGAGAGGCGGGAGCCCGGACGAGGCGCTCGGTGCCGACGTCTCTCCGCGTACTCTCAGCGGAACTCCCTAGGCTCCCCGCCATGGCGACTCACGAGGCTGACCCGGACCCCGGTGTGGATCCCGGTCATCGGGGTCTGGCCTCGAGGTCGGTGCCGGCGCTCGTCGCGGCGGGGCTCCTCTTCCTCGTTCCTCTCCTCTTCTTTGTCGTACTCGCGGAGGACGTCGCCGAGCAGGAGATCTTTTCCTTCGACCGTCCGGTGATGATGTGGCTCCACGGTGTGACGACGCCGTGGCTGACGGCGGTGATGGAGGCGGTGACGGAACTCGGCGGTCTCGTCGTGGTCCCGGTCGCCGCGACGGTGGCGGCGATCGTCCTGTGGCGGCGCGGGTCGCGGCGCAGCGCCACGGTGCTGGCGGCGGCGGTCGTCGGATCGACCCTCCTCAACACCGTGCTCAAGGCGGTGTTCCGGCGAGCCCGCCCCGACTTCTGGCAACACCTCGTCACGGAGGACTCCTACTCGTTCCCGAGCGGGCACGCGATGGCCACGATGGCGCTGGCGGCGTCCCTGGTCGTCCTGGCGTGGGGCACCAGGTGGAGGTGGGCGTCCGTGGTTACCGGGGCGGTGTACGTGGTGGCCGTCGGAGTCTCGCGGATGTACCTCGGTGTCCACTACCCGAGCGACGTGCTCGCCGGGTGGAGCGTGTCCGTCCTGTGGGTCGCGGTGGTCGTGGTGGTCCTGGCGTGCGTGGAGGCGTGGCAGCGCCGACGGGCCGAGAGGGCAGTGCTGACCCGATCGAATGAGGTCCGGCCATGACGATCGACCGGTTGCTCGGGACCTCCCTGCTGGACACCCCGGCGCTGGTGGCGGTGTGGGTGCTCGTGGTGGGCGGTGTCGCGGGCCTGGTGGCCCTCGGGGCACGGACGGCACGCCCGTCACGGACCGGGGCCACGGGCCCGGGCGGTCCACGCCGCTGGTGGACCCGCACGCTGCCGGCCTGCATCGGCACCGCGGTGGCCGCCACGGCGACGGGTGGACTGCTGGTGGAGAAGGTGTTCAGACCCTTCCCCGACGCGCTGCCGCCGGCGGTCTACGTGTGGATCGCCGTGGGCCTGTTCGCGCTGATTCTCGGCGCGGTCGCCGCCGTCGGGGGGAGCCGCGCGCGCCGCCCGTGGTGCGTGGCGGGCGCCGTGCTCGCGGTGATCTCTGTGGTGGTCGGTGCGGGCGGCCACGTCAACCGCATGTACGCCGAGTACCCCACCCTGGGCTCACCGTTCGGGTGGTCCGATCACCGGACCGTGTCGCTGGCCGAAGTCCCGGGGTCCACCCCGGCGACCATCGGTGGCGACCTCCCGCCCGGCACGCCGCTCGACTCGGTGTGGACGCCGCCGCCGACCATGCCACAGCGCGGTGCGATCACGGAGGCGTCGATCCCCGGTACCGCGTCCGGCTTCGTGGCCAGACCCGCCCAGATCTACCTGCCGCCCGCGTACTTCACGGACCCGCGCCCGCTGCTGCCGGTGCTCGTCCTCCTACCGGGCCAGCCCGGAACCCCCACGGACTGGGTGGTCTCCGGACGGCTGCCGGTGGTGGCGGACGCCTTTGCCGCTCGCCATGCCGGGCTGTCGCCGGTGGTGGTGGTGGCCGACCCGATCGGGGAGCCGCTCGGTAACACCCTGTGCGTCGACTCCGGCCGCGGCAACGCGCGCACCTACCTCGCCGAGGACGTCCCGGACTGGATCCACCGGAACCTCCAGGTGGACACCGGACCGCGGTCGATGGCGATCGGGGGGCTGTCCTTCGGCGGCACCTGCGCCCTGCAGATGGCGCTCTCCGATCCGGAGGTCTACCCGACCTTCCTCGACCTGTCGGGGCAGGGCGAACCGACGATCGGGACCCGCGCCGACACCGTCGACCGGTTCTTCGGTGGAGACGAGGCGGCGTTCCGCGAGCACAACCCCGCCGATGTGCTGGCACACCGCCGCTTCCCCGGGCTCGCCGGCGCGTTCGTCACCGGCACGTCCGACTCCGAATACGGTCCGGCGACACGGGCGCTCTACTCGGCGGCGCTGGCCGCGGGGATCGACGCGCACCTCAGCGAGCTCCCCGGGGGCCACAGCTACGCCGTGTGGTCGGCCGGTCTCGAGCACGAGCTGCCCTGGCTCGCCCAGCGGATGGGGCTCATCCGGTGAGGCGGGCCGTCTCCACGGCCCGCGGGTATGCGGCCCGGGCGTGGTCGACCTCGCCGTACACGGTCGCGCTGCTCGCCGCCCTGTGGGTCCTCGCCGCGGTCACCGGCTCCGCGGTCCACGGCCCGGACCCGGGGTGGGCCGGGCGGGTCGCGGTGGGGTGGACGACCCTGGGGCAGGGGCACCTCTGGACGGTCGTCACCTCGGGGCTGTTCGTGTCCGGCGTCGCGGACCTGGTCGTCTCCTCCCTCCTCCTGCTGGGGGTGGGGCCGGTGGCCGAGCGGTTGCTGGGTGGTCCGCGGATGCTGGTGGCCGCCCTCGTCGCGCAGGTCGCGGGCGTCGTCGGTGGTATCGGGTACGGGGCGCTCTTCCACACCCTCTCCGCGGGCGCGGGCGCGGGTTCCGGGTGGGCGGACGTGGTCCACGCGCCCCCATGGGTCGGCCCGCTGCCCTGGATCCTCGGCGCCCTGCTGGCGTCGACGGCGAGGATGCCGGTCCTGTGGCGGCGGCGGACCCGGGCCGTGGCCCTGGCGGTGCTCGTCACCCTCGTCCTCTTCGCCGGGCACCCGCAGGACGTCGTGCGGTTGTGCGCGGCGCTGGCGGGGCTGGGTGCGGGCATCGCGCTGACCCGCGACGCGCACCACACGCGACTGCTCGGCGGCTCGGTGCGGGAGACCCGCACCCTGCTCGCCCTCGTGGTGGCGGCGTCCGTCCTGGGGCCGCTCGTGGTCTCGCTCACCGCCGGCGCGGTGGGACCGCTCGCCCCGTTGAGCCAGCTCGTCCGCGACGTGCCGTTCACCCCGGCGCAGACCGCCGAACTGTGCGCGGTGGACCCGGGCGGCACCGACTGTTGGAACGCGCGCCAGCTCCTCCGACTCACCGGCGTCGGCCCCGTGGTCCTCACCCTCATGCCGACGCTGCTCGTCCTGATGCTGGCGGACGGTCTGCGGCGGGGGCGCCGCGCCGCGCTGTGGTGGGCGCGGGCGGCGTACGCGGCCCAGCTCGTGGCCTCGGCCGCCCTGCTCTTCGTGGGACCGGTCGAGACGGACCGCGGCCGGCGGCAGCTGATTGTCGGCGCGGTCCCGCACGAGCACATCTTCTGGGTGGTGGCGCCGCTCGTCGTGGTGGCCGGAACGCTCCTCGCGCTGCTGGTCACCGGTGGTTTCTTCCAGACGCGGGCGAGCGTCCGCGCGGCCCGGCGCGCGGCCGTCGGGATCGCGGCGGTGGTCCTGGGCGGGTCGGTCGTCTTCGTGGGCCTCGGCGCACTCGTCACGGAGGGGGTGGCCGCATCCGGGCTCTCGGATCCGTCGGTCGTGGAACTCGCGCTCGACTACCCGGCCCGACTGATCCCGCCCGCCTACCTCGGGCTGTTCGGGCCCTCCCTGCTCCCGGTCTCGGACGCCGCGACCGTGCTGTTCGAGTGGATCGGCGTGGCCGTCTGGGCCGGTGTGATCGTGGTGCTGTGGCGGTTCCTCCACGCCCGCCGGACGGACGAGGACCCGGCCGCGGAGCACAGGCTGCGGGAACTGCTGCACAGGCCGGGCGGGACGTCGATGTCCTGGATGACCACGTGGCGGGGCAACGAGTACTGGTTCACCCAGCGGCATCCCCCGGGGTCACCGTCCGCGGTGGCGTTCCGTGTGGTGGGCCGGGTCGCGCTCACGACCGGCGGGCCGGTGGGCCCGGAAGACCAGGTGGGTCCGGCGGCGCTCGAGTTCGCCGAGCACTGCGTGCTCCAGGGGTTGACCCCCTGCTTCTACTCCGTCGACGCCGCGCTGGAGTCCGCGCTCCGGGCGGCAGGCTGGTCGTCGGTGCAGGTGGCGGAGGAGACCGTGATCCCGCTCCCCGACCTCGCCTTCAGCGGGAAGAGGTTCCAGGACGTCCGTACCGCGCTCAACCGGGCCCGGAAGGAGCAGGTGACGGCGGTGTGGACGACCTTCGACCGGGCCCCGCTCGCCCTGGTCAACCAGATCCTCGCGATCTCCGAGGAGTGGGTGGCGGACAAGGCGCTGCCGGAGATGGGCTTCACGCTCGGTGGGATCGAGGAGCTGGGCGACCCCGAGGTGCGACTCCTGCTGGCCGTGGATGCCGACGACGTGGTCCACGGCGTGACCTCGTGGCTCCCCGTGTACCGGGAGGGGGTGCCCGTGGGCCTCACCCTGGACTTCATGCGACGCCGCACCGGGGGCTTCCGGCCGACCACCGAGTTCCTCATCGCCTCCGCCGCGCTCCGGGCGAAGGAGGAGGGCCTGGAGTTCCTCAGCCTGTCGGGAGCGCCCCTGGCGCACGGCGGGCGCGGGGACCAGGACGGGGGGACCGCCGGGGACGACTCGGCGTTGTCCGCCGTGCTCGACCGCGTCGGGGCGGCCCTCGAGCCGGTGTACGGCTTCCGCTCCCTGCTGGCCTTCAAGGCCAAGTTCGATCCGCGGTACCGACCGTTGTACCTCTGTCATCCGGACGCGGCGGCCCTGCCCGCGATCGGCGTCGCGGTGGGGCGCGCCTACCTCCCGGAGGTCGGGCTGGGCCAGGGCGCGCGGCTGGTGGGCACTCTGGGGCGGATTCGGCTTCGCCGGGGCTGGACGAGCGTCCATCAGAATAGGGTGTGACCATGACGAACCCCGGATCCGACGGCGCCGACGCCGGGACGGCCGCGATCCCGCGGACCCATCTGCCCTATCCAGTGGTCCTCGCCGCGGCGTGGTCGGCGTGCCTGCTCCTGATCGTGGCCGGCGCCTGGGTCCTCGGGCAGGCGGTGGGCCGGCTGTCCGTGATCCTCGCGCCCGTGGCCATCGCGGTGCTGCTCGCGGCCCTGCTCAGGCCCCTCGTGGACCGCATCCCGGCGCGGGTCCCGCGGGCGGCCGCGGCCCTCGTCGTCGTCGTCGGTCTCCTCCTGGCGATCCTGGGCGCGCTCGCGGCGGTGACCACGCAGTTCGCCACCGGGGTCCCCGCGATGCGCGACAAGCTGGCCAGCGGGACCGACTCCGCGTTGCGGTGGCTGGAGGACGGCCCCCTCCACCTCACCGCCGACCGGCTGCAAGAGGCCGTGGCCCAGAGCCGCAGCTGGCTCGAGGGTCACTCCCAGACGCTCGCCGCGGGCGCGGTCCACTTCGGCCACACCGCGGTCGACGCCGTGGCCGGCCTGCTCATCTGCCTGGTCTCGTTGTTCTTCTTCCTCTACCACGGGGAGAAGCTGTGGGAGTTCTTCGTGCGCTGGCTCCCCAGGGCGAGCCGCGGGCACGTCGACACCGCGTTCCGGCACGGCTGGGGCAGCCTGGGCGCGTACACCCGCACCCAGCTCACCGTGGCGGCCATCAACTCGGCGGGGGTCGGGCTCGGCGCCCTGGTGCTGGGCGTGCCGTTCGTGGTCCCCATCGTCGTGGTGGTGTTCCTGGCCTCCTTCGTGCCGATCGTCGGCACGCTCGTCGCCGGCCTCATCCCCACCCTCCTGGCGCTGGTGGACAAGGGCCCGGCGATAGCGCTGGCGATGCTGGCGATCGTCGTGGTGGTGCACCAGATCGAGTCCCATCTGCTCCAGCCGCTCCTCATGGGCCACGCCGTGGCGCTGCACCCGCTCGCCGTGATCCTCGTCGTGACCGGGGGGACCTACCTGTTCGGCATCGTGGGGGCGTTGTTCGCGGTCCCCGTCACCGCCATGGTCAACACGGTGGTGAGGTACCTGGCCGCGCGGGGCGGGGAACCGGGCGAGGGGATCGTGCCCGAGCGCGACCAGGTGTCCGGGCCGGACGGTGACGACGACGACGAGGTCGCGGTCCCCGCGAGCGGACCCGCGTCGCGGTGAGGTCCGGCCCGGCTCGGACCCCACCGGGCTCGGCGGTCGAGGTGGTCCGGTCGAGCGTGGTCCGCGCCGCCCGTGACCGGGTGTGGGCGCGCGTCGTCACCGCGGAGGGCGTCAGCGACGAGTTCGGGCCCCTGTTGACCATGCGGTTCCCCTCGCGCCTGGCGGGGTCGTCCATCGTGGACCTGCCGCGGGGTCGGTCGATCGGTCGAGCGTGGATCCTGGTCTGCGGGGTGATCCCGGTGGAGTACGACGACCTGGTGGTGGTGGACCTGGTGGCGCCCCGCTACTTCCGGGAGCGCTCGCGCCTCGGGTCGTGCCGGGTGTGGGAGCACCGCCGCGAACTCGAGTCGCTCCCGGACGGGACCACCCGGGTCACCGACACCCTGCGGGCCCAACCACGGCTGCTGGTGCCCCGCCGGGTCGTCCGCGTGGTGGTCGGGGCGCTCTTCGCCCACCGGCACCGCCGGCTCGCGCGGGCCTTCGGGGCGGAGTGTGACGGGGAGAACCGCCCGGCGGGTCCGTGATGCCGCACAATGGTCAGTGGCCGATCGCGCGCCGAGGTACGGCGCGACAGGCCGTCCCCGAGGGGGAATGCGACATGCAGAAGACGACGCTCCACGGCCGCGAGCTGGCCTACCGCGAGGCGGGGGCCGGCGAGGGCAAGCCCACGCTGCTGCTCATCCACGGGATGGCGGGGAGCTCCGGCACCTGGCGCGAGATGATCCCGCGCCTCGAATCCTCGTACCACATCCTCGCCCCGGACCTACCCGGCCACGGGGAGAGCTCACTCGACTTCGACGACTACTCGCTCGGGGCCATGGCGTCGGCCCTGCGCGACCTGCTGGTGGTCAAGGGCGTCCGGCGCTGCACGGTGATCGGCCACTCGCTCGGCGGCGGCGTGGCCCTGCAGTTCGTCTACCAGTACCCCGACTTCTGCGAGCGCATCGCGCTGATCGGGAGCGGCGGCCTGGGCAAGGAGGTCAACTGGATCCTGCGGCTCCTCGCGGTCCCGGGTGCGGAACTGCTGCTCACCGGCGCGGCGGCCCCGTTCCTGGTGTCCGCCGGGGACAGGGCCCGCGGATTCCTCACCGGCAAGGGCGTCCGCGCGGTCTCGCTGGAGGAACCGTGGGCGGCCTACGAGTCGCTCGGGAAGCCGGGCCATCGGCGGACCTTCTTCAAGACCCTGCGCGCCGTCGTGGACAACAAGGGGCAGGCCGTCTCCGCCAACAACCGCCTCCACCTGGCCGGACAGCTGCCGTTCCAGCTGATCTGGGGCGACCGGGACCCGATCATCCCCGTCTCGCACGGGCACGCCACCCACGACGCGATCCCGGGCAGCCGACTCGCGATCGTCGAGGGCACCGGGCACTACCCCCACGTCGAGGATCCCGCCGCCGTCGAGCGGATCATCACCGAGTTCATGGAGTCGACGGAGCCCGGGCACATCGACCACGACACGCTCAGCACCCTCGTGACCGCGGGCGGTGACGGCGAGTCCTGAACGCGACTCGGCCCCGGTTCCCGCGACGGGGAACCGGGGCCGAGGACGTTCGGCCGCCGTGGGTCAGGCGCCGGTCTCGGCGTCGTCGGTCTCATCCGCGTCGGCGCTGAGCGAGTCGAGGGATCCGGAGTCGACCGTCTCGTCGGTCTCGGTCTCCTCCGGGGTCCCGGCGTCGATCCCGCGCAGGATGTCGAGCGCGCCGGAGATGTCCCCGGTCATGGCGGCGGCGATCGCCAGGTCGGCGTTGGCCTCGCAGTCGTCGCCCGTCAGTCCCGGCACGACGGAGCCGACGGAGCCGAGGAAATCGTAGGCGGAGATCGAGCCGCAGAGCTGCGCGGCGATCTCGGACACCTCGGCCGGGGTCTCCGCGTCGTCGGTGTCGGTCTCGTCGGTCTCGGTGGCCTCCGCGGCGCCCAGCGAGCCGGAATCGAGGCCGGGGAGGTCGCTCTGCGCGGCGGCGAGGCCGGCGCCGGAGAAGGAGAGGGCGGCGGCGGAGCCGATGACGGCCATGGACTTCTTCATGGTGGACTGCGTCATATGGGGAGCCTTTCGATCGGGTGCCGGGGGTGTCCCGGAGCACGGCGGCCACCGTAGCGGGCGTAACCGCTCCTGGCTGTGATCGCACTCACATCGCGGCGGCGAAAGAGCCCGGATCCACGCGATGCGCAGGGCCGGAGCGCGGGCGGAGAATTTCTTCATCAGCCCCGATATCGGCCGGGTCGGGTTTGCCGGACCCCGGGTCGGCGGGGATGCTTGAGCCATGAGTGGAACCGCCGAGATCTATGACGCCGTCCTCACCCCGGGCAAAATCGACCTGCTCCGCGCGTGGATCCGCGAGCAGTCGTGGTTCGACGGTGACCCGGACCGGTTGGAGCAGGTGACCTCCTACCGGTTCGTCGACCCGGACGGCCAGGTGGGCATGGAGTCGTTCCTGCTCACCGACGGCGCGAGGACCTTCCACGTCCCGGTCACCTACCGCGGCGAGGAGCTGCCGGGTGCCGAGGGCGCCCTTGTCGGCACCGTCGACCACTCGGTCCTCGGCCCGCGGTGGGTGTACGACGCCCCCGCCGACCCGGTGTACGTGGCCGAGGTGCGCCGGGTGATCGGACACCGCGACACCGCGGCCGACCACCTGGCCGTGGAGGACGGCACGATCACGCCCGCGCCGGTGAACATCCGAGGCGGCGGAAGCGGGTCCGCGACCGACCCGGGGTCCGCTCCGCAGATCCTCCGGGTGATCTCCGAGGAGAACGACGCCGAGGCGGACTGCCCGCTCATCGGCTCGCCGGGGACGCTCAGCGGGACCTGGCACGACGCCGACGGCTCGCACACGGCGGTCCTCGTCGTGGTCGACTGAGCGTTCCGGCCGGCTGGCCCACGCAGGACACCGCCCCCACCTCGTGCGAGGCGGGGGCGGTGTCGGTGTCGGTGCTGCGGTGCTGCCGAGCGGCTGGGCTCAGGCGCTCTTGATGGCCGAGACCTCGATCTCGAGGGTGATCTTCTCGGAGACGAGCACGCCGCCGGTCTCGAGCGCGGCGTTCCAGGTGAGGCCGAAGTCGCTGCGGTTGAGGGTCGTGGAGCCCTCGAAGCCGGCGCGGAGGTTGCCGAACGGGTCGGTGGCGGTGCCCTCGTAGTCGAAGGGGATGGTCACGGACTTGGTGGTGCCCTTGATGGTGAGGTCGCCGGTCACGTCCACGCCGCCGGAGCCGTTGGCGGCGATCGCCGTGGAGGTGAAGGTGATCTCCGGGTAGGTCTCCATGTCGAAGAAGTCGTTGGACTTCAGGTGGCCGTCGCGATCGGCGTTGCGGGTGTCGATCGAGGCGGCCTTGATGGTGACCTGGGCGCTCGCGCCGTCGATGCCCTCGCCCGGCACGGTGACGGTGCCCTCGAAGTCGTTGAACGAGCCGCGGACCTTGGTGATCATCGCGTGGCGGGTGACAAAGCCGAGGCGGGTGTGGGTGGTGTCGAGGGTCCAGGTGCCGGTGAGGTCGGTGAGGTTCGCGGTCATGATGACTCCTTGGGGTTGGTCTGGCCGGTGGGCCGGGCGATTACTTGCTGTGTCACTCAATGTAGGCGCACCTCTGTGACATGTCAACAACCGTGGCGTGTGAGCTGGGTCACCCCACGTGGCGTCGCAGGAAATGGACGGCGTGCGCCACCGCGCGGTCGTGGCAGGGCCGGCCGGCGAACAGGTCGAAGTGGTCCCCGGGGTAGTGGCGGACCTCCGCCCGCGCGGAGAAGGCGGCGGTGGCGGCGGCGTGCGGCGGGGCGCTGCGGTCCAGGTCGGCGATCTGGACCAGGAGGGGGACCCCGGCGAGGTCATCCGCGTGCCGACCGGGCCGGAACGAGCCCAGTTCCGTGCCGATGGACGCGCCGACCTCGTTGCGCCAGGTGGGCCCGGCGACGGAGGTGTACGCCTGCTCGTATCCGTCGAGGGAGAGCAGGGCCGTGGATCCGGGCGGACCCGTGAGGGGGACCATCGGCTCCGCCCGACCCAGAGCGGTGACGGCTCTGGCGGCGATCGCCGTCCCGGTCGAGCGGAGGAGCGAGGCGGGCCTGTGCTGGCGTGCCGCAGCCACGGCGGCCGCCCGTCCGTCGACCAGCGGGACCATCGAGATGACGGCCGCGATGTCCGCTCGCCCGCGGGCCACCTCGAGGACGTGGCCACCCGCGAGCGAGCAACCCCAGAGCACGATGCGGGCGGGGTCCACGCCCGGTTGCGCGGCGGCCGCGGCGATCGCGGCCCGGTAGTCCTCCTGCTGGCGCTCGGGCGAGACCACCTGCCGGGGTCGGCCCCCGGACCGCCCGAACCCGCGGTAGTCAAAGGCCAGGGCGGCGTACCCGGCGGCGGCGAACGCCTCGGCGAACGGCATGAGGCCCGAGTCGGCGGTTCCGCCCAGCCCGTGCGCCATCACCACGCAGGGCCGCTCACTGCCGGGTTCCGCGCCGGCGGCGGGGAGGAACCACGCGCGGCAGTCGGCGGCGTGCTCGCCGGAACCGGAGCGGAAGGTGACGTCGACGGGACTGCTCATTCGGTTCTCCCTGGGTCGGCCGCGGCGTCCACCGCGGGGTCGGGTCGGCCGTAGACGGCGCGCACCCACATGTCCGCGGCGGTGGCGATCAGTGGCTCGCGGGGCGCGTCGGGGACGTACACCAGCCGCTCGAGCACGGACTCGTTGATGTGGATCAGGCTCTCGGCGAGCACGGTGGCGTCCGCACCCTCGGGGGCCCACCCGGCGGCCCGCTCGGCGCGGAGGAAGTCGGCGATCGGGGCGGCCAGGATCCGGCGACCCTCGTCCCACATCTCGCGGGTCGCGTCGTGGGTGGTGCGTGCGGTGAGCAGCGCCCGGTAGATATGACCGCTGTCCAGCACCCGCTCGACGAGCAGCGAGAGAGCGGCGGTGACGCGGGCACGGAAGGCGTCCGCGCCGCCCACGATCATCTCGGTGGACGCCCGGGCCTCCTCGTTGACCACCACCAGCAGCACCGACACCGCGGCGGCCTTGGAGTCGAAGTAGAAGTAGAACGCCGACCGGGTGATGCCGGCGGCGTCGGTGAGGTCCGCCACCGAGATGTCGTCGAGGGCGGTCGTGCGCAGCCGGTCGTCGAGCGCGGCGAGCAGGGCCTCCCGCCGCCGGTCGCCGCGCGGCGAGGAGGCGGCCGGCGGGCCGACGGGAGTCACACCGTCTCCCTGCTCGGCAGGGCGCTCCCGAGCCTCCGGGCGCGCTCGAGGCCGTGGGGGATCTCCTTGGTGCGCAGATCGTGCTCGTAGAGGAAGTAGTCGACCTGCTGCTGGTGGCGGGGGGTGTCGAGCATATGGCCGATGTACTTCTTCTCGTCCGCCAGGATCACCCGTTCCATCTCCGCGACCGTCGGCGTCCGGTACAGGCCGGCGGCCCACGCCGCGACGAGGCGGGCCTGCGCCTCGACGAAGGGGAACAGCGTGGGAGTGGACTGGGCGAACCCGACGAACGCCAGGTCGTCGATCCCGGGCGAGAACATCCGCTTGTAGAGGGGGATGTGGTTGTGCGCGTCCGCGGAGAGGAACTCGGGATCGAAGAACGGGAACGACGTGGTGTACCCGGTGGCCTGGATGACCACGTCGAACTCCTGGGCCGTGCCGTCCTCGAAGTGCACGGTCCGGCCGTCGAACCGGTCGATGTTCCCCTTGGCGGTGACGTCCCCCGACCCCAGCCGCAGCGGGAGTTCCACCGACTGGGTGGGGTGCGCCTCGAAGAACTTGTGGTTGGGCTTGGGCAACCCGTACGACTCCGGCCGCCCCGCGGACATCGGCTGCATGGCCTGGATGGCCTTGCGCTGCCACGAGTACGGCAGGAACGGGAAGGTGGCGAAGTATTTGTCGGCGGGCTGGCCGGCGATGTACTTCGGGACGATCCACGCGCCCGAGCGGGTGGAGATCACCACCTCGTTGCGCATGATCTTGGAGGACAGCTCGACCGCGATGTCGGCCGCGCTGTTGCCGAGGCCCACCACGAGGATGCGCTTGCCCACCAGGTCCAGCGGGTCCCACGGGTCGACGTAGGCGTGAGAATGGATCATCTCGCCGGTGAACTCGCCCGGGAAATCGCCGAACCGCGGGTCCCAGTGGTGCCCGTTGCCCACCACGAGCGCGTCGAAGCGCCGGGTGCCCGAACGCTCGGTGGTGAGCTCCCAGCCGCCGTCGGGCAGCCGCACCGCACTGAGGACCCGGTTCTCGAACTCGATCGAGCCCAGCAGGTCAAAGGCCTCGGCGTAGTCGTCGAGGTACTGCTTGATCTGCGAGTGGTGGGGGAAGTCCGGGAACTCGTCGGGCATCGGGAAGTCCCGGAAGCTCAGCTGGTGCTTGGAGGTGTCAATGTGCAGCGAGCGGTACGCGCTGGAGCTGCCGTTGGGGTTGTCGAACGCCCAGTTCCCGCCGATCCGGTCCGAGGCTTCGAAGCACACCGCGTCGATGCCGTAGTCCTCCAGCATCTTGAGCGTGGTGAGGCCGCTGATGCCCGCGCCGATCACGGCGACCGAGGGAGTGGATGTCATGGGGACCTCTTCGTGGGAGAACTATGGCGCCGATCACAATATGGCCCTAGATTGACGGGCGTCAACAACTTCCCCATCCAGACGGGAGCACGCATGGCCACCGCAGGGTTCGATGCACACACCTCAGGCTCCACGAGGCGGGCCGTGGTGGTGGGCGGCGCCTCCGGGATCGGCTGGGCCACGGCGCAGGCGCTCGCCGCCGACGGGTGGCAAGTGACGATCGCGGACCTCGACGCGGACCTCGCCGCCGCCCGGGCCGGCGAGTTGGACGGTCGTCGCGGGGCGGCGGCCGGCGACGGGTTCCACGCCGCCCGGGCGGTCGACGTCTCGGACGAGGGTTCGGTGGAGGCGTTGTTCGACGGCGCGAGCCCCGACCTCGTGGTGACCACCGCCGGGGTGAGCACGCTCGGACTGGTCACCGACCACGATGCCGCGGAGTTCCGGCGGGTGGTGGACGTCTGCCTGACCGGCGCGTTCCTCGTGTTCAAGCACGGCGGCCGCGCGGTCCGGGACGGTGGCGCGATGATCGCGATCGCCTCGCTCAACGCGCGCCGACCCGGCCGCGGGATGGCCGCCTACTGCGCCGCCAAGGCGGGCCTGGTCATGCTGGCCCAGGTCGCGGCGCTGGAGCTCGGCGAGCGGGGGGTCCGGGTCAACACCGTCTCGCCCGGGTTCCTCGTGACCCCACTCACCGAGCCGGTGCTGCAGATCCCCGGGCTGGCCGAGGAGTACGCCGAGAACTCGGCGATCCCCCACCGGGGCACCGCGGAGGACGTCGCGCGGGCGGTCCTGTACCTCGAGGGTTCGCCGTGGATGGCGGGGGAGGATCTCGCCGTCGACGGGGGCGCCCAGCTCGAGCGGTACCCAGACGTCCTCGGCCTCGCGACCAGGGCGTTCTCGTGAGGCGCCGGCGGTCCGACGACCGGGTGGACCTCACCGGGCGGTCCGCGATCGTCACCGGCGGCGGGTCGGGGATCGGGGCCGCGCTCGCGGCGGCCCTGGTGCGGGCCGGGGCGCACGTGGTGGTGACCGACATCGACGGCGAGGCCGCCCGCGGGGTCGCCGACGCACTCACTGCCGACGCCCGGGGGCCCGGACGGGCCCGCTCGGCCCGGCTCGACGTGACCGACGCCGGCGCGGTGGCGGCGCTGGTCCACGACGTAGTGGCCGAGCACGGCGGGCTCGACCTGATGTTCGCGAACGCCGGCATCACCTGGGGCGGAGACACCGAACTGCTCACCCTCGAGCAGTGGGACGCGATCGTCGACGTGAACATCCGCGGGGTGGTGCACTGCGTCCACGCGGCGTATCCGGGCATGGTCGGTCGGGGGTCGGGTTCGCTCGTCCTCACGGCGTCGATGGGCGGGTTGTGCCCGGCCGGGCTCATCACCAGCTACGCCATGACCAAGCACGCCGTGGTGGGGCTGGGGCTCTCGCTGCGCGCCGAGGCCGCCGGCCACGGTGTCGGCGTGACGGTGGTGTGTCCGGCGGCCGTCGACACCGCGATCCTCGACAAGGGTGAACTCGGCGGCTTCGACGGCCGCCACTACTACCTCGACGGCCAGGGGGTGCGGACGCCTCTCGACCCCGACGAGCTCGCGCGGAGTGTGCTGCGGGGGGTCGCCGCCAACCGCGCGCTCGTCGTGGAGCCGGCGCGGGCCAGGGCGACGTGGCGGCTCCAGCGCCTCTCGCCGGCGCTGATGGACCGGATGCTGACGAGGTACGTGGGCGCCACCCGCCGCCGCCGGACAGGGGCCCCGGCCGGCGCCTGACGGCCCGGGGTCAGTGCTCGTCCGCGTCCGAGTCCGCCCTGGTGGCGTGGACGGTGCCGTGGGCGTGCTCCGGCGGGCCGTAGAGCGAGTAGACCTTGAGCGGCTCGTCGCCGATGTTGGTGACGTTGTGCCACGAGCCGGCCGGGACGAGGATCACCCAGTCGTCGCCGACTTCCTCGTCGAAGTCGAGCCGGTCCTCCGCCGGGCCCATCTGGACGCGGCCGCGGCCCTGCTCGACCCGCAGGAACTGGTCGTGGTCGTGGTGCACCTCCAGGCCGATGTCCTCCCCGGGCGCGATCGCCATCACCGTCATCTGCATGTACTTCCCGGACCAGAGGGTGGTCCGGTAGTTGGTGTTGGCGAGGGTCTGGTCCTCGATGTTGACGACGTAGGGCTCGGGTCCGTGATCACTGGCGGTCATCGTGTGGTCCTCTCGGTTCGCCGGGCCCGGCCGGGGCCGGCGGGTCCGCTCGTTCGGTCACCCCCATCATGCCGTCCCCCGTCGGGCCGTGAGGCGACTGCGGCGGGGCCGCCTTCTTCTGCCACGGCCAGCGGCCCGAGATCTCCAGCTCGAGCGACCAGCTGCGGAACGTCCTGATCAGAACGATGAGGGCGAGCAGCAGTACCGACTCGAAGGTCGGGGAGATCGCCACGGTCCGGATGATGTCCGCCGCCACCAGCAGTTCCAGGCCCAGGAGGATCGCGCGCCCGAGGCGGCGGCGGAAGGCGGTGTAGGCGTCGCCCTCGGAGCCGAACCGGCGGCCCGGGCTCAGCGTGAGCACCGCCGCCACCAGCGCCCCCACGACGATGGCGGCCACCCCGATCACGTCCATCGTCTTGCCGACGGTCTCCATGGCCTCCGTGAACGTCATGGCCGAACCCTAGTCCGGCCGGGGCCCCCGGGAGAACCCGGCGGAACCGGGCGGGAAGGGTCGGGAACCCACTCTGATTGACAGATCAACTAATATCGTCGGCATGACTCCTCCCACGCCCCCCACCCCCGGGTCCCCGGCGCACGCCGTCGCGTTCGGCCTCGACACCTTCGGCGACACCAGCGTCGACCGGGACGGCGCGCCCGTCCCCCACGCGCAGGTGATCCGCGACGTGGTCGAGCAGGCGGTACTCGCGGACCGGGTGGGGGTGAACGCCTTCGGCGTCGGCGAGCACCACCGTCCCGACTTCGCCGTCTCCGCCCCGGACGTCGTGCTGGCCGGCATCGCCACCCGGACCGAGCGCATCACCCTCGGGTCCGCGGTCACCGTGCTCTCCAGCGACGATCCGATCCGCGTGTTCCAGCGCTTCTCCACGATCGACGCGATGTCGAACGGCCGCGCGGAGGTCGTCCTGGGCCGCGGGTCGTTCACCGAGTCGTTCCCCCTGTTCGGCTTCGACCTCCAGCAGTACGAGCAGCTGTTCAGCGAGAAGCTCGACCTGTTCGCCGCGCTGCTGCCCGAGGGGCCGGTCACCTGGTCGGGAGACCTCCGGCCGCCGCTGGTCGAGCAGCACGTCTACCCGAAGACCGAGAACGGCCTCGCCGCGTGGATCGCGGTGGGCGGCAGCCCGGAGTCCGTGGTGCGCGCCGCCCGCTACCGGATGCCCCTGATGCTCGCGATCATCGGCGGGCCCGCCGGCCGGTTCGCCCCGTTCGCGGACCTCTACCGGCAGGCCAACGCCCAGCTCGCGGGCACGGGCGCGCCCCGGCTGCCCATCGCCGTCCACTCGCCCGGCTTCATCGCCGAGACCGACGCCAAGGCCGCCGCGCTGGCCATGCCGCACTGGCTGGTCAACCGCAACCAGATCGGCCGCGAGCGCGGGTGGGGCGACGCCGTGGAAGCCGATTTCCACAGCGAGGTCAGATCCGGCGCGATGTACGTCGGATCCCCGGAGACGGTCGCGCAGAAGATCGCCGCCACCGTCCGCACGCTGGGGCTGGACCGGTTCGACCTCAAGTACGCCAGCGGCCCCACCCCCCACGAGCACCTCATGAACTCCATCGACCTCTACGGTCGTAAGGTCATCCCGCGCGTGCGGGAACTGCTGGCGGCGGCGGGGTACGAGGCCGGGGTGCCGCAGCAGGTGTCGCGGACCTGACGGGGCCGGGGCCCACCGTCGGGCGGCCGAGGCTCAGCAGCCCCCGGCCCCGCCCAGGGCGCCCGCCACGAGGGCGTGGGTCCGCGGATCCACCGCCAAGCCCGGATGGGACGTGGGCGCGCCGCCGCAGGCGTCCTCCGGGACCCGCCAGACCACGCCCGGGCCGGGGACGAAGCTCCGCTCCGGCGGCAGCAGGTGGTCGCCGCGGGTGGCGATGAGCGTGTACCCGACGCCCGGGAGGAACGGGCTCCGGTCCGGTCCGTACCAGGCCGCGAGCAGCGGGCTCCCCGGCGCCAGCTCCGCCAGCCCCCGCAGGTTCGCGGCCCACAGCGCGGCCCCGGCGGCCTGGGGTGGCAGGTCGTTCGGGATCAACCCGCCGTGGTCGCCGCCCCAGTAGCCCCCGACCGAGACCACGCGGTTCACCGCGCCCGGCCGCAGCACCTTGGTGGTGTACCCGGCGATCGCGGCACCCTGCGAGTACCCGACCAGGTCCACCTGCCCGGCGCCGGTGACCGCGCGGACGTGGTCGATCACGCCCGCGAGCTGCGGGCCGGACGCCCCGGCGATCGAGTCGAGCCCGCCGCGCCGCGGATTCCCCGCGTACGCCCCGAGGGTCGGGGAGACCACGCAGAACCCCTGCCGGCGCAGGGGCTCGCCCAGCCGGGGCGCGGTGTTCGGTCCGGTGTCGAAGGTGCCGTGGACCAGGATCACCGGCCGCGGATGGGCGGGCGTGGGTCGGCACGGGACCGTGGTGTCCACGGGGGCCGGCGGTCCGGGCGCCCCCAGCGGTCCGTTGGCCCCGTTCAGCGCCTCGGTGACGTAGGGCCCGAGCTCGCCCGTGGGGTCCAGCGCGGCGACCGCGTCCTCGACCGGCCCGGCCTGGGCCCGCGGGGCGAGCGCGGGCGAGGCGGACCCGGCGGCGGTCAGCCCCGCGGCGAGCGGGACCGCCAGGGCGACGGCCGCGAGGGCCCCGGCCAGCCGCGGACGGGCGGAATGACGTGGCAGCATGTGACCAGTATGCGAGCCCCGCGGCCGAGAGGGAACCGCTGCGCGCCCCGACCTCACACATCCGCGGCGCGGGACGACTACCGGGCGGGCCACACCGGGCCACAGCGCGGGCGACGAGGGAGGATCTCAGCCATGAGGGCACCCTTCGACGCCGCGGTGGAGCGCCACGGTCCGACCGTGCTGCGCGTCTGCCGGGCCGTTCTGGGGCCGGGCGCCGACGCCGACGACGCGTGGTCGGAGACGTTCCTGTCCGCGCTGCGGGCCTGGCCGGAGCTGCCGGAGGAGACCAACGTCGAGGCCTGGCTGGTCCGGGTCGCCCACCGCAGGGCCGTGGATGTGGTCCGGCGGTCGGCCCGGGCGGCCACGCCGGCGGGCGGCGCCGACGACGTCGCCCTGCTCGACGGGTGGGTGCGCGGCGGCGCCCGGGGAACCGGGACGGTCGACGACGACGAGCCCGCCGCCGCCGGGATCTGGGCGGCCGTCGCGGCCCTGCCCACCCGGCAGCGGATCTGCGTGGCCTACCGGTACCTGGGCGGACTCCCCTACGCCGAGATCGCCGAGCTCACGGGCGGCACCGAGGCGGCGGCCCGTCGCGCCGCCTCGGACGGGGTGGCCGCGCTGCGCGAGAGGGAGGAGTGCACGCCATGACGGACAGGACCATGACGGACAGGGCCACGAGCATGCTCCGGGCCGCCCCGGCGGACACCGCGGGGTTGCGCGAGCGCCTCGCGCGGGACGCCGAGCGGGAGGGCCTGGTCGACGTGCTGTTCCGGGCCGTCGACTCGCCGATCGGCGCCCTGGTGCTGGCGGCGACGGGGCGCGGGCTGGTCTACGTGGCCTTCGAGGTGGAGGACGAGCGGGCGGTCCTCGACATGCTCGCCTCCACGATCGGGCCGCGCGTCCTCCGGGCACAGGGGCGGTCGCGCGCCCTGGACGCCGCCGCCGACCAGATCGACGAGTACCTGACCGGTCGCCGCCGCGAGTTCGACCTGCCCCTCGACACCCGGCTGGCCACGGGTTTCCGGGGCGAGGTGCAGCGGCACCTGACCGAGGTGGCCTACGGGCGGACGGCCACGTACAAGCAGCTCGCCGCCGGGCTCGAGCGGCCCGGCGCGGTCCGCGCCGTGGGCACGGCGTGCGCGACCAACCCGCTCCCGCTGGTGTGGCCGTGCCACCGGATCCTGCGCTCGGACGGCGGGCTCGGCGGATACCGCGGCGGGCTCGAGGCCAAGCGGCGCCTCCTCGCGATGGAATCGGCGGGGTGACGGCGGGGCAGGTCGCCGCCCTGTTCGGCGTCTGGGCGATCGCGGTGATCTCGCCGGGGCCCGACCTCGTCGTCGTCCTCGACCGTGCGCTCGCCGGCCGGCGCCACGGGGTCGCGACGGCGCTCGGGGTGGTCTCGGGGATCTCGGTGTGGTTGGTGGCCGCGTTCGCCGGCCTCGCCACCCTGGTCCGCGCCTACCCCGGGCTCATGACCGGCCTCCAGGTGGCCGGCGGGCTCCTGCTCGCGACCCTGGGCGTGCTCGGGCTGCGCGGGTGGCGACGGTCCCGCGCCGCCGCCCGCCCGGCGGGTCCGCTTCCGCGCGGGGATGTGGCGCTCGGCCTGGCCACCAACCTCGCCAACCCCAAGGCGATGGTGTTCTTCGGCGCGGTCCTCACCCCGTTCCTGCGCGGGGAGGTGTCCGCCGTCGCCTCGCTCGCGCTCGTCTCGGCGATGGTCGGGGTGGCCCTGGCATGGTTCTGCGGGGTCGCCGTGGCGGCCTCCCACCCGAGCGTCAACCGGCGTCTCGGGCGCGCGCAGCCGTGGGTCGGGCTGCTGGCGAGCGCGCTGTTCGTGGCGGTGGGGGTGGCGTTCGTGATCGCCGCGCTCGGCTGAGCGTGGCGGACTAGGTTCTGCCCCATGGCTTCTCCCGTCGACCACCGCGGCTGGGTGCGCGCCGCCCTCGCGGTGTTCGCCGTGGGCTGGGGCGCCAACCAGTTCGCGCCGCTGCTGTTCCTCTACCGCACCGAGCAGGGACTCGCGCAGTCCGACGTCACCGCCATGTTCAGCGTGTACATCGTGGGGCTGCTGCCCGCGCTGCTGGTGGCGGGCCGGTGGTCCGACCGCCACGGTCGCCGCGTCCTCATGCGCCCCGTGCTGGTGCTGTCGCTGGCCGCGACCGTCCTCATGCTGTTCGGGCCCGCCGATCCGCTGTGGCTCTACCTCGGCCGGTTCCTCGCCGGGCTCGCCTCCGGCGCGGCGTTCGGTGCCGGCAGCGCGTGGGTGCGCGAACTCTCCGCCGGCGCCCCGCCCGGCACCGGCGCCCGCCGCGCCGCGATCGCGCTCACCGGCGGCTTCGGCCTCGGCGGCCTGGTCGCGGGCGTGGTGGGGGAGTTCGCCCCCGCGCCCACCCTCACGCCGTACGTGCCCCACCTGGTGCTCGGGACGGTCGCGCTGCTCGCCGCGTGGAACGCCGCGGACCCGTACGAACCGCGAGGCGGACCCGAGCGGGCCCCGCTCATCCCGGCCAGCGCGGGTACCCGCAGGTTCCTGCTGGGCGTCGCGCCGTGGGCCCCGTTGGTGTTCGGCTGCGCCAGCATGTCGTTCGCGGTGCTGGCGGACCTGCTCGGCGGGGACGCCGGCGGGCGACCCACCCTGTACGCGGGCGTGATGGTGGGCGTGACCCTCGGCGCCGGGGTCCTGGTCCAACCCGCGGTCCGTCGCCTGGCCGACTCGTCGCCCCCCTCCCGGCCGCCGGTCATGGGGCTGACCGCCGCCTCGCTCGGGATGGCCGCCGGCGCCGTGTTGGCCGCCTCACCCGGCCTGCCCGGCCGGGCGCTGTGGCTGCTGCCCGTCGCCGTGCTGCTCGGCATCGGCTACGCGACGCTGCTCGTGGCCGGCCTGGTCGAGGTCGAGGTCCAGTCCGGGCCACGCGACCACGCCGGACTCGTCGCCGTGTTCTACGTCCTGGCCTACCTCGGGATGGCGACCCCGTACGTGCTCGCCGAACTGTCCCGCCTCGGCGGGCCCGTGCCGTGGATCGCCGGGCTGGCGGTGGTGTGCGCGCTGCTCGTCCCGCTCACGCAGCGCCGGCTGGGGTAGCGGCGGCGCCGGGCTCGTCAGCGCGTGAGAACCGTCGCGGTCGCCAGGTAGATGGCCACCGTGAGCAGGTCCTGCAGGACCGTGGCCAGCGGTCCCGAGCCGAAGGCCGGGTCCCTGCCCATCCGGTCGATCAGCCACGGCAGGACCAGCGCGACCGCGGTGGCGATGGACGACGCGGCGAACAGCGACACCCCGACGGCCAGCGCGACCCTCCAGTCCTGCCAGAGGACCCCCACGAGCAGGAACGCCACCGTGCCCAGGATCGTCCCGAGGAGCACGCCGGTGACGATCTCGCGGACGGCGACGCGTCGGATGCCCACGCCCACGGCCAGTCCGCGGATCACCAGCGCCTCGGTCTGCGTGCCGATCGCGTCCGCCAGGTACACCACCCCGGGGACGAAGAAGGCGATGAGCACGGTGTCGGCCAGGGTCGCCTCGAAGCTCCCCACCACGATGGCCGCGAGCAGGGCGCCGGCCAGGCCCACGATCAGCCAGGGCAACCGGTGCCAGAGCCGCCGCAGGACGGGCTCCAGGGTGGTGGTCTGCGCCGTGGACTTGGAGTTGAGGAACCCGCCGAGGCGGACCATGTCCTCGTCGTGCTCCGCCGACAGGATCGCGAGCAGCGCCTCGGAGGGGATGAGGCCCACGAACTCGCCCCGGTCGACCACGGCGATGGTGTGGACGCCGTGTTGGACCGCCTGCCAGGCCGCCTGCTCCTGGTCGGTCGAGGGCGCGACGGTGGGCAGTCCCGGTGCGACCAGACTCCCGACGGGGGTGTCGGGGTCGGCGTCGAGGACGCGTTCGGTCGGGGCCAGCCCGACCAGCCGGTCGCCGTCCACCACGACGATCGTCGACGCGCTGTCGAAGTGGCCTCCGCGCAGCGCGTCGAGGACGCGCGCGGCCGGATCTCCGGGATGCGCCAGGGGGACACGACGGGTGACGTGGTCGGCCGCGCACCGCGCCGTGTCCGCGCCCACGGGGTCCGGGGAGGTCATGGTGTTCTCGCTTCGACGAAGGGAGCAGGCGGCGCGCTCGCCGGGTCAGCCCGAGTTCCGCAGCGCCGTCGCCAGACCGTTCATGGTCAACTGGATCCCGGTCCGCACGGCCGGGTCCTCGTCGCCCGCGCGGTAGCGCCGCAGCAGCTCCACCTGCAGGACGTTCAGGGGTTCAAGATACGGGAAGCGGTTGCGCACGGACCGCGCCAGCGCCGGGTTGTCGTCGAGCAGGGTCTCGTGACCGGTCACGGCCAGCAGCATCTCGCGCGTGAGGTCGAACTCGTCCGAGATGATCCCGTGGATCCGCCGGCCCACCCCGGCGTCCGGGACGAGCCCCGCGTAGCGGGCGGCCAGTCCCATGTCCGCCTTGGCCATCACCTGGGCCATGTTGGACAGGGTCGTGCGCAGGAACGGCCAGTTGGTGTAGAGCCCGCGCAGCGTCGCCAGTCGCTCCCCGGAGCCCGCCTCCCCCCGCTGGTCCACCCAGTTCCGCAGCGCGGTGCCCACCCCGAACCAGCCCGGCAGCATGACCCGGGACTGCGACCACGACAGCACCCACGGGATCGCCCGCAGGTCGTCGACGGTCGAGGTCTGCTTGCGCGAGGCCGGGCGGGAACCCATGTTGAGCTCGCCGATCTCGCTGAGCGGGGTCGAGGAGGTGAAGTACTCGATGAACCCCTCGTCGTGGTGCACGAGCGACGCGTACGCCTCGCGGCCGAGCCGGGCGAGCTCGGCCATCACCCCGTACGCCTCGTCGGCGCGGTCGCCGAGGCCCTCCACGTCGAGCAGCGACGCCTCGAGGGTGGCCGCCACCAGCGCCTCGAGGTTGCGACGGGCGCGGTGCGGTTCGGAGTACTTGGCGGAGATCACCTCACCCTGCTCGGTGATCCGCAGCGCGCCCTGCACCGCGCCCGGCGGCTGGGCGAGGATCGCGTCGTAGGAGTTGCCGCCGCCCCGGCCCACCGCGCCGCCGCGCCCGTGGAAGTAGCGCAGGTGCACCCCGGCCCGGTCGGCCGCCGCCACGAGATCGCGTTCCGCCTGGTAGAGCGCCCAGTTGGCGGCCAGGTACCCGCCGTCCTTGTTGGAATCGGAGTACCCGAGCATCACCTCGAGCACGTCGCCCTGCGCGCGGGTCAGCGCCCGGAACTGCGGCAGCGCCAGCGCGGCGTCGAGGATCCCCGGCCCGGCGGCGAGGTCGTCGATCGTCTCCAACAGGGGGATCAGCCGCACGCCGGACCGGGGTTCGGCGGGGTCTCCGGAGAACAACCCCACCTCGCGCAGCAGCACCGCCGGCTCCAGCAGGTCCGACACCGACCCGCACATGGAGACGATGTAGTGCGGCACCACCTCCGGACCCAGCAGGTCCACGGCGGCGGCCGCCGCCCGCATCACGCCGAGTTCCCTCGCCGCCGTCGCGGACAGCTCCGCCCGCGGGCCCAGGAGCGGCCGGTCGTGGGAGAGCTCGCGCAGCAGCAGCTCCACCCGGGCGTCCTCGTCCAGCGCCGAGTAGTCCCCGCTCACGCCGGCCAGCGCGAACAGCTCGGTGAGCACCTCCTCGTGCGTCTCCGAGTTCTGCCGCATGTCGAGCGCCTGCAGGTGGAACCCGAACGTGCGCAGCGCCCACCTCAGATCCCGGAGGCGGGGCGTGCGCAGCAGCCCGGACCCGCCGGCGGCCAGCGCGGCGTCGATGACGTCCAGGTCGGCCAGCATCTCCTGCGGGCAGGTGTACGGCTCGTCGTCGTCCAGACCGAACGCGGGGGACACCGCGGACGGCGACGACGACGAGGACCTCCCCCGCGCGGCGAGGCGACGGCGGACCACCCGCACGGCGCGGCGGAACGGCACGTCCCCGCGGGTGGCGGTGACCTCGGCCCCCGGTTCGGCCAGCGAGTCGGCCAGGGCGAGGAGCTCCCCGGGCACCTCGACGATCCGCATCGACATGGACAGCTCCCTCTCGAGGGAGCGCAGCTGCCGGCTGTAGTGGCCGTGGACGAGGTCGGCCGCGCGCTCGGTGGCGAACCGCACCACCTCGCCGGTGACGTAGGGGTTGCCGTCGCGGTCGCCGCCGATCCACGACCCGGGCCGGACGACGGCGCGGTCACCGGTGCCCAGGCGGTCGGCGATCTCGGCGTTGAGCGGCGGGATCACCTCGAGCAGGGTGGCCTCGTGGTACTGCAACCCGGACAGGACCTCGTCCTGGATGCGCGGGCGCTCGCTGCGGATGATCGCCGTCTGCCACAGGGTGAGCACCTGCCGGCGGAGGTCCAGCTCGATCTCCGCGAGCTCGGCCCGCGCCACGCGGTCCTGCCGACCGGTGTGCAGCGCGTCCCGGCGGCGCATGAGCTCGTGGACGCGGCGGGTGACCTCGAAGACCGTGCGGCGGCGGGTCTCGGTGGGGTGGGCGGTGAGCACGGGCGAGACGCGGGCCGTGGCGCGGACGGCCTCCAGCTTCCCCGGCGCGGGATCGGCGCTCTCCAGCCGCGACCAGGTGGCCTCGAGGTCGCCGTCCGGGGGCGGTTCGCCCGCCGCGGTGTGGATTCTGCGACGGCGCTCCTGGTGCAGGTCCTCGGCCACGTTGGCCAGGAGCGCGAAGAGGGAGAACGCGCGGATCACCGGGATCACGTCCCCGGTGCCGACGTCGGTGAACAACGCGGCCACCTCGTCGCGGTCGGCCTGCGAGCGCCGCACGGCGAAGGCGGTGCGGCGGGCGGTCTCCACCAGGTCGAAGATCCGCTCGCCCGACTGCTCGCGCACGGTGTCCCCGAGCAGCGCGCCGAGGAAGCGGACGTCGTCGCGCAGCGGCGCGACGGCCTGCTCGAGCGGGTCGGGCTCGAGCGGCTCGGACTGGGTGGGGTCGGCCATGGGCGCCAGGGTAGGCGCGGCATGTGACATGTGGGTGAAGCCGAACCCGGCCGTCGTAGGTCGTCGGCGTGGGCCGGGAAACCGGGGATGTCCCCGATGCCCGCCCGTCGCGAGGGGAGGACACTGGGGGCATGACCCAGCAACCCGAGTTCGCACAGCCCGTCGTCGGACCCGAGGACCGCACCCCCGCGGCGCTCGCCCACGCCTCGAGCCTCATCGCGATGGCCCTGTCCGCCGGGTGGCTGTCCTTCGTCGGCCCGCTCGTGATGTGGCTGATCTACAAGGACCGCAGCGCGTTCGTCCGGCAGGCCGCGGCGGGGTCCTTCAACTTCAACCTGGGCCTGTGGATCATGAACATCGTCGGGTGGATCCTCATCCTCACGGTGATCGGGATCCCGATCGGCCTGGTCCTGCTCGCGATCTCGTTCATCGCGCAGATCGTCGGCCACGCCATCGGCACCGTGCGGGCCACGCAGGGGCGGTCCATCGACTACCCCTTCCAGCTGCGCGTCCTGAGCTGACCCGCGGCCCCGGATCTGTCCGGAACGCTCCGAGATTCGGCGAGGGAGAAGGAGAATGGCGCTGATCCCTCCGCCGTGAGGGCCGCCCGACCAGGACGCGCGCCGTGAACACCCATCGAGAGCAGTCCCGGCCCCCGTGGGGCACGCGGCTCCTCGGCGCGGTTGTCGAGCCGCCGCGCTACCGGAAGCGGCGGGTCCAGCGGGTGCTCACCACGACCCTGCTGATCACCCACACCCTCGGGATCCTGGGGGTGATCGGCTTCCAGTGGCTGCTGTTGCCGGTCGACGAGCTCGTGTCCGGCCGCTACCGGACCGCGGCGCTCGTCGTGACGCCCGTGGTGGTGGGGGTGACCGTGGTGTCCGGGTTGGCGGGTCTGACCGTGGTGGTCCGTCGTTGGTTGCGGTGGCCCGACGAGGGCAGGCCGCCGACCCGGGAGGAGCAGGAGCTCTGCCTGCTGGTCCCGTTGCGGCTGACCCTGCTCACGGCGGCGCTGTGGCTGGTGGGCGGGGGTGTGACGACGGCCGCGTACGGGGTCCAGGACCCGGCGGTCCTGCCCGTGCTGGTCATCACGACGATCGCGTGCGGGGCCATGGCCTGCGGGCTCGGGTACATCGTCGCGGAGATCTCCCTGCGGCCGCTCACCGCGATCGCGTTCAAGGCCGGCGCGGTCCGGGACCGCCCGATCGTGGGCATCCGGGCCCGCGTGTACGGGATCTGGACCGTCACCGTGGGGCTGCCCGTGACGGGCTTCGTGGTCCTGGCCTTCTACGCCGTGTCCGGCGACGAGCTCCCCGTGTCCCGGCTCGCGGCGATCCTCGGCTTCATCGGGGTGGGGGGACTGGTGGTGAGCGTCGCGGCGACCTGGCTGCTCGTGACCGCGATGATCGCCCCCATCCGCTCGGTCCGCTGGGCCATGGACGAACTCGCGGGCGGGCGCCTCGACACCCGCGTCGACGTGTTCGACGCCACCGAACTCGGCCAGCTCCAGCGGGGCTTCAACGACATGGCGGAGATGGTGGACGAACGCCAGCGGCTCCGCGACCTGTTCGTGCTCCACGTGGGCAGTCAGGTCGCGCGGGCCGCGGAACTGCAGGAGCCGCACCTCGGGGGCGATACCACCCACGTCGGTGTCCTCTTCGTGGACCTGGTCGGCTCCACCACGCTCGCCGCGACGCGACCCGCCCTGGAGGTCGTCGAGGTGCTCAACGCCTTCTTCGAGGTGGTGGTGGAGCAGGTCGAGGCCAACGGGGGGTTCATCGACCAGTTCCAGGGTGACGCCGCGCTCGCCGTGTTCGGCGCCCCCGCGCCTCTCGCCGACCCGGCCACGGCGGCCCTGGCGGCCGCGCGTGGCCTGGCCGCGGCGCTGGTCGACCAACTGCCCGACTGCGGGACCGGGATCGGCGTCTCCTACGGGGAGGTGGTGGCCGGCTATGTCGGGTCCGCGACCCGCTTCGAGTACACGGTGATCGGTGACCCGGTGAACGAGGCCGCCAGGCTGTGCGAGATGGCCAAGCAGCACCCCGCGCGCGTGCTCGCGGCGGGTCCGGCGCTCGGCGCCGCGACACGGGCGGAGTCCGGCTTGTGGACCACGGGGCATGACGTGGAGCTGCGCGGCCGGATCGAGCGGACGACCCTGGCATGGCCCGCGGGTGCCTAGGTCGTCGCGATGTGCCGGGTGGACCCGTCGGCCGAGGTCACAAAGAGGTCGGTGGGCCCGAATCCGCCGAACCCCTCGGCCACCCGCACGCTCGTCGGCGCCGGTATGCCGCCCGCGAGCACGCACGCGGCGCCGGAGGCGCGATCGATGCGCAGCACCTCGCCCCCGGTGAAGGCGACCGCGTAGATCGCGCGATCGGTGACGGCGAGGTCGTCCAGCCCGCGGGGGAGCGCCGGCGGGCGGGTGAGCGCGGTGGCGCGGCTCGCGGCCGGGTCGTCCAGCGGCACCTCGTGCACGGCCGTGTCGACGGAGGTGGTGACGGTGACGAAGGCGGTCCGGTCGCGGATGGCGATCCCGTTGGACCCGACGATCGCCGCCCGCGCGGACCACTCCTCGTCGATCGACCCGTCCGGTCGGACCTTGATGACCGTCGGGGCGAGCACACCGGTGGTGTACATGTTGCCGTCGGCGTCCACGGCGAGGCCGTTCTTCCCGGCGGGCACCGTGGCGACCAGCCTCGGGATGGGGTCGGCGGCGTCCGGATCAAACGCGACGATCGTGGACCGGGTGGAGGTGGGTGACGCACCCGTGACGACCGCGACCTCGCCCGCCGGGGTGACGGCCACACCCCCGGGGGCCACGACCGGGACGGACGCCACCCGATGGCCGGTGGAGTCGAAGGCCTCCACGCGGTCGCCGAGCAGACTGGTGACCCACATGCGGCCGCGGCCGTCGAAGGCCAGGTTCTCGCGCCAGCCCAGCACCGGGGTGCCGGCCTCGCCGAACGTCGCGACACGCGGAGCGGGCCCGTCGCACGGGGTCAGCGGGGCCAGCGACCCGAGCGGCGACGCCCCCGCGGCGGCGGGGACCGCGGCCGTCACCAGGGCGAGAGCCAGCGCCGCGGCGGACGCGGTGAGTCGTCGGGCAGGTCGCGTCCGCGGGTTCGGCTCCCGGCCGCTCGGTGTGGTGGTCATGGGTCGGATCCAACCACGCGGGTGGCCGCAGCGGCGCGGGCAGCCGTGATCGGGTAGGAACGAGAGGTCGGCTCGTCACGGGGATGAGCGGCGGACGAGGGGATGCCGGATGAGTGCGGAGCCAGGCGTGGACACCGTCGTAGGCGGCTCCGACCGGGTCGACACGCCCGGGTTGGCGGTGGGCGACCTCCGACCCACGGGCATCCACAACTTCCGCGACGTGGCCGGACCCGGATACGCCCTCCACCCGTCCGGGACCATGGCCCGCGGCCTGGTCTACCGCTCCACAACCCTGTCGGTCGGCGAGGAGGACCTCGGGATCCTCGAGCGACTCGGGGTGAGCACGGTGGTGGACCTGAGGACCGCCGAAGAGATCACCAAGCAACCCGACGTCATCCCCGACGGTGCCGACTACGTGGCCATCGACGTACTCGCCGGGCACACGTCGGCGGCCACCCTGACCGGGGCCGGGACCTTCAGCGTCGAGGACGCGCGCCGTGAGATGGCCACGACCTACGACAGGTTCGTCCTCGGAGACCACGAGCGGGCCGCGTTCGGCCGCGCGGTGCACACCGTGGCGGTGTCCTCCGGTCCCGCGATCGTCCACTGCACCGCGGGCAAGGACCGCACGGGCTGGATCTCGGCGGTCCTCCAGCTGCTCGCCGGGGTGCGGGAGGAGGACGTGATAGCCGACTACCTGCTCACCCGCGAGATGTCGGTGGAGTTCGTCGCGGCCATCCGGAGCTACGTGCGGGCGGAGATGCCCGGGCGGTACGAGGCGATCGACGTCCTCATCGGCGTCGAGGAGAGCAACCTCCGGCGCTCCCTTGACGCGTTGGACAGGGAGTTCGGCGACGTCAGGCGGTACCTGGTCGAGGGTGCCGGGCTGGACCAGCCCATGGTGGACGACCTCGGGGCACGGCTCAGGTCAGGACGATGAGCGCGCCGAGCGCGCCGCCGAAGGCGATCGCCTCGAGCGCCACCGCGACCGCGCGACCCGCCTCGGTCCGGCTCACGGCGTGCACCCGGGGCCCCGCCATCGTCATGGCGAACACCAGGACGATGACCGCCACCCCTGCCAGGGTGTCCGCCAGGCGCGCCGCCACCCCGTAGACCATCGCGACCCCGATCGCCCCGCCGGTGACGGCGGACGCGACGGCGGTCAACGGGGACGGGAGGACGGCGGCGGGGACCGATCCGTCGCGATCGGCGGTGTCGCCCACGGCAGGAGCCCGCGGGGCCGCGTGATCGGGCTCCCGGCTCTCGAGCATCAGACGTCGACTCATGAACCGGACCATACGGACGATTCCTGGTGACACACTGGCCTGCTCCTGAGATCTCCCCGGCATCGGCATCGACGCTGGTCAGCGGCCCGCTCGGGGCGGAGAGCTCCGTCACAGTGGGGTGGCCGGAGCGCCGCGTCGTGTGGACCACCCTTAGCTGAGGTCGCGCGTCACCACCGTGGCACGGCCGCCTCGGCAGAACACCAACTCGATCCGCGACACCGTCCGGCCGGTGGCGGTGCCGAGCAGGTCGGCGTAGGCGCACAGCTGCAGCAGGTACTCGTCGACGGTCCCGGTGGTGACGCCGACGTCGGTCTTGTAGTCGATGACGGACAGGGAGCCGTCGGGTTCCTCCACGACCAGGTCCACGACCCCGTCGACCGCGACCGTCTCCCCGTCGGCGGCGGACAGTGGTCCGGCGATCGGCAATTCCGTCCAGCGGGGTCTCCCGGCCGCCCGCCTGACGGGCTCCGACGTGAGGGCGGTCCGTGCGACCGAGACCATCTCCGCGACAGCCTCCGGCGTCGGGGTCCCGTTCAGCCCGCCCCCGAGGGACAGGGCGGTGAGCTGACCCGCAGCCCACTTCTCCCAGTCGGCCAGCGCGGAGGCGGGGTCGGCTGTGGGATCGAGCAGCCGCGCCAGGTCGGTGTGTTGGGCCAGGTGGTGGACCGCGGTCCCCACGTCGGGTCCGGACGCGAGTGGGACGCTACGGGGGGCGGGGGGCAGTTCCTCGGCGCGCGCGGGGGTCGGGGCGACGCGGTCCCGGAGCGCGACGGCCAATCGTTCGGGCAGCGGAGGCCGGACCGCCGGGTCGGGGTGCACGATCCGGGTCGCCGACCAACCCGCACGCTCGGCGGAGAGCGAGGTGATCGCCCGGCTCCTCCGGAGCCATCCGCTCTCCTCCGGAACGACGACCGGGGGTGCGACGGCGGGGTCGAGCAGGTTCTCGCCGTAGGCGACGAGTTCCGGGGCGTCGGGGATCTCCATGACGGAACCGAAAAGGGAACCCCACAGCTTCCTCGGCTGGGGTGTGGCGGACTTGGTGAGCACGTACCCGTGGCCGGAGACCGCGAGCCGACTCTCGGCGCGGGTGGTAGCCACGTAGAGCAGGCGGATCCGCTCGGCCAGCGACTGCTCCGCCTCGCGCTCGGCCGCGGCGCCGAAGCGGGGATCGCGGACGGACGTGGAGAAGGACGCGGCGGGACGGGGCGGGTCGTCGTCGGTCCACAGGACCCTGTCCCTGTCCGCGGGCCAGCCGCGGCTCATCCCGGCGAGCATCACCATCGGGTATTCGAGCCCCTTGGAGGCGTGGATCGTGGTGATCCGAACGGCGTCGACCCCGATCTCGGGGATGGCGGCCTCCGGGACCCGGGCGTCCTCGGCGGTGAGGGACAGCGCCCAGTTGGCGTAGTCCCGCAGGTCGGCGCGAGCGGGGTCGGCGGCGGAGTCCTCCCACTGCCAGGCGTGCTCGATCACGAAGCGGATGCGCCGCCACAGATCCCGGCGGCGCGGGGACTCGGCGGCCGATTCGAAGGCCATCCGGTCGTGCACGAGCCGCTCCAGCAGTTCCCCCGGCCGACGGGTGTCCGCGGCGAGCGCCGAGAGGTACCGGATCCCCTCCGCCACCGGGGAGCCGGACATGCCCTCGGGCGACGCGGCGACGGCGGAGACCCACGATCCGCCGGCGGCGCGCCAGCGGAGCAGGTCGTCGTCGCCGCAGCCGAACAGGGGGGAGCGCAGCGCACCGACGAGGGATGCCTCGTCCGCGGTGTTGGCGACGGCGCGCACGGCGAGCAGCAGGTCGCGGATCTCCGGGGTGCCGTACACGATCGACGACGCCTCGGTCCGGAAGTCGATCCCGGCGTGGTCGAGGCATGTCTCGATCATGGGGAGCGAGCCGCGGGAGGGCAGCAGGATCGCGATGTCGCCGAGCCGGAGGGGAGTCTGGTCGCCGTTCTTGGCCTCGTGCGTCCACCCCTGACTGATGGCGGTGGCGATCACCCGGGCGACATCCGAGGCCTCGGTCCAGTGGCGCCGGTGATCGTCGTTCGCGTCGGGGGGGCAGTGGTCGGGTTGTTCGGGCACGTCCTCCGTCCGGAAGATGAACGGGCCGGGCCCGTGGCGGGGGTCGTGGGCCGGCCTGTCGGGTGCGGGGTCGAGCTTCTGGTACTCGGGTTGAACGCCCTCCGCCGCCAGGAGCACCTCGTCGAACACGGCGTTCACCCAGTCGAGCACGGCCCTGGAGCAGCGGAAATTGGTGCTCAGCCGCTCGATCTCCACCCCGCGCCCGCCCTGGGCGCGCAGGTAGGTGGAGATGTCCGCACGGCGGAAGCGGTAGATGGACTGCTTGGGATCACCGACGGTGAAGAGCCTGCCCGCCTCCGGGCCGTCCCCCGATTCGTCTGCGGTGAGCAGCGTCGCGAGGTCGAGCTGGATGGGGTCGGTGTCCTGGAACTCGTCGATGAGGATTCGCGTGTACTGTCCCCTGACCCGCGCGCGGACCGCGTCCTGCCGGAGGAGTTCACGGGCCAGCACGAGCTGGTCGTGGAACTGCAGCGTTCCGTGCCTGCGGCGGGCGTCGGCGTGCCTGCGGACCACCGGGATGAGCGCGTCGAGGACCACGGCGATGCGGGGTCGCCAGTGCTCGGCGAGGATCTTCGTGCACAGCGAGGGCAGTTCCTTGATCTCGTCCTTGATGGTCTTGACGTTCTGGGTGCCTCCCCAGTTGGGTCCCCTCCCGCCGTTGCCGGGGCCGACGGGCTTGGCCAGCAGCTCGACCCACGTCGGTGACGCCGCCGGATCGGTGGCGGCGGCTTGCAGGTCCGTCAGCCACGTCTCGTGTCGACCGAGGGTCTGGTAGAGCTTGTCGGTCTCGTCCTGGCAGGAGTCCCGCCACCCCATGATCGAGCCGACGGCCGCGACGACCTCGGACAGGTCCGGCGAGGACGCCAATCGGGCGTCCCGGGGGCCCACCGGGTGGAGGGGGTCGGAGGGCAACCGGTCCCAGTCGCGGTGGAGCGCCTCGACGACCTCGCGGAAGGCGACCGTCCCGACCCCGGCGTCGAGCATGTCGTCGACCGCCTGGGCCAGGACCCCTGTGCGGGAGCCGTCCCGGTCGCCGCCGAACAGGACGGTCGCGCATTCCTGCCACATGGCGTCGAGGGCCGCCGCCTCGGCGGTGTCCTGCTGGGCGGTGACCCGCGGGGGGATCCCGGCCTCGAGGGGGTTCTCCGAGAGCAGTCGCAGAGCGAACGAGTGGAGAGTCCCGATCGCCGCGGTGTCCAACCCCGCGAGTGCGGCGTCCGCACGGGGCACACCGCGCTGGCCGACCAGATGCACGCGGAGCCGGTCGCGCAGCTCGGCGGCCGCCTTCTCGGTGAAGGTGATCGCGGCGATCCGCTCGATGGGCACGCCGTCGGCGATGATCAGGGCGCTGAGGCGGTGGACGAGGGCGCGGGTCTTCCCCGTGCCGGCCCCGGCCTCGACGAACAGGGTGGCCGCGGTGTCGTTCTCGACGCGGTCCCGGGCGGTCTGGTCTGGCAGCGTGGTCATGAGCTCGATTCCGATCCGGTGTCCGTCTGGGCCTCGGAGAGGATTCCCGCGAAGGCGGGATGGGAGACCAGGGGTTCCCGCCTCGACAACCTCTCCCACGCGCGGTCCAGGTCTTTGCCCCCGAGCAGGTCGGCCAGGTCCCGGTGGGAACCGCGCCCGCCCTTGAGGGGGAACCATCCCCTCTGGACGGCGTCGACCAGGTGCCCGACATCCGCTTGGACCCGGTCCATGAGACCGTCCGACACGGTGAGGGACACCTGCTCGAACTCGCCCCTCTCGGTGCAGTACCAGTACCTGACCTCGCTCACGGGCAGGTCCCGCGCGCTGGTGGCGGCCGCGGCGTAGAGGGGGAGCTGGAACCTGGTGCCGGTCATGGTGGGGTCGTCCTGGCTCGGGCGATCCTCCGCCCCGGGTGGCTTCCCGGTCTTGTAGTCGGTGACGCGCTGGGTGCCCGCCCGCGCGTCGAGACGGTCGATCGATCCGGTCAGAAGCAGGGTCCGGCGGCCGCGGGAGGTCGTCACCTCGAACGGGACCTCGACCGAGGGGGCGTCCGGGCTGTTCCGGCCGAATCCGAGTTCGGTGTCGGTGGGGCGCCAACCGCTCTCCGCATCGGCCGCGTCCTCGTCGAACCACCGACCGAGTTCCGCGGCGAGAAGGATCTGCCGCCGGCGCCACAGCGGGGCGAGCAACCCGGGGGCCGCCGAGACCGCGGCCTCGCACTCGACCCGGAGCGCGTCCATCAGCGCCTCACGGTCGGGTGCGCCCCCGCTGGCGATCCGTGCGGTGACGTAGCGCTGCAGGATCGCGTGGACCAGGTCGCCGTAGTCCCGCAGGTCCATCTCGATGTCCGCGGCCGGGTCGTCGAGCGTGCGCACCCCGAGCACGGTCCCGAGGTAGAACAGGTAGGGACTCTGGGCCCAGTCCTCGAGCCTGGTCGGCGACACGGGGCGGTCGAGGACCGTCACCAGGTCGCTCGCCGACGACGCGTCACCGGTGTAACGCGAGAACACGCCGAGCCGTCGATCCCGGCGCATCCGATGGGCGCGGACGAGCGGCTCCGGTGCGTCCGGACCGGCCCGCCAGCCGTCGGAGGCGAGGGCTCTCAGACGGAGCTCGGTCGTGGTCGCGGGGTCCGGACCGAGGACGGCCGGCGGGGTGAGCACACCGTCGACGAAGGACGGGATCGCCGTGACGGAGGGGCACCCGGCCACGTCCTCCTGCCAGTGGGTGGCGTCGACCGCCGTCCGCGCGAGGGCGGACAGGGTGGGCAGCAGCCAGCGCGACGGTATCCGGTTGCCGCCGCCCCGCATGGAGCCCCGGGGGAAGGAGCACATCCGATGCGTCGTGCCGGCGGCCAGCGCGAGCTGGAGAACCCGGTACCGCTCGTCGAGGAGCTCGGACGCGGGCGGCTCGACCGCACCCTCGGGCAGCAGCGGGTCGGGCCGGTGGAGCGAGGGCAGGAGACCCTCGGCCATCCCGACCACACACACCGTGTCGAGGTCCCTGCCGACCGCGTCGTCGATCGGCCCCAGGGCCACCCCCGCGCCCTCCTCGCCGACCCTGAGGCCGATCGAGTCGAGCCGGGTGGTGACGGCCCCGACGATCCGTTCGCGGGAGATCGAGGGAGCGATCGTGTCGAGGTCGGCGAGCGAACGGACCGCGGACCGTACCCCGGACCGGTCGGGGCTCGAGCGGAACACCCCGGTGAGCAGGGAGTCGACCGCCGTGACGACCTCGGACCAGGTCCGGGCGGAGTCCAGGAGGGCCAGGCCGGCGCGGAGCTGATCGATCAGCCGCAGCAGCGCGGCCGCGGCCGCGCGATCGGAGTCGGAGAACCCCGGCGCCGCGTCCGAGGTGATGGAGAGGTGGTCCCGCAGACGATCCCAATCGGCTCCGCCGATGACGGGGAACCGCGTGCGGGTGAGCAGTTCGAGGCGTCGCGACGAGACCGGTCTGCCCTCGGCATCCGGGACGATCACCGCCCCCTCGGCGACGATCGACAGCAGTTCGGCGCGCATCATGAGGTCGGGGTCCAGGCCCAGCAGCCGCGTGAGGGTGCGGCCGGCGGGGGTGCGCCCCGGCCCGGTGATCCCGGGGGAGTTGACGGCGATCTCCGCCTCCGCGAACGCGCGGAGCAGCAACCGCAGGTAGGGGTCCGGGGAGGGGTAGTAGATCCCGATCCGATGCCCGGGGACCCCGGCGGCCAGCCGCGCGCGGACGAACCGGACGATGGCCCTCACCTCGTCGTCCGCGTCGGACGCGTGCAGCACATGGGTCCCCGTGACGGCGCTCTCGGCCCCGGGCTCGGCAGCGGACGCCAGATGGTCGGCGCCGGTCCCGGGGACCGGCGTGATCCCGCGTTCGCGCAGCGCACCGCGGAGACGCCGCTCGGCCGCGGTCCCCCGGAGCGGCGCCGCCAGCACGATCCGCCCCAGCAGGTCCAGCCGCTCCAGCGCCGCGGACACCGCCTCGAACGGCGTGAAGTAGGTGCGACCCGTCATCGCGTGGGCCTGCTCCGCCAGCCGCAGGACCTCGCCGTGAAGCGGGGTCTCCGGGGCCACCGAGCCCTCCTCGACCGTCCCCAGGCGCCGGCAGGCCTGGGCCACCGCCAGACCGGTCACCGGTTCGGACGCGACCGCGCGCAGCCGACCGGGGTCGGCGTCGAGGGCCTTCTCCACCGCCGCCTCCAGAAGCGGGAGTGGCAGTGCCGCGCGAGGGGCCAGGGCGGGACCGGACAGCTCGGTGATCACCTGGGCGGCCGTCCGCACGGCGACGTTGACCGCGCCCCCGGACAGCGCCATCGCGCGGACGAGGTCCCTCGCGGCTCCGAACGAGGCCACGATGACGGTGATCCGGCCCATCGGGTCCGACCCCCGGAGCCGACGGACCTCGGCGACGAGGGGGGCGAGGGGGGAGGGCGAGTCCTGGGATCCGTTCACGGGGCCATCGTGCCCGACGGGTACGACAGTCCGGGTCGCTCCCACCCTCCTGCTATCTTCCGATCAGCCCGACCGGGACCGTGGTCGGATCAACCGGGGGAGCAGCACCATGTCGCAGGGCGGGGACGGCGGGTGGGGGGATCCCGGCGCGCAGTGGCAGGGGCGGGGTTACCGGCAGGAGCCCGACCGGGGGACCTCACCGGTGCTGGTCGCCATGATCGTCCTGCTGGCGGTCCTCGTCCTGGTCCTCGTCGGCGCGATCGCCTACCTCCTCCTCCGTCCCGGCGGGTTCTCCGGGGACGCGCCCGGCCCGGCGTCGGCGCCCCTCCGGCCGGCCCCGGTGACGGAGACCGCGTACTCGACCCCGCCGGAACGGGAGACCGTCACGGTCACCCGGCCGGCACCGGGGGCGGCACCGCCGCAGCGGAACGCCGGGTACCCCGCCGGCGCCGACGGCTCCGGATGGATCTCCGACCGGCAGGCGCGGTGCAACGCCGGTGACCCCGCCGCGATGATCGGGCGTACCACGCAGTCCGCGTTCGCCATCTGCGTCAACCCGGACAACGGCCGCTACTACTACCGGGGGTCCTCCGGTGGCGCCGGTGTCGAGGTGGACGACCCGGTGGTCGCCGGCGACTACGCGTCGGTGAGCAACAACGACGTCGTCTACTCGATCGACCCCGGTGGGATGCTGATCTATCAGGGCGGAGTCCTGATCTCCGACCAGCCGATGGTCGACTTCTGGGCCGGCTGAGCCCGCCCTCCCGACCAGAACCGACCCCGAACAGTGAGGTGAGCGCACGTGAGTCAGCTCGTGTCCTTCTACGAGACCGCGCCCGTCACCGACAGACGCGGTCTGCTCACGGACGTCATCCAGCGGCCGATGCAGGTGCGGTCGGGGTACGACGTGGTCGAGGGCGAGGTGGTCCCCCGCGTGGTCTACGTCCAGGCACCCATCGAGGGGCGGCCGCTGCTCGTGCCGTTCGGCCAGTACGACGCCTGGAGCCTGCGGCAGCGGTTCGAGGAGGCCCTGCGCGTGATGAACACCCTCGGGGCCTGCGAGATCGAGTGCGCGACCTACAGTGCGCGCCGCAACGCGGTCGCGGCGCGCGTGGGGGTGGGCCCGATGGCCGGGTGGGGCAAGGTGACCCGCACCCAGAGCACGGACTTCGACTACTCGTTCTCGGGTACCGGGGCCTCGCCCCGCGACCCCGGGCCGCTCCGGTGGACCAACATCCCCGGCCTCGACGCGGCCAAGCAGTCCGTGCTGCTCAACGGCGGGCGCCGGGTCGAGATCACCATCGAGAGCGAGTCGGAGTTCGCCGCGGACTCCGACCTCGCCCGGCGGCTCAAGTCCGCCGGCCTCGTGCTGGGGTTGGAGGGGCGGACCCAGGCCAAGACCCTGCTGAGGATCAAGGCCGAGTTCCCGGCCGTGTGACTCAGCGACGCCCCAGCCGCGCGGCGAGGTCGGCTCGGGTGGTGGCGAAAGTGAGCAGGAAATGCTCCAGGGAGAACTGCACGTGCCGGGGGAGGAACGGTCCGACCACCAGCGTGGTCCGCTGCATGACGTGGCGGCCGTCGAGCACCCAGGTCGTCCACTCCTCCTCGCGGTTCAGCCGGACCAACTCGACCGCGGCGTCCGTCCGGGAGCGGACCCCGCGGGCGACCCACGCCCAGATGCGGGCGGAGGCGTCGTCCTCGGCGCAGGTGACGTGCACGGGGTGGCCGTCGTGGTCGAAGACCAGGTCCCCGTCGTCGTCGACGATCGTGGGGCGTCCCGTGATCCGTTCCACGATCACCTCGATCCGCTCCCGGACGTCCTCGTGGCCGGTCACCTCGACGGCGACGTCGACCGGGTGGGGGGAGTCGGCCGGGTCGAGGCCGATGGGCACGCAGTCCGTGCGCACCAATCCGAGGCGCCCGACGCCACGCCCGACCGGGCCCTCCGACCGCAGCGTGAGCAGCTGCGGATGGGGGACCCCGAGCCGGTCCCGGCAGGCGCCGACGACCGCCCGCGCCAGGGGGCCGGCGTCGGGGGGCGAGGAGTGGACCAGCAGCTCCTGCGCCAGCGGGTGATCGGAGGTACCGACGGTTACCCAGGCGGGGGACCCGCCACCGCCGAGGTGGACGACGCACCGCCCCCGTCGCCCCGAGCGCTCCGGGGGCCCCGAGAACTCGATCGCCCCGGAGCTCCCCGGGCGACCGAGATGCACGGCGAGTGACCGCTCGAACCCGTCCCACGGATCGGACGTGGGACGGGGCGGGGAGCCCCCGTGGCCGGCGAGCCGACCACTCACGGGGGTCACGCCGACGGGGCCAGGGCCGCGACGTCGTCGACCGCCCGGCGCAGCTCGCGCGAGGCCGCGCAGTCACCCAGGCGTTCGGCGATCGCGTCGGCGATGGCGCCGTAGAACCACAGCTTCTCCTCCGGCCCGGCGTTGAAGATCCCCCACATCTCGTCGCCGAGCTTGTCGTGCGCGGCGACCATCGAGCGCAGGTTGTGGATCTTGTCGGCCGCCGAGATGAGCAGGCACTCCTCGGAGTCGTCGAGCAGGGCCGCGAGGTAGCCCTCCTTACGGACGCGCCACGGCGGGGTCTCCTCGCCGGCGGTCTTCTCCTCGGAGACGCCGCGGACGAGTTCGGTGACCCGCTCGCCGAACTCGGCCGTCATGTCGTCGGCCGAGTAGACCGACGGCGGCACGTCCTCGAGCACGTCGTGGAGCAGGGCGGCGACCGCCACGTCCTGGTCGTCCGTGAAGTCGGACACGATCATCGCCACCGCCACCGGGTGGGCGATGTAGGGCGTCGGGTCGTCCTTGCGGGTCTGGCCGACGTGGCAGCGGGCGGCGACCGCGAGCGCGCGGTCGATGGTGGGGGTCCAGGTCAGGGACATGGTGCACTCCTCTGGGGAGGGGGCCCGGCGCCGGGCGACGCCGCCGGGTCGTGGGCTCAGAGCCGGGGCTCGTCTCCCACACCTGCAGTAGACACCACGGGTACGACATGTGGGGCGCGGAGCGGTCCGCGCCGGCGCGGGTGGAACCGATCGGTGCGGCGGGGACGTCGTACCCCATGACGACGTAGGGGCGACGACGACGAGGTGAGCACATGCCCGACGGGACGATCAGGGCGGACGCCGGGCGGATCGCGAGCGCGGTCCCGGTGTTCCGGCACGCCGGCGATGCGGCGGCGGGGGTCACGTTTCCGCAGGTGGCGGCGGGGGTGGAGGCGGCGCTCCCCGGCGGGTCGGCGATCGCCTCGGCGGTGGACCGGGCGTGCGGCGCGGCGGCGGCGTGCGCCGCACGCAGCGCCGGCAGGCTCACCGGGTTGGCGGACTTCGCCGCCGGGGCGCACCGTCTCCTCGAGGCGTCGGACGAGGACGTCGCGGGGCTGCTCGGGGCGGTGGCGAGGCGCTGAGTCAGAACGTCTTGGCGTCGATCACGAACCGGTAGCGGACATCCGAACGGACCACGCGGTCGTAGGCCTCGTTGATCCGGTCCGCCGAGATGAGCTCGATCTCGGCGGTGATCCCGTGCTCGGCGCAGAAGTCGAGCATCTCCTGGGTCTCGGGGATGCCGCCGATCATGGAGCCGGTGAGGATCTTGCGGCCGCCGGTCACCGAGCCCGCGCGCAGCGTCATGGGCTCGCTCGGGATGCCGATCTCGACCATCGCGCCGCGCGGCTTGAGCGTGGCGAGGAACCGGTCCAGCGGGAGGGGAGCGGAGACCGTGTTGAGGATGACGTCGAAGGCGCCCCGGAGCTCGCGGAGCGTCTGCTTGCCCTCGTCGCCGGCGGTGGCGTAGTGCTCGACGGCGCCGTACCGCAGCGAGTCGTCGCGCTTGGAGGTGGTCTGCGACAGGACCGTCACCTCGGCACCCATCGCCACCGCGAGCTTCACGCCGACGTGCCCGAGCCCACCCATGCCGATCACCGCGACCTTCGTGCCCGGGCCGACGTTCCACTGCTTGAGCGGGGAGAACATGGTGATCCCCGCGCACAGCAGCGGTGCGGCCGCGGCCGGGTCGAGGCCCTCGGGGACGGAGACGACCATGCGCTCCTCCACCACGATGTGCGTTGAGTAGCCGCCGTTCGTCACCGGCCCCTCCGGGTCGCCCTCGGGCAGCGGTGAGCCGTAGGTCGCGACCGACCCGCGCTCGCACTCCTGCTCCTGACCGGACGCGCACGGCGAGCACTCGTGGCAGGCTCCCACTAGGCACCCGACGCCCACGCGATCGCCGACCGCGTGCCGGGTGACCTCGGAGCCGACCTCGCGGACGATGCCGACGATCTCGTGCCCGGGCGCCACGGGGTAGGTGGTCCGGCCCCACTCGCCGCGGACGTGGTGGATGTCGGAGTGGCAGATGCCGGCGTACTCGATCTCGATGAGCACGTCGGCCGGGCGGGTCCCCTGCCGCCGGAGCGGGTTCTCCCCCGGGGGGCCTCCCGGTGCGGGGGGGGCCCGGGGGGGCCCGTCCTTGTGAGGTCCTCTTTCGGGTCGGGTCCGTGGTCTCCCGCCACAGTAGAGGTCGACAGCGATCCGGCGGGTCCGCACTGAGCCGAGGCAAGTGCTGACGCATGTCAGGTGGGGTCGCTATGATCTGGATCACACCCGCCTACGTGAAGGATTCCCCCATGGCCGACACCGTCCGCGAGCAACTGCGCCGTCACGCCGACTCGGACGTCGTCGCGATCCGCTACGACGACCTCGCCGTGACCTGGCGCGACTACCTCGCCGGGGCCGACGCCCGCGCCGGCGCCGTCACGGGGATGCTCGACGACACGCGGCCGCGGCACGTGGGCACCCTCCTCGAGAACACCCCGGAGATGCTCTACGCGCTGGCCGCCGGCGCGTTCGGCGGATACGTCACCGTCGGCCTCAACGCCACCCGCCGCGGGGAGGGGCTGGCCAGCGACATCCGCAGGTCCGAGTGCCAGATCATCCTCACCGACTCCCGGCTCGGCCCGCTGCTCGACGGGCTGGACCTCGGCGACGTCCGGGTGATCGACACCGACTCCGACGAGTGGGCGGCGATCGTGGCCGCGTCCTCGGCACCCCAGGACCCGCCGCCGGTGGGGGCCATGGACCCGTTCATGCTCATCTTCACCTCGGGCACCTCGGGCGACCCCAAGGCGGTCCAGGTCGGCAACTTCACGGTGACGATGTCGGGGGAGAACCTCGCCCCGTCCTTCGGCCTCACCTCCGACGACGTGCTGTACCTGTCCATGCCGCTGTTCCACTCCAACGCCATCATGAGCGGCTTCTCCCCGGCGATCGCGGCGGGCGCCACCATGGCGCTGGCCCGCCGTTTCAGCGCGACCCGGTTCGGCGACGACGTCCGCCGTTACGGCGTGACGTACATGAACTACGTGGGCAAGCCGCTGGCCTACATCCTCGACACCCCGGCCCGGCCCGACGACGCGCAGACCACGCTTCGCGCCGCGTTCGGCAACGAGGCCGCCGCCAAGGACATCCCGGCGTTCGCGGAGCGGTTCGGGTGCGAGGTCCGCGACGCCTACGGCTCCACCGAGCTCGCGGTGATCATCGTGCGGACCGAGAACTCGCCGCCGGCGTCGATCGGGGAACCGTTCCCGGGGGTCGCCGTGTACGACCCCGCGACCGGCGAGGAGTGTCCCCGCGCGGTGTTCGACGACGACGGGGCCGTGGTCAACCTCGACGAGTGTGTGGGCGAACTCGTCAACACGCAGGGGGCGGGGTTCTTCGCCGGCTACTACAAGGACGATCGCTCGACGTCGGACCGGATGCGCGACGGGATGTACTGGTCCGGCGACCTGGCCTACCGCGACGCGGACGGCTACGTCTACATGGCCGGCCGCAGCGGGGACTGGTTGCGGGTCGACGGCGAGAACATGGCCACCGGCATCGTCGAGGAGATCCTGCTGCGCAACCCGGCGGTCTCCCGGGTCGCCGTCTACGGCCTGCCGGACCCGCGCGGGGTGGGCGATCAGCTCGCCGCCGCGATCGTGCCCCGGCACGACGCCGACCTCGACCCCGAGGGCTTCGAGGAGTTCCTCGGCGCCCAGGCCGACCTCTCGACCAAGGCGTGGCCGCGCTGGGTGCGGGTGGCCGGGTCCCTGCCCACCACCGCCACCAACAAGATCCTCAAGCGGGAGCTGGTCAGGGAGGGCGTCGGCGCGGGCGCGGCCGCCGACACCTGGTGGGAGCGCGACGAGCGGGGCACGGCCTACTCGGAGCTGTCCGGGTCGCGGGACTAGTGGGCGCGCCCTGATGGTCTTCGTCGTCACCCGGTTCGACTTCCGGGCCCCGGGCGCGGGACCGGAGGAGCGCCGCGACCGCTACCGCGCCGCCCTCGACATGGCCCGCTACGCGGAGGAGTGCGGCCACGACGCCGTCAACCTCTCCGAACACCACGGCTCCGAGGACGGGTACCTGCCCTCGCCGCTCGTCGCGGCCGCGGCGGTGGCGGCGGTGACCGGACGCATCCCCATCACGGTGTGGGCCCTGATCGCGCCCCTGTACGACCCGGTCCGGCTGGCCGAGGACATCTCCGTCCTCGACCACATCGCCTCGGGCCGGGTGAGCTTCACCTTCGGCCTGGGCTACCGCCCGAGCGAGTACGCGCTGCACTCACGCGAGTGGGGGACCCGGGGCGCCCGTCTGGACTACCAGCTGGAGACCCTGCTGGCCGCCTGGCGGGGCGAGCCCGTCGGCGACGACCCGGCCGACGGCTCCCCGCGGTCCTCGCCCACCCCGCGGCCGTTCTCGGACCCCCACCCCCTCATCTTCCTCGGCGGCGGCGCCGCGGCCGCCCGGCGGGCCGGGCGGCTCGGCATGCACTTCCAGCCGCAGGTCGACGATCCCGCGCTCGCCGCGCTCTACCGGTCGCAGTGCCTCGCACACGGGCACCGGCCCGGCCTCGTCGTCGAACCCGTCCCCGGCCCCGCGACGGTCTTCTGCGCCGAGGACCCCGATGAGTTCTGGGCGCGGCACGGCCACCACCTCCTGGCCGACGCCCTCGGGTACCGCGCGTGGCAGACCGGCGCCGGCGACGCCGGCGGCACCCGGAGTTCCTTCGTCCACTCCGACGCCCGCACCGTCGACGAGCTGCGCGCCGAGGGCGTCTACCTGGTGGCGACCCCCGACCAGCTGGTACGGCTCGTGCGCGACGGCGACCTGGGGCTCATCGCCACCCACCCGCTGTGCGGCGGCCTCCCGGTCGAGGCGGGGTGGGAGTCGCTACGGCTGCTCGGCGAGCGGGTGTTGCCGGAGGTCCGCTGATCTGCCGATCCGGGCGAGGGCGTCGCGCTTGAGGTCGTCGGGTGCGAAGGAGCACTCGATCGAGGTCCGGGCGCAGTCGACGAGCCGGGCGTCTGGGACGCCCATCCGCTCGCCGGCCAGCACGTACTCGTCCACCACGTCCACGCCGAACAGCAGCGGGTCGTCGGCGTTGATCGAGCAGCGCACCCCGGCCTCGAGCAGGGCCGGCAGCGGGTGGTCCTCGAGCGCCGGGACCACGCCCAGCACCACGTTGGAGGTGGGGCAGACGTCCAGGCAGATCCCGCGCTCGGCGAGCAGCTCCACCACCCGCGGGTCCTCCACGGCGCGGACGCCGTGCTGGATGCGGTCCACGCCCAGTTCGATGGCGGACCGCACCTCCTCCGGGCCGGCCAGCTCGCCGGCGTGGGGCACCACCCCGAGTCCGGCGTCGCGGGCGATCCCGAACGCCTCCGCTGCCGCGCCGACCGGGCTGGCCCGCTCGTCGGCCACCAGGCCCACCGCCACCACGCCACGGTCGGCGAAGCGCGCGGCCAGGCGGGCGGCGGCGAGCGCGTGCTCGGGGCCGGCCCCGCGGTCGATGCTCACTATGGCCCCGGTCCACACCCCGTGACGTCGCCCGGCCGCGGCGGCGGCCGGGAGGATGAACTCCAGCGCGGCCTCGGCGGAGTCGAAGGCGGCCGCCTTCTCGGGGATGGAGGCGTACTCCAGCGCCACGACGCCCTGCGCGGCGGCGTCGGCCACGACCTCGTCGAGCAGCCGCTCGACCCGCTCCGGGGTGCGCAGCAGCCCGATGAGCAGTCCGTACGCGTCGAGGAACGCGGTGAAGTCCGCGTACTCCACGAGCGGGGGCACCTCAATGCGGTCCTCCGCGCAGAACTCCCGCAGCGTCGACTCGCGCATCGCCGCCTCGAGGTGCACGTGGAGGTGCGCCTTGGGCAGCCCGGCGTAGCGGCCGGCCGGGTCGGGACGTCCGGTGGTCGCCCGCGCGCTCACGCCTTCGGTTCGACGTCGCGGGCCTGGTTGGCCACGTGCTGGAGGGTCATCGGATCGGAACCGTCCCAGCATGTGACGTTCCTGGCCCGGGGCAGGTCGTCCCGGTGGAAGACCGGGTTGTGGCCCTTGGCCTTCTGCTGCAGATAGTGCTGCAGAAGGGCCACCGCGAGACCGCCGAGCGGGATGATCGCGATGAGGTTGATGGTGGCCATGACGCCCATGAACAGGTCGGCCAGGTTCCAGATGAGGTCGACCGAGCCCAGGCTCCCGCCCAGGACCGCGAGGATCACGAGGAGCCGGAACGTCAGGAGCGACGCGGGGTTCCCGCGCAGGAAGGTGATGTTGGCCTCGCCGTAGTACGAGTTGCCCAGGATGGAGGAGAACGCGAGGAAGAAGATCACCACCGTGAGGAAGGGCACGCCCCAGTCGCCGACCGAGGCCGCCAGCGAGTTCTGGGTGAGGGTGATGCCCTCGCGATCACCGCCGAACTCCGGGTTGGCGAGCAGGATGATGAACGCGGTGGCCGAACACACGACGATCGTGTCGAAGTAGACCCCGAGGGCCTGGACCAGGCCCTGCTTGACGGGGTGGGAGACGGACGCGGTGGCGGCGGCGTTGGGGACCGAGCCCATGCCGGCCTCGTTGGAGAACAGCCCGCGGCGCATGCCCTGCATGATGGCCGCTCCGACGGCGGCCCCCGCCACCTCGCGGAAGCCGAGCGCGTGGCCGACGATGAGGGAGATCATCCCCGGGACCTCGGAGATGTTCAGCGCCACCACCACGAGGGCGACGATGATGTAAGCCACCGCCATCACGGGGACGATGATCTCGGTGACCGCCGACAGGCGACGGATGCCACCGAAGATCACGACCCCCACGACGAGGGCGAGCACGAGTCCGATGATCAGGCCGGGAGCGAAGCCCTCGAGCGAGAACTGGTTGCGGACGGACTGGGCGATGGAGTTGGCCTGGACCGCGTTGAACACGAACCCGTAGGTGACCGTGATGATGACGGCGAACAGCACGGCCACCGGCTTCCAGCCCAACCCGTCACGGATGTAGTAGGCGGGCCCGCCCACGTAGGAGTCCCTGCCCTTGACCTTGTAGAGCTGCGCGAGCGTGGACTCGATGAAGGCGGTGGCGCCGCCGATGATCGCCAGCAACCACATCCAGAACACCGCGCCCGGCCCGCCGACGGTGATCGCGATGGCCACGCCCGCGACGTTGCCCGTGCCCACGCGGGACGCCGCCGAGATGGTGAACGCCCGGAAGGCGGAGATGCCCTTCTTGTCCTCCTCGATATCCGAGGGCTTCTCGACGATCGTCTTGAGCATCTCCGGGAACATCCTGATCTGGACGATCAGGGTGGTGACGGAGAAGTAGAGACCGGCGCCCACGAGTAGCGCGATGACCCCATACCAGTAGACGTCGTTGACGGAGACGATGAAATCGGTGACGGCGCTCACACTGTGACCGTAGCGGACGGGCGGGCCCGACGCCGGGCGACCTACCCTTGGAGGCGTGAACGATTTCGCGCCCACCGCCCCCGACGTCGCCCTGCTCTTCGAGGGCGGAGGGATGCGCGCGGTGCACACGGCCGGCGTGGTGGAGACCCTGATCGACGCGGGGATCCACACCGGACTGGCGGCGGGGATCTCCGCCGGCGCCTCCCACCTCGCCAACTACGTCTCGCGCGACAGCGTCCGGGCCCGCAAGAGCTTCGTCGAACTCGCGGCGGACCCCAACTTCGGTGACTGGCGCAGCTTCGCCCGCGGGAAGGGATTGTTCAACGCGGAGTACATCTACGAACAGACCGGGCTCCCCGACCAGGTGCTGCCGTACGACTTCCAGACCTACGCCGCGAGTGGCACGCAGGCCAGGATCGGGACGTTCCGGTGCTCGGACGGCGCCACGGTCTACTGGACCGAGGAGGACTCCTCGACGATGTCCGATCTGATGCGGATGGTGAGGTCGTCGTCGACGATGCCGGTGTGGATGCCGCCGGTGCTGATCGACGGCGAGTACTACGTGGACGGGGCCCTGGGGCGTGACGGCGGGATCCCGCTGTCGGCGGCCCGGGACGCCGGATACGAGAGGTTTCTGGTGGTGCTGACGCAGCCCCGGGGGTATCGGAAGATCCCCCCGCGGCGCCTCACGCCGTTCTACCGCTCCTATTTCCGGCGGTTCCCGGCGGTGGGGGAGGCCCTGCAGCACCGCTGGGCCCTCTACAACGAGACCCTCGACGAGATCGAGGCCCTGGAGGAGTCGGGGGATGCGGTGGTGTTCCGTCCGGAGCGGGTGATGATCCGCAGCTACGAGCGCCGGGTGGACCGCCTGGCCGAGGCCTATGTGCTGGGCAGGGAGCAGGCGCGGCGGGAGGTCGACACCTGGCTCGACTTCTGCGGGATGTGAGATGCCCCGGTGGCGAACCACCGGGGCATCCGACCGGCTGTCAGGAGCCGAAGAGCTCCGCGCCCCCGCCGAGGGTCTTGAGGATGTAGGCCGGCAGGCCGAGCAGGCCGTCGACGGCCGCCGAGCCGACGTTCGGGACGAGGTCGGCGGAGCCGGCGGAGAGGCCGTACCAGAAGTCAGAGATCATGGTGAGTCCTTTCGTGTCGGGGCCCGTCGGAGTGGGCCACACCCCGAACGCTAAGGCTCCCACCGGAAGTGCGCCACCTCCCGAACGCGTCCGAGCGGGTCGCTCAGGGAACCGTGAGCCTCATGCGCAGGAGGGTTCCGTCTCGGTGAGGAAACGCCTAAACCCGTGTCGGAGCGTCTGCAGGCCCAACCGGTGGGTCCACCACAACCGCTCCAAGAGGAGTCAGTAGTTATGGGTAGCATCGCGGAACTCGCCGGCTCGTCGATGGAAGCGGCCGGCAGCCTGGTCCAGGACACGGGGTCGACGATCGTCGACACGCTCAGTTTCCTCCCGTTCCATGTCGTCCAGGTGGTCTGGCAGCTCGTGTTCGGGGTCGCCGGGGATCTGGGCTCGTCGATGCCGGTCTGAGTCGCCCGGACGAACCGCCAACGGCCGCCTCCCCCTCCGGGGAGGCGGCCGTCGGCGTCGGTCCGGGCGAGACCGCCCCTGTTAGACAGACCGGTCTGTTCTGACCTATTCTCGCCAGCATGACCGATATCGCAGCCGCCCCTCGTCCCGCCCGTCCCGCGCGCGCGGCCAAGCCGCAGGGGCAGTGGAAGATCGACGGCAAGCTCGCGCTGAACCACAACGAGGAGTTCAAGCTCTCCGACGACGCGCTCAACGTGCGCCAGCGGATCCTCGACACCTACTCCAAGGAGGGGTTCGCCTCCATCCCGCCCGACGACCTCTCGGGCCGGATGCGCTGGTGGGGCCTGTACACCCAGCGCAAGCAGGGGTTGGACGGCTCGCGGACCTCCAAGCTCGAGGCCGACGAGTTGCAGGACGAGTACTTCATGATGCGCGTGCGCACCGACGGCGGGGCGGTCACCACCGACCAGCTCCGCGTCCTCGCCGGCATCTCGACCGACTTCGCCCGGGGGACCGCGGACATCTCCGACCGGCAGAACATCCAGTACCACTGGATCGCGATCGAGGACGTGCCCGAGGTCTGGCGTCGTCTCGAGGAGTCGGGGATCGACACGGTGGAGGCCTGCGGCGACTGTCCCCGGGTGATCCTCGGCAGCCCGGTGGCCGGCGTGGCCCGGTCGGAGATCCTCGACCCGACCCCGGTGATCGAGGAGATCAAGGCCAAATACATCGGCACGCCGGAGTTCTCCAACCTGCCGCGCAAGTTCAAGTCCGCCATCACCGGGCACCCCAGCCTGGACGTGGTGCACGAGATCAACGACATCTCGCTGGTCGGCGTCGAGCACCCCGAGCTCGGCCCGGGCTACGACCTCTGGGTGGGCGGCGGCCTGTCCACCAACCCGCAGTTGGCCACCCGCATTGGCGTGTTCGTCCGCCAGTCCGAGGCCTCCGAGGTGTGGGCCGCGGTCATCGGCATCTTCCGCGACTACGGCTACCGCCGGATGCGGACCCGCGCGCGGCTCAAGTTCCTCATCAAGGACTGGGGCGCGGAGAAGTTCCGCCAGGTCCTCCAGGACGAGTACCTGGGCCGGGAGCTCCCGGACGGCCCCGCGCCCGAGCGGGGCGTGGGGTCGGCCGATCACGTGGGCGTCTACGAGCAGAAGGACGGCCGCTACTACGTGGGAGCCGCGCCGACCGTGGGTCGCGTGGGCGGCGAGAAGCTGGCGCGGGTCGCCGACCTGGCGGAGGCCGCGGGCTCCCGCCGGGTCCGGTTCACCCCGCACCAGAAGCTCATCGTCCTGGACGTGGAGCCGGGGAAGGTCGACCAGCTGGTCGACGGGCTGGCCGCGATCGGGCTGCACGCCCGGCCCAGCTCGTTCCGCCGCGCCACCATGGCGTGCACCGGCATCGAGTTCTGCAAGCTCGCGTTTGTGGACACCAAGGACACCGCCACCGCGCTGATCGGCGAGCTCGAGCGGCGCTTCGCCGACGACGCCCCGCTGCGCACGCCGCTGTCCATCCACCTCAACGGCTGCCCCAACAGCTGTGCCCGCATCCAGACCGCGGACATCGGCCTCAAGGGTCAGCTGCTCGACGGCGACACCCCGGGCTTCCAGGTCCACCTGGGCGGCGGGCTGGCCTCGCAGGACCAGGAGTCCGGCGGCCTGGGACGCACGGTCCGCGGGCTGCGCGTGCCGTCCACCGAGCTCCCCGACTACGTGGAGCGGGTGATCCGCACGTACGTGGAGACCGGTGAGAACGGCGAGACCTTTGCCGAGTGGGCGCACAGGGTGGACGAGGAGGTCCTGGTATGACCGCGGTCGGACTGGAACTCCTGCCCCGCAGCACGGTCCTCACCCCCGGACCAGGCCGGCGCCGGACCGCCGAGGAGCTCGAGGCGATCGCCCACGACGCGGCCCGCCGCTTCGACGACCGCGGCCTCTACGGCCACCACGGGGAGATCGACCCCGGCGAGGTCCTGGCCTGGGCCGGGGAGACCTTCGGGGACTCCCTGGCAGTGGCCTGCTCCATGGCCAACACGGTGGTCCCGGAGATGACCGCGCGGTACGCCCCCGGCGTGGACGTGCTGTTCCTCGACACCGGCTACCACTTCTCCGAGACGGTCGGCGTCCGCGACGCGCTCGCGTCGACGCCCGGGCTCACCGTGGTGGACGTGGGCAGCCCGGCCAGCCGCTCCCAGCACGAGGCCGCGCTCGGCCCGCGCCCGTTCGAGACCGACCCCGAGCTCTGCTGCCGACTGCGCAAGGTGGAGCCGCTCGACGCCGCGCTCTCCGGGTACGAGGCGTGGATCACCGGCCTGCGCCGGGTCGACACCGACCACCGCGCCGGCGCCGCGATCGTCGAGTGGGACGCCAAGCACTCCATGATCAAGATCAACCCGCTGGTGGCCTGGACCCTGGACCGGGTCCACGCGTACGCCGCCGAGCACGGCTGCCTGCTCAACCCGCTGCTGGACGACGGCTTCCCGTCGATCGGCTGCGAGCCGTGCACCCGGCGCGTGGAGGCCGGGGCGGATCCGCGCTCCGGTCGCTGGGCGGGGTCGTCCAAGACCGAGTGCGGCATCCACCTGTGACAGCCGCCCTCGCCGCCCCGACGCTGGACGGCCTCCCGCTGACCGTGGGCCTGGCCGGCCGCGAGGTGCTGGTCGTGGGCGCCGGGCCCGTCTCGGCCCGCCGGGCGGGGACCTTCCTCGACGCCGGCGCCACGGTCCGGGTGGTGGCCCCCCGTGTCGACCCGGCGATGGCCGACCTCGCCGCGCGGGCGGGTGACCGGCTCGTCGTCGTCGCCCGGCACTTCACCCCCGCCGACCTGGACACGCCCTGGATGGTGCACGTCGCCACCGGCGACCCCGTCGTGGACACCCGGGTGGCCGCGCTGTGCGAGCAGCGCCGGATCTGGTGCGTGACCGCCGGCGACGCCGCGCTCGGATCGGCCCGGGTCCCCGCGCGCACGGCGGTCGCGACGCCGGCCGGGCTCGTGCGCATCGCCGTGGACTCCGGCGATCCACGCCGCTCCGTGCGGGTCGGCCGGCACGTCGCGCGCTCCCTGGCCACCGCGCCCGCGGGCCTGCGCGCGCGGCGCCGCCCGGATGCCGGCTGGGTGGCCCTGGTGGGCGGCCGCGGCGACGACGGCGACCTCCTCACCGTGCGAGCCCGGCGCCTCGTCCACGCCGCGGACGTGCTGGTGGTGGACGGCGCGCCCGATCCGGGGCTCCTGGCCGAGCTCGACGACGACGTCGAGGTGCTCGAGGTCGGGACGGACCTGCCCGCCGATCGGGTCGCGCGCCTGGTGGCCGCCCGGTTCGCCTCCGGTCACGGCGTGGTGCGGATCGCCGGGGCGGCGGATCTGGCCGCCGAGTCCCGTCACCTCGACGGCGTGGGGGTGCGCTTCGAGGTGATCCCCGGCGTGATCGAGGGCGGCGCCTGACTCACCCCCAGGCCCGGGTGAGGGCCTCGCCGATCCCGTCGCGGACCGCGCGCCGGACCTCGTCGATGGACGGCGCCGCCCCGGGCCCCTCCCACAGGATGGGCGGGCCGGCGGCCACCGCCGGGTGACGCGGCGGCGTCCTGGCGTGCTCCCGCCCGTGGTAGACGATGCCCACCGGCAGGACCGCCACCCGGCCGCCCTTCTCGCGGACCCCGCGGACCATCTGGCCCACGCCCTTCTTCACCGACTCGAGCCGGAGCGTGCGCAGGTCGTCCGCCGAGGAGTTGGTGCCCTCCACGAACGTCAGCACCACGCCCCCGGAGAGCAGCCGGTCCACGCACACGCCGATGAGCCGGGCCGCCGCCGCGTCGTGCACCTCCCGGGCGGTGCCCTCGTAGTTCTTGGCCCGGAACACCGGGACCGTCCCCGTGTACTCGAACACCGGGCGGAGCGGGCCGCGGAAGAGGGGGTCCTTGGTCAGGCCGGTGCCGCCGGCGAGGAACCGCACCCGCTTGTCGAACACCCCCGAGGAGAGCACGAACGGGTCGTGCTTGGACGGATGGTTGGCGGCCACGATGATGCCCACCCCGGCGTCGTGGAGGCGGTGCAGCTCGGCCACGGTCCGCGGGTCGATCCTCAGCTCGGGGGCGTACAGCGCGCCGACAAACGCGAGCAGGGGGTGGGTGAACCCGTCGCGGCGGCGGCCCGGCCCGTAGAAGTCGTAGACGGCCTCGTAGTTGCTCACGGTCACCTCTGGCCGCGCCGGACCCCGCCTGCCGCCTGCGTTCATCCCCCCAGTCTCGCCGAGCGGCGGCGGTGATGCACCCGGATTGCGGCATGCTCGGGGCATGACGACGAGCGGGACCGCGGCGAGCTCCGCGACCACCGGGCCGACGGGGCGGCGGCCCCGCCTCCTCCTGGTGGCGCACGGGACCAGGTCCTCCGCGGGCCGCCGGGAGCTCGGGCGGCTCCTGCTGGAGGTGCGCAAGCGGCTCGACGGGGTGGTGTGCCGGCTCGCCTGGGTGGACGTGCAGTCTCCGGGCCCGGACCGGATCCTCGCCGACGGTGCGCCGACCGTCGTGGTCCCCGCCTTCCTCGCCCGCGGGTACCACGTCACCCACGACGTGGCCGGGGCGTGCAGGGGCGCACCCGGCCCGGTCGCGCTCACCCCGCACCTGGGCGCCGAGCCGGAGGTGGTGCGGGCCCTGGTCCAGCGACTGGCCGAGGCCGGGGCGGTGGGGGCGTACGCCGCCGACGCGGTGGTCCTGGGGGCGGCGGGGAGCCGGGACGAGTCCTCCCGGGCGGAGACCCGCGCGCTCGCGGACACGCTCACCCGGCTGCTCCGGGTGCCGGTGGCCGCCGCCTTCGCCTCCGCCGCGACCCCGACCGTCGCCGAGGCCGTCGCCGGGTTCCGAGCGGACGGCCACCGGCGGATCGCGGTCGCGAGCCACGTGCTGGCGCCGGGGTTCTTCGCCGACCGGCTCGCCGACGCGGGCGCGGACGTGACCACGCCGCCGCTCGGCGCGCACCCGGAGATCGTCGATCTGATCGTCCGTCTATACGGGGAGAATTGCCCGGACTAATCCTGGATTAGTAACGCTGAAAACATTAACGACAATCACTCGATAAGCCGCGCGTGCACTTATCGGGAATTGTGGTGCATAATATCTCCACGGTAGACAGCCGGCATTGATCAAGGAGAACCAATGGCACAGCAATTCCAGGTTCAGTACATCGACGACCTCGATGGAACGGATCTCGGCAGCGAGGCCAATTCCATCTCGTTCGCGCTTGAGGGCAAGGAATACTCGATCGATCTCAGCGACGAGAATGCAGAGGCATTCCGCGAGGTCATGGCCCCGTATATCAAGGCAGGTCACCGCCAGTCCGGCGGCAGGCCCAAGCCCGCCCGCAAGGCCGCGTCCAAGGCGTCCTCGGGTGATACCAAGGCCATTCGCGAATGGGCCCGCGAGAACGGCTTCGAGGTCTCCGATCGTGGACGCATCCCGGCCGACGTGATCGAGGCCTACACCGCCGCCAACTGACGGAGCGGTCGTCGGGCCCTCGAGAACACCGTCACGGGAGGTCCGGGGCCTGCGCGGTCGCCCGTTCTGCGGACACGCCACGGTGCTATCACGGGATCGTCACGCCGTCGTCGTACCCTGCCCGGGTGACCCGAACCCCGACACACGCCCAATACGACGAGGCCCTGCGGCAGGGGATTCTCGAGGAGGCCACGCGCAGGCTCCGGGACGCGGTCCCGGAGAAGCTCGGTCTGCGGCCGCTGGCCGCCTCGCAGGGCACCTCCACCACGGCGATCTACACGATGTTCGGCGGAAAGTCGGGCCTGTTGGCCGCGGTCGCGGTGGAGGCGGACCGGAGCCTGGCCGCCACCCTGAGGGGCGCGTTGCGGCACGACAGCCTCGAGACCGACATGCGCTCCCTCTGCCGCGCCTACAGGCGGTGGGCGCTCGAGAACGAGGGGCTCTACGCACTGGTGGTGGGGGAGCCGACCCGTTCGCCGCGGACGGGGCCCGGGTCAGGTGACCCGCGCTGGCGGGAGCCGCTGCTGGAGATCGTCGACGCCCTGGTGGACGAGGGAGCGTTCCGGTCCTCGGACGTCCACGAGACCGCGACGTCGATCTGGGCCTCGCTGCACGGCGTGGTGTCCCTCGAACTGAGCGCGTGGCGCGGGTCGCCGAGCGCCGAGCAGTACTTCGAGACCCAGCTCGCGGCGGTACTGCGGTCCTGGGCGGCCGACGGACCCACCGCGGCTTCCTCGACCGGGACGGCGGGCTGATCCGGTGAGCGATCGCGCGTTCTTCACCCTCGACGGCTCGGGGGCGTACAACCCCACCAGGTATGCGCGGAGCGCCTGGTCGGAGACCATGGTCAACGGGCCGGCGGTGGTGGTGGCGGCCGCCCGTGCGCTCGAGTCCGGGCACGGAGCCGAGGGCTTCCAGCCGGCGCGGCTGACCGTGGACCTCTTCGCACCGGTCCGGTTCGAGCCGCTGGTCGCGGTGACGGAGGAGGTCCGGGCGGGCAACCGCATCCGGGTGGCCGACGTGCGGCTCCTCCAGGGCGGCGAACCCGTCGCGCGCGCCACGCTCGTGCAACTGCGCCGCGGGGAGCAGCCGCCCGGGCGGGTGTGGCGGTCGGGCCGGCAGGTCGCGCCCCCCGCCGCCGCGGACCCCGCCGAGGCGGCACCCGGAAAAAATGTGTTCTTCGGCAGCGGAGACTCCGTGGAGTCGTGGAGCCGGGACATGGGCCTGCACCAGAACGACCAGCGCAAGCGGTTCTGGATCCACCCGCTCGACGTGGTGGTCGGCGAGGCCGCGACCCCGTTCCAGCGGGCGGTGACGCTGGCCGAGTCCTCCAGCCTCATGACCCACTGGGGGGACGAGGGGATCGGCTTCATCAACGCCGACCTCACCGTGGCCCTGGCCCGGCTGCCCCGGTCCGGCGACATCGGGATCGAGGCCGACGAGCACATCAGCGAGGCCGGCGTGGCGGTGGGAACGGCCACGCTGTTCGACCGCGACGGCATGTTCGGGACCGGTACCGTGGTGGCCGTGTCCAACGCGGGGCGGCAGATCGACTTCGGTGCGCGCCGGGCCGGCGACGGCGGCGGATCGCTCGGCCCATCTGAGGAGGCGACGCGAGTATGAGCGGCAGATTGACCAGGGAGCGGATGCTCGACGCGGTCGAGGCGCAGGCGGGACTGGTGCGCTTCGCGCTGGCCGGTGGCGGTGACCCCGGGGTCGTGGACCCGGCCGCTGGCGTCGGGTCCTGCCCGGGCTGGACCGTGCACGATCTGGTCGTCCACCTGGGGACCGCCAACTGGTGGGGCGGCGCGAACGTCCGCGAGGGCAACCCGGAGGCGCGGGCGCGGGGCATGCGCGGGGTGATGGAGTCGGCCCCGCCGATCGGCGAGGGGGTGTCCGCGCTCGCCGACTGGTACGCGGGGCTGGCGGCCGAGGCGATCCGGTCCTACACCGACACCGCCCCCGACGCCCCCGCCTGGACCTTCGCCGGGCCGGGACGGGCCGACTACTGGCTACGCCGTCAGCTCCACGAGACCGCGATCCACCGCTGGGACCTCGAGCACGCGCTGGGCGGCCCCGCCGCCACCACGCCCCTGCCGGAGGACGTGGCCGTGGACACCGTCGACGAGTTCTGCACCGCGATGTACCCGCTCACGTCCGCCGCCAGGCCCCCGCTCCCCGTGACGATCCGCCTGCGGGCCGTCCTCCAGGCTCCCGAGGGTCTGGCGACCGGCGCCGAGCCGGTGGGCGCGTCGGATCCCGGAGTCCTCGAGTGGGTGCTGCCGGGCGGGGACGGCGCCCCCGAGGTCGAGGTGGTCGGGCCGCCGGAGACCCTCGCGCTGCTCCTGTGGGGCCGGGTGCGCGCCGACGCCGCCGGGCTCGAGATCGCCGGTGACCGCGCCGGCCTCGACGCCGCGCTGGAGGCCGGGCTCTCGGCGTGAGGCCGCACCTCTCCACGGCGCTGCTGCTGGTCGCGACCGGCGGGGCCGCCGGGTCGGCGTCCCGTGCGGCGGTGGTGCTCGCCCTGCCCGGGTCGAGCGCCGCGGCGACGCTGCTGGTCAACGTGGTGGGCGCGTTCCTGTTCGGCGCGCTGGCGGAATGGGCGGCCGGGGGTGGGGACCCCGGCGTCGAACGACGACGACGAGCCGTCCGGTTGCTCCTCGGGACCGGCTTCTGCGGGGGGTTCACCACCTACTCGGCGGTGGCGGTGCACGGAGCCGAGCTCGTGCAGGGGTCGGCGCCGGTGACCGCAGCCGCGTACGCGCTGCTCACGCTCGTGGCGGGGGCGCTGGCCACGGTGGCAGGTGTTGCGGTGGCAGGTAATGCGGCGGCGGGTGTTGCCGCGGCGGGGTCCGGCCGGAGCGGGGCGGCGCCGTGAGCGCGGCGCAGCTGGGCGGCGCCGCACTGATCGGCTGGGCCGCGGTGGGCGGCGGCCTGGGCGCGGCCGCGCGGTATGCGGTCGACACGGCGGTGTCGTCACGGTGGCGGCGGACCTTCCCGCTGGGGACGTTCCTCGTCAACCTCACGGGGTCACTCGTTCTGGGTCTGCTCGTCGGACTCGCGTCGGGCCCGACGACCATGGCCCTGGTGGGCACGGGTGTGCTGGGCGGGTACACCACGTTCAGCACGGCGAGCGTCGACACGGTCCGCCTCGCCCGATCCGGTCATCGCGGGACGGCCCTGGCGTACGGGGGCGGGACGATGCTCGCGACGATCGCGGCCGCCCTGGCGGGGTTGTGGCTCGGGTCGGTGTGGGCCACGGCGTGATGGGACACCGGATGTTCGTGGCCGTGCTCCCCCCGGAGGCGGCGCGGGACGAGCTCGAGCGGTTCCTCGAGCCGAGGCCGGGCCTGGCGTGGACCGACCCCTCGCAGTGGCACCTCACCCTGACGTTCTGTCCGAGCGTCGACGAGTGGCGCATCGACGGGTTGGTCGAGCGGCTCTCCTCGGTCGCCCGCCGGCACGAGCCGTTCCGGCTGCGCCTGGCCGGGGCCGGGGCGTTCCCCTCGGTCGAGCGGGCCAGGGTCCTGTGGGCGGGGGTCGAGGGCGCCCGGGCCGCCGGGGCTCTGGACGCACTCGCGGCCGGGACGCGCTCGGCCGCCAACGCCGCCGGCTGCCGCCCGGACGGCGCCCGCTTCCGGCCCCACCTCACCCTCGCGCGCCTGCGCGGCCGTGACGACGCGACCTCGTGGCTTCGCGTCCTGGGCACCTTCGCCGGCAGCGAATGGACGGTCTCGGAGATCGTGCTGGTCGAGTCCTTCCTCGGCGAGGGCCCGCGCGGGCGCGCACGCCACGAGGTGGTGGCGCGGCTCCCGCTGGGAGGGAGCGGTCAGTCGGGGTGGCCGGACCCCATGGCGACCTGACCCGCCGACAGCAGCGGGCCGGACACGATCAGCGCGATCCCGGGCACGTGCAGCCCCACCGCGACCAGTCCGGAACCCACCGCCACGCACGCGACACCGGCGATCGTCGCGCGCGGCCACGCCGGCAGCCGACGCGGGGCCTTCGGCGACATGAACACCGCCCACAACCCGATGAAGGCGGTCGGCACCAGCACCGCCGCCACGATCCCGATCGTCACGCCGGAGGGGTGGGCGAGGCGCCACGCCACCACGCCGAGTCCCACGGCGAGCGCCAACTCGCACGCGAACGCGAAGGAGGCGACCCCCCAGTAGACGACCGGATTCCTGAGCACACGGTGGAGGGTACCGAGCAGCGGCGGCTACCGTGTGGGCCGTGGAACTCCTCGGAACGGTCGATCTGGCACACCCCCTCGTCGTCGTCGCCCTCGAACAGGAGGCACGGCACTTCGTCACCGATTTTCCCGTCCTGGTCACCGGCGTGGGCAAGGTGCGCGCGGCGATGGCCGTCGCGCACGCGCTCGGGGGCGGGGTCCGGCCGCGCGAGCTCGTCAACGTGGGCACCGCCGGGGGGCTGCACCCGGGGATGGCGGGCACGCACGAGATCGCGATGGTGTTCCAGCACGACTTCGACGACCCCGCCCTCCACGCCGTCACCGGCCGCCACGACGGTCCTCCGCTCGCCCTGTCGCCGGTCCGGGCGGTCATGCCGGAGCCGAGGTACGTGCTGCCGTCCGCGCCCGGCGGTCCGACGGCCCCGGTGCTCGCGTCCGGCGACAGGTTCGTGGCCGGCGGGCCGCTGCGCGATCGCCTCGCGTCGATCGCGGACCTGGTGGACATGGAGGGATATGCCGTGGCGGCGGCGGGGGCGGCGCTCGGCGTGCCCACGCGGCTGGTCAAGCACGTGTCCGACACGGCCGACGAGGTCGCCAGCTCCACGTGGGTGGAGAGCGTGGACGCGTTCTCCCGCGTGCTGGCCGAGTGGGTCGGCACCCGGCTGGGCTGAGCGGCGGGGCCGACTCGATCGAACACTTGTGCCACCGCGGTCGGAGGGGTAGGATCGAATGAAAGTTCGACTAGGGCCGGGGATGGAGAGGGGCGACGACGATGACGACGAGAGTGCTGTTCGCCGTTCCCGAGCCCCTCGGCATGGTCGACATCAAGGTGGTCAGCGAGGCCGCGCGGGCCGCGACGCTCGCGCAGAACCGGGCCGGGGCCACGCGGCTGGAGGCGGCCCACGTCCTGGTCGAGCAGTACGCCCGGCTCGATCAGGCGGACTCGAGGCCGGCGTACGCGCGGCTGGATCCGCAGGCCAGGGCTCGCGATCACCTGGCGTCGGCCTGTCAGCTCACGTGTTGGCACGCCGCGCGGTTGGTCACGGCCGGGGTCCAGATCCACCGCCGCCTGCCCCGCCTGCGCTCGACGGTGGACCGCGGGCTGGTGCCCGAGCAGTTGGCCGTCGACATCGCGTGTCGTCTCGCCGATGTTCCCGACTCGATCGTGACCGACGTCGAGGACGACGTGATGGCGCGTATCGCCGAGGACCTGGCCGGAGGGGACCGGCCCGGTCGCCCCGCGGTGGACTCGCTGATCGACGACTCCGTCCGGCGCCACGATCCCGCGACGGCGGACGAGTCGGAGGCCGCGGCCGCCGAGGCCCGCACGGTCCGGTTCCGCCGCGCGCGGAACGGGATGGCCACCATGTGGGCCAAGCTCTCCGCCACCGATGCCGAACTGCTGCGGAGCCGGATCGAGACCGACGCCACCGCCGCATCCCGGGACGGGCTGACCGGGACCATGGACCAGCTCCGTGCCGACGCCCTGGCCGCGCTGGCGGTCTACGCCCCCGCGGGACGGGCGTCTGCGACGAACCGTGCCGGCGGGGACGGAGTCGATGTCGACGGCATCGAACTCGGGGACGTGGCGCTCGGGGCGGACCTGCCGCGGCCCACGGTGGGCAACGCCGCAGCGGCCGGGCAGCCCATCCGCATCAGCGTGATCGCCGCCGCGTCGCGGGGACTGCCCAACCGCGTCGAGTTCGTCCACGGCACGTACAGCAGCTTCGAATGGCTCTGTCGGGAGCTGTTGGAGGGCGACGACGCGAGTGTGCGCTTCGAGCTCCTCGACCCCGCTCCCGGTGCCCTGGATTCCCCGGAACACGCCCTCCGCTACGTGATCACTCCGGCGATGGCCGAGAGGATCAGGCTGCGCGACGGAACCTGCCGTCACCCCGGGTGCTCGGTGGCCGCCCGGGACTGCGACGTGGATCATGTGATCGCGTTCAACAGAACCGATCCCGAGCTCGGCGGCCCGACCGCCGAATGGAACCTGATGTGCCTGTGCCGCAAGCATCATCGGGAGAAGACGTTCGGCACCAACGCCTACCGTCTCGGTCCCCTCGGCGACCTGGTCATCACCACCGACACCGGGCACGAACACCGCACCCGGCCGAGAGGCCCCCTGGCGAGGGCCCGGGACGACATCCGGGAACGCGAGTGGGACGAGTTCGCGGACCGTCTCATCGGCGACGACGGGCTGCTGACCAATCCGCCGGGCGCGGACAGGCGCAGACCCCGTGGCCGCCCCGCGTGAGGCGTCAGCAGTCGCCGACGCCCACCCATTCCGCGACCCCGTCGGTGAAGCGCTGACGCTTCCAGATGGGGACGCCCTGTTTGATCCGGTCGATGAAATCGGCGCAGGCGGCAAACGCCTTGGCCCGGTGCGGCGCCACGGCCACCACGACCACCGCCGTCTCGCCGACCGGCAGCACGCCCACGCGGTGGACGGCGGCCAGGCGCACGGTACGCATCGGGTCGAGCGGCTCCCCGGTCGCGCGTGTCCGCGACATGTGCTCGGTGGCCACCTCGCCGGCGAGGCGTTCCAGCACGTCGCGGGCCGTGGGGTGGGCCGAGTACTCGATGTCCAGGACGTCACGGCCGCCGTCGTGGTCGCGCACCACGCCGCTGAACGTGACCATCGCCCCGTCGGAGGCGCTCCAGACGGCCCTCTCGACGTCTCGGGCGTCGATCGCGGACTCGGTGATCTGCACGAGCGGACTGCGGACTGTCATGATCGGTTCCTCCTCGCGCTGACTGCCCCGGGCGGCAGGCGCGGGCCGCTAGTGGCCACCGCCGTGGGCGTGGACGTCGAGCAGGTGGTCCAGCAGCCCGTCGAGGACCGCCAGGCCGTCGCGCACCCCGCCCCCCGAACCCGAGAGGTTCACCACAAGGGTACGTCCGGCGAAGCCCGCCAGGCCACGGCTCATCGCGGCGGTGGGGGTCGCGGTCAGCCCCCGTGCGCGGATGGCCTCGGCCACCCCGGGCAGCTCCAGCTCGAGGTGCGGCGCGGTGGCCTCGGGGGTGCGGTCGTCCGGGGCGACGCCCGTCCCGCCGGTGGTGAGCAGGACGGCCGGGGAGCGGCGGATATGCTCGGTGACGGCCGCGGCGATGCCGGCGTCGGCCACAACGTGGACCTCGACGGGGGAGAAGCCGCGCTCGAGGAACCAGCCCTCGATGGCGGGGCCGGTGGTGTCCTCGCGGCGACCGTGGGCGGCGGCGGTGGAGGAGACGACGACGACGGCGCTGCGGCCCGGATCGAGCACCGCGGGCTCCGGCTGCGCGAGAGCGCCCGGGTCGTCCGACCCGCGCGTCCAGTCGCCGCGCTTCCCCCCGGTCTTGGCGGCCAGGCGGACCCCGTCCATGGTGGCCAGGGGGTCGACCGCCTTGACCATGTCGTGCAAGGTCAACCCCGCCACCGAGACCGCGGTGAGCGCCTCCATCTCCACCCCGGTGCGACCGGTCGTCCTCGCCGTGGCCGACACCCGGATCTCGCCGGCCGGTTCGTCCGGGTCGAAGCGCACCTTGACCGAGTCCAGCGGGATCTGGTGGCAGAGCGGGATGAGCTCGGAGGTCTTCTTGGCTGCCCCGATCCCGGCGAGGCGGGCGGTGGCCAGCACGTCCGCCTTGCCGAGCGCGTCGCCCGCGACCCTGCGGACCACGTCCGGGCGGGTGCGGAAGATCCCCTCGGCGGTGGCGGTCCGGGTGGTGACGGCCTTGTCGCCCACGTCGACCATCCGGACCCGGCCCTCGGTGTCGAGGTGGGTGAGCTGCGGCTCGCTGGTCGGGTGCGCGTCGTCCATGGTGTCCACGCTAGTCGGCCGCGTGGGCGGTCCCCGGGGTGTGCAGGGTTTAATCGCGGGTATGGCGCACCTCTTCGACCCGATCCGCATCCGCGACCTCGAGATCCGTAATCGGGCCTGGCTCTCGCCCATGTGCCAGTACTCGTGCGAGGCCCGCGACGGGGTCCCCACGCCGTGGCACCTCGTGCACCTGGGCGCGCGGGCGCAGGGCGGGTTCGGGCTCATCCTCGCCGAGGCGTCGGCCGTGGTGCCGGAGGGGCGCATCAGTCCCGAGGACGCCGGCCTGTGGAACGACGCCCAGCGCGACGCGTGGGCCCCGATCGTGGACTTCGCGCACTCACAGGGTGCGGCCATCGGGATCCAGCTGGCCCACGCCGGACGCAAGGCGTCGGCGTACCGGGCGTGGCCGGGCCACCCCGTCGGGTCGATGCCGCCGGAGGAGGGTGGGTGGGCCACCGTCGCGCCGTCGGCCGTCCCGTTCGGGGACATGGCCACGCCCGAGGCGCTGGACGCGGAGGGCATCGGCGGCGTGGTGGCCGCGTTCGCCGACGCCGCCCGCCGCGCCGACGAGGCCGGGTTCGACGTGGTGGAGATCCACGCCGCTCACGGGTACCTCCTCCACGAGTTCCTCTCGCCCCTGTCCAACGAGCGGGCGGACGCGTACGGCGGCTCCCGGGAGAACCGGGCGCGGCTGCTGCTGGAGGTCTGCGACGCGGTCCGCGGGGTCTGGCCGGAAGGCAAGCCCCTGTTCGTGCGCATCTCGGCGACCGACTGGGTGCCCGGCGGGTGGACGCCGGAGGACTCCCGCTGGCTGGCGGGCAGGCTCGCCGAGCACGGTGTCGACCTGGTGGACGTCTCGTCCGCCGCCAACACGCCCGACCGGCCGCCGGTGCCGCTCGAGCAGGGGTACCAGGTGCCGCTCACCGAGGAGGTCCGGGCGTCCGGGGCGGTGCTGGCCGGCACCCTGTTGGTCAGCGCCGTGGGCCTGATCAGCGACCCGGCCTACGCCGAGCAGTTGTTGGTCGACGGCCGCGCGGACGTCGTGTTCCTGGGGCGCGTCGCGCTGCGCGAGCCCGCGTGGCCGCAGCGCGCGGCCGCCGAGCTCGGACTGGACTGGCGGCAGGCCCCGTACCCGCCCCAGTACACGCGGGGGAAGTGGGCGTGATGGGCCTGTTCGAGAGCCTGAAGGACCGCTGCCGCCCCGAGTGGGTGGACTACACCGAGCACGAGTTCGTGGAGCAGCTCGGGCGGGGGACCCTGCCGACGGCGGTGTTCCAGGCCTACCTGGTGCAGGACTTCCACTTCCTCGTGCAGTTCGCGCGCGCCACCGCCCTCGCGGCGTTCAAGAGCCGCACCCTGGCCGACATCACCGCCGCGCACGCCGCGACCGGGGCGATCCTCGCCGAGACCGAGCTGCACCTGCGGCTGACCGAGCGCTGGGGCATCCCGCGCGCCCAGCTCGAGGCCGCGCCGGAGAAGCAGGCCACCGTGGCCTACACCCGCTATGTGCTGGACTGCGGGATGTCAGGCGACCTGCTCGACCTGCACGTCGCGCTGGCGCCCTGCACGATCGGCTACGCCGAGATCGGCGCGCGGTTGCAGCCCGGGCTCAGCGGGGACCACCCCTACCGCGAGTGGATCGCAGAGTATTCGGGCGAGGAGTTCACCGCCGCCTCCCGCGCCGCGATCGATCAGCTCGACCGGCTGGCGGCCGGGGGGCTCAGCGATCGCCGGCTCGACCAACTCACCGAGGTGTTCCGCACGGCCACCCGGCTGGAGAGCGACTTCTGGCAGCAGGCGCTCGACAGCGTGGGCTGAGGGTCAGGAACCCAGTCCGCCCGCCTACAGCGCGAGCACCTCGACCCCGGCACCGGCGGGCAGGAACGTGACCTCGGCGGGGATCTCGATCAGGACGTCCGCGCGGGCCATCGACGCCACGAGGTGAGAGCCCGGGCCCGAGACGGGGTCCGCGGTGCCGTCCGGGGCCAGCGTCGCCCGGAGGTACTGCACCCGCCCCGCGGGGGAGGTGACGTCACGGGACAGGCGGGCCCTGGCGGGACGGATCGGCGCCCGGCCCACGGCCTCGAGGACCACCGGCCGCAGCAGAACCACGAAGGACACCAGGGCGCTCACCGGGTTGCCGGGCAGGCACACGACGGGGGTGTCGCCCCACGTCGCCAGGCCCTGCGGCCCGCCGGGTTGCATGGCGATCGGGGCGAAGCGGGCGCCCTCCCGGGCGGCCAGCACCTGGCGCACCACCTCCGCGTCGCCCATCGACACGGCCCCGACGGTCACCACGAGATCCGCGTCGCCGGCGGCCTCGTCCAGGGTCGCCGTGAACTCCGCGCGGTCGTCGCCGCAGGTGAGGGTCCGGGTGACCTCGCAGCCGCAGGCCCTGAGCGCGGCGGCGAGCGTGATCGAGTTGGACTCCCAGATCTGGCCGGGCTCCAGCGGGCGGCCCGGCGCGACGAGTTCGGAGCCGGTGGCCACCACCCCGACCCGGGGCCGCGGCCGCACGTCGAGGCCCGACTCGCCGAGGGAGGCCGCCGCCGCCATGTGTCGTGCGGCCAGCCGCGTCCCGGCGGGGAGCACCACGTCGCCGGCCCGGACGTCGTCGCCCGGCCGGCGGACGAACTCCCCCGGCGACCGCGGCGCGTGGACCAGGACCGTCGCGGCTCGGCCGTCCGGGCCGACGGACTCCTCGACGGAGGTGTCCTCCACGGGGACCACACAGTCCGCCCCCTCGGGCAGCGGCGCCCCGGTCATGATCTTGCAGGCCTCGTCGTCGTCGACCCCCGGCCCCGGCCCCTGGCCGGCGTGCACGGCCCCCACCACGGTGAGCCGCGCCGGCGAGTCGGGCCCCGCCCCGGCGACGTCCGCCGACCGCACCGCGTAGCCGTCCATCTGCGAGTTCACGAACAGGGGCAGGTCGACCGACGCGCGCAGGTCCCGCGCCAGCACCGAGTCCGCGCACGCCGCGAGCGGGAGGTGGGTGCTCTGCGCGCCGCGGTCGAGCACCGGCGACAGGTGCGCGCGCAGCAGCCCCCGGTACTCGGCGGGGGACGGGCGGGTCGGCTGGTCGGGCGGGGAGGACATGGCCCCACGGTAACCGCGTTGTACTGTGCCTACGGCCCGCGCGGCGGACGGGCGGACGCAGCGAGAGTGGGGCAGTAGTGGGTCTCTGGTCGGTACACGGCGACGGCAAGAACGTCAGGCCCGGGGAGGTTGTGGCCCCCATGGAGCGGCTGACCTGGCCGCGGACCATCGGGATCGGCGCGCAGCACGTGGTGTCGATGTTCGGGGCGACGTTCGTCTTCCCGATCATCATGGGGCTCAACCCGCAGCTCGCGATCCTCTTCTCGGGCGTGTGCACCCTCCTGTTCCTGGCCGTGGTCAAGGGGCAGGTCCCCAGCTACCTCGGCACCTCCGTGGCCTTTGTCGGGGCGGTCGCGGCGATCCGCGCCCAGGGCGGCACGAGCGCCGAGGTGACCGGCGCGATGCTCGTCGCCGGCGCGGCGCTGTTCGTGGTGGGCCTGCTCGTCCACGTGGTGGGCGGCCGGGTGGTCACCGCGGTCCTCCCGCCGGTGGTCACGGGCGCGGTCGTGATGCTGCTCGGCTTCAACCTCGCGCCCGTGGTGGCCGACACGTACTGGCCGCAGGACCAGTGGGTCGCGCTGGCGGTGATGGTGGTGCTCATCGGAATGACGGTGGGGCTCAGGGGGTTCGCCGGGCGGATCGCGATCTTCCTCGCCCTGGTCTTCGGCTACGTCCTGTCGTGGGTGCTCGACCTGGTCGGCGGGCCCATCACCTCGTTCAGCGCCGGAGCCGGCGAGGTCACCGAGCACCTGCGCGTCGACTGGTCGGGTGTCGCGGAGGCCGCGTGGATCGGGCTGCCGCCCATGACGGATGAGGCCGCCGGCGTGGTGGGCATCCACGCGCCCGACTTCTCGCTGGCGTTCGTGCTGCTCATCGTGCCGGGGATCATCGCGCTCATCGCCGAGAACGCCGGGCACGTCAAGGCGATCGGCGAGATCACCCGCACCGAGACCGACGGGCTGATGGGGCGCGCGTTGGCCGCCGACGGTGCGGGGACGGTGCTGGCGACCTCGTTCGGCGGGTCGGCGACGACGACGTACGCCGAGAACATCGGAGTGATGGCCGCGACCAAGGTGTACTCCACGGCCGCGTATGTGGTGGCCGCCGTCACCGCGATCCTGCTCGGCTGCTCGCCCAAGCTCGGCGCCGTCATCTCCGCGACGCCTGGCGGCGTTCTGGGCGGGATCACCGTGGTGCTCTACGGCATGATCGGGCTGCTCGGCGCCAAGATCTGGAAGGAGAACCGGGTCGATTTCGGTAATCCGCTGAACCTGGTGCCGGTCGCGGCGGGCGTCGTGATCGCGGTGGGCGACACGACGCTGCACATCACCGACGAGTTCCAGCTCGGTGGCATCGCGCTGGGCACGCTGGTGGTGGTGCTCGGCTACCACCTGGGCCGGGCGATCGCGCCGCA
>NZ_CALMYY010000103.1 GCF_937873725.1 uncultured Dietzia sp.
CGGCCGGCGGGGGGGGGGGCCCCCCGCGGGGTCGAACACGCCCCCCCCCCCCCCCCGGGGGGCCGGCGGGGGGGGGGGGGGGGGCCCCCCCCCCCCCCCCCCCCCCCCCGGGGGGGGGGGGGGCCCCCGGGGGGCGCCCCCCCCCCCCCCCCGCCGCCCCGGCCCCCCCCCCCCCACCAGCCCCCCCCGCCGCAGCAGTACACCCAGCAGCACACCCAGCCGCAGCAGCACACCCCGCCGCAGTACGCCCCCCAGCCCTACGGCCCGCTGGCGCACGAAGGCGGCTTCGCCTACGGCAACCCGCCGGCACCGCCCATGCAGTACGGCCCGCAGGACCAGTTCATCCCGGCGCATCTCCAGGTGCCCAACCCGTACGCGCCGCCCATGTATCAGCAGTCGTTCATGTACCCGCAGCAGATGCCGCCCATGCAGCAGAACGTCTACGTCAACGGCGGGGGCAAGCGCGTCAACCACGCCCTGCACCTGATCCTCACCATCCTCACCGCGGGCCTGTGGCTCCCGGTGTGGCTCATCCTGGCGTTCGCCAACTCGTAACCGCTCCTCCCCGTCGGGTGCACCGGCGGGGTGGAGCGTGAAGAACCAGGTCGACGACGACGAGCCCGGCCCTCCCGCCCCGCGTGCCGACCACCCGCGGTTCTCCACGAGCACACACCGGCGTGGTCGACCTCGACCAGCGGTAGCGACCGCCGGGCGGCGTCATGACTGCGTGGTCGCCACCAGTTGCCCGGCCCGATCGGACGTCGCGTGCCCGTGCGCCAGGGGCGGCTGGGGCACGGCACGGAGGTCGGGAGCCGCGGGAGTCCACGTCACGTCCACCGAGGGCTTCCCCAACAGCACTGTCATGAGGACGACCCCGGTGAACACCAGCACGGAGAACACCGCCGGAAGCACCCACCCGCTCTGGGCCTGCAGGGCGGCGCCGGCGGCGAGTTCGGCCGACGCCACCAGGCTGGCCGGCTGCGAGCCCAGGGTGAACAGGGCAAAGGCCAGCGCGAGAACCACCGCGGTCCCTATCGCGGTGAGTACCCCGGACGTCTTCAGCGCGAGACGGATTCGGGTTCCGGCGGGAGTGCTCATGGTGGTTCTCCTTTCAGCGTCTGCAAAGGATTCGGAACCGCTCCCCTCAGGGATGGGTCGGTTCGGGCCCACCTGATCCGGAAGCAAATTCTCCTGGCGCGACCTCCGTCGCGTGTGCTTCACTGGGTCGCACCGGAAGGGGAGTATCCCACTAGACGCCTCGTCGTCAGTACGGCCCACGGGCCCGGCGGAGCGGACCGCGCGCAGCAGCGCCGGTCGGGAGAGACCTTCGATCACCCACTGATCGAAAGGTCCCGCGTCATGCACACCCCCCTCTGGATCTGGCTGGCGGTCATCGCGTTCATCGTCGTGATGCTGGCCGTCGACCTCGTCGCCCACCGCAAGGCCCACGTCATCGGGGTCAAGGAAGCCGCGGCATGGTCGGCGGTGTGGATCGCCTTCGGCGTCGGCTTCGGCGCGATCGTCTGGGCGGTCTGGGGCGCCGAGTTCGGCCAGCAGTACTTCGCCGGCTATCTCATCGAGAAGTCCCTGGCCGTGGACAACGTCTTTGTCTGGGCGATCATCTTCGCCCACTTCGCCGTCCCGCCGCAGTTCCAACACCGGGTCCTGTTCCTCGGCGTGCTGGGCGCCCTGGTCTTCCGCGGCATCTTCATCGCCGGTGGCGCGGTGCTCATCCAGAACTTCTCGTGGATCCTCTACATCTTCGCCGCGTTCCTGCTGTACACGGGCTTCCGGATGATCCGCCAACGCGACGAGCACCTCGACCCCGACCAGTCCAAGGTCCTCGCGGCGTTCCGCCGGCTGGTACCCATGACCGACACCTTCCACGGTCAGCGGCTGCTGGTCCGCAAGGGCGGCCTGGTCATGGCCACCCCCCTGCTCGCCGTGCTGGTGCTGGTCGAGACGACGGACGTGGTCTTTGCCGTCGACTCCATCCCCGCCATCTTCGCCGTGACCGACGAGGTGTTCCTGGTCTTCACCGCCAACGCCTTCGCGATCCTGGGGCTGCGCGCGATGTACTTCCTGCTCGCCGATCTGGTCCACCGGTTCATCTACCTCAAGATCGGCCTGGCGCTGGTGCTGATGTGGGTGGGCGTGAAGATGCTGCTGAAGATCGACGTTTTCTACATCCCCACCCCGATCTCGCTGGCGGTCATCGCCGCCATCCTCACGGTGTCGGTGGTCGCGAGCCTGCGGGCCACCCGCGGCCAGGAGCGCTCGAGCCTGCCGACGCTGGCCGAGCCCCCGTTCCGGGTGGCCACCGCCGAGGAGGACGCGGAGCTCGAGCCGCTGCTGCGCCGCTCCCGCCGCCGCGACGAGACGGGCGCGGGGCACCTGAGCTGACGTGACACCGCGACAACGACGAGCCCACCGCCCCCGGCCGACCATCACCCGCCCCGCGGGCGCAACGGTCGCCGGGCGCGGTCAGGATCCGGGTTTGTACTGCCAGACCGGCACGTCGGAATCGATCCGCCTCCAATCGCAGTAGGCCTCCTGGCCGTTCGAGGGGTCGATCGCGGTCGCACCGACAGGCCTACAGCTCTTCCCCGCAAGTGAATTCGCCACTTCCGTCCGCGGCTTCAGCCGAAAGCCGGGCGTCCACGGCACGTTCGAGGTGTACGGGGCCCACAGCCGGGCGTCGGTCCGGTCGAGGTAGGTGCACCAGAGCTTGGTCCCGTCCTGGGCGTAGGCCCACTGATTGGAGGCAGGACACGCGCTGTACGCGACCACCCAGTTGGACGCCACGTACTTCGGCGCCGGCGGGGGCGGCGGAACGGGGTCCTGCCAGAACCACGGGAAGGGCAGCGGTGGGAGCTGACCCGCCGCCGAGCCCACCGGGACGGGCACCGCGATCGGGTCGATCGGCGGAAGCTCGACCGACCCTCCGGGGAGCGGCTGCGCCTGGGCGACGGGCGCGGCGGTGACGCTGAGGGCGAGCACCCCGAGTACGCCGGCGAGGAGTTTACGAATGCTGATCATGGTCTCTCCACGTGGTGGTTGGGATATGACCGGGAGTCAAGCAGAGGGGTCCGACACCGATCGCCCCCGCGGCCACCGCGCCGCCAGCCGCCGCGCCGGGTCGTCGACAACGCCACCGAGAAGGGCGCCGGCACCGGGGGGCGAGGCCTACGCTCGACATCAGCACACCCACTCAAGTCCCGCCGCGCGCGGTGGAGGAGCCGCCGCGGACCCGTCACCGCAGACAGACTCCCAGGAGGACCCGACATGACCGCCGAGGACCGCCCCGACCCGGACGAGTACACCCCGGGACCGGATCCCGTCACCGCCGCCGAGGAGTACCAGCCGGAGGTCGTGGTCAGCGACCCCACCCGCGAGGCGAACCCCGCGGACGTCGCCGACCAGGCCATCGAGCTGCCCGCCGACGTGACCGACCCGGACGAGGTGGGCGACTGAGACGAGGTCGGCTGACCCGGGAACCCGCCGATCCCGGCCGCCCCACCCGCCACCCCGGGTAGCGTCCGACATCATGCACCCCTCGCCTGACCAGGCACCCGCGACCCCGCCCGACCAGCCCGACCAGCCCGATGTGGTGGTCGAGCGCCACAGCGAGGTAGCCGTGATCCGGCTCAACCGCCCGGCCCGCCTCAACGCGGTCACCACGCGGAGCCTCACCGACCTCATCGCGGCCCTCGACGCCTGCGACGCCGACGACGCCATCCGGGCCGTCGTCCTCACCGGCACCGGTCGGGCGTTCTGCGCGGGGGCCGACATCTCGGGCGGGGGCGAGACGTTCGCGATCGATCCCGACCAGGACTCCGGCACCGCCCCGCCAGACACGGGCGGCCTGGTCTCGCTGCGCCTGTTCCGGATGAGCAAGCCGGTCATCTCGGCGATCAACGGGTCGGCCGCCGGGGTCGGGGTGACCATGACCCTGCCGACGGACGTGCGGATCGCGGCGGACAACGCCAAGTTCGGGTTCGTCTTCACTCGCCGCGGGTTGGTCCCGGAGGCGTGCTCGAGCTGGTTCCTGCCCCGGGTGGTGGGCATCTCTACAGCAGTCGAGTGGACCGTGGGCGGCAGGACGATCCCCGCCGCCGAGGCCCTCGAGCGCGGACTGGTGCGTGAGCTGCTCCCGACCGAGCGGGTCCTGCCCCGCGCGATCGAGATCGCCCGCGAGATGACGCAGGGCACCGCGCCGGTGTCGGCGGCGCTGACCCGACAGCTGATGTGGCGCATGCTCGGCGCGCCCGACCCCGAGGTGGCCCACCGCGCCGAGTCCATCGGCATCTACACCCGCGGCAAGTCCGCCGACGTCCGCGCCGGTGTCACCGCATTCCTCGCCAAGCAGGAGCCGGACTTCCCCGACCGCGTCTCCGACGGGCTGCCCGACCTCTTCAGCTGACCCCCCCACCCACGTTCCGGATCGGACCCCCATGCCTTCTGCCGAACTGCCTTCCGTCGACCTCACCGGCCGCGTCGCGATCGTCACCGGATCGACCGCCGGCCTCGGCGTCCGGTTCGCCCACGTGCTCGCGGAGGCGGGTGCGACGGTCGTCGTGACCGGGCGGCGCGCCGAGCGGATCGCCGAGGTCGTCGGCGCGATCGGCGAGCGCGGCGGCAAGGCCCACGGCGTCCGGCTCGACGTGACCGACCCGGACTCCATCGAGGCCTGCCTCGAGCAGGTCACCGCGGAGCTCGGCGTCCCGCAGATCCTGGTCAACAACGCCGGCATCCCCGACGCGCAGCGCGCCCACAAGATGTCCCTCGAGCTCGTGGACGCCGTCCTGGACACCAACGTCCGCGGCCCGTGGCTCATGGCCACCGGCCTCGCCCGACGGCTCATCGCGGCCGAGCTGCCCGGCCGGATCGTCAACATCTCCTCGATGGCCGCGTACCACTACGCCGGCAACGGGGCCGCGCTCTACTCCACGGCCAAGGCGGCGGTCAGCCGGATGACCGAGGCCCTCGCGGTGGAGTGGTCACGCCACCTCATCAACGTCAACGGCATCGCGCCGGGGGTCTTCGCCTCGGAGATGACCGACGGGATGCTCGCCCGGGTGGGCGACATCGCGCCCGGCTTCCCGCGCAAGCGGATCGGCCTGCCCGAGCAGCTCGATTCCACCCTGCTCTACCTGGTGTCCGACGCGTCGGAGGCGGTCACCGGAACAGTCATCAAGGTCGACGACGGGCAGATGCCCCGCTGACGTCCCCCGTCGGGGGCCGCGGAGG
>NZ_CALMYY010000104.1 GCF_937873725.1 uncultured Dietzia sp.
AGGCCGGGGAGGTCGCCGCGACCCGGGAGACCGCCGTTCGGGCCGGCCAGTTCGCCAACCCCGCCAACGTCGACGTCCATCGCCGCACCACCGGCCCGGAGGTCTGGGAGGACACCGACGGGGACGTCGACGTCTTTGTGGCCGGCATCGGCACCGGCGGCACCATCTCCGGCGCGGGCAACTACCTGCGCTCGCAGAAGTCGGACATCCAGATCGTCGCCGTGGAGCCCAAGGACTCGCCGCTCCTCACCGAGGGCAAGGCCGGCCCGCACAAGATCCAGGGCCTCGGTGCCAACTTCGTCCCCGAGATCCTCGACCGGGAGATCTACAACGAGGTCGTCGACGTCACCCTCGAGGACTCGCTGGCGATCGCCAGGCGGCTCGGCAAGGAGGAGGGCATCCTCTGCGGCATCTCCTCGGGCGCCAACGTCTGGGCGGCGCTGCAGATCGCCAAGCGGCCCGAGAACGCCGGCAAGACCATCGTCGTGATCGTGTGCGACTACGGCGAGCGCTACGTCTCCACGATGCTGTTCGAGGACTACCGCGACTGATGTCCGATCACACCCGACGCCCGGTGGGGTTCCTGCGCACGGTGCGCGAGGACCTCACCGCGGCGCGCGCCCACGATCCGGCCGCGCGCGGCGACCTCGAGAACGCGGTCGTCTACTCGGGCCTGCACGCGATCTGGATCCACCGGCTGTCCCATCGCATGTGGACCCGGGGCGGTGCCGGCCGGACCGCCGCGCGCGTCCTGGCCCAGTTCGCGCGGTTCCTCACGGGGATCGAAATCCATCCCGGCGCCACCATCGGCCGCCGGTTCTTCATCGATCACGGGATGGGCGTGGTGATCGGGGAGACCGCCGAGATCGGCGACGACTGCATGCTCTACCACGGCGTGACCCTGGGCGGGGTCTCGCTCAAGCAGGTCAAGCGGCACCCGACCCTGGGGGACCGCGTGACCGTGGGCGCCGGCGCCAAAATCCTCGGCCCGGTCGAGATCGGTGCCGACTCCTCCGTCGGGGCCAACGCCGTGGTGGTCAAGAGCGCCCCGGCCGGCTCGATCGTCGTGGGCATCCCGGGCGTGGCCAAGCCGGCCAGGTCCACCAAGGAGGAGCTGCGCGACGCGCAGTTCTACATCGACCCGGCAATCTACATCTGACGTCCGCGCGAGGGTGGACGGCGCAGGATCGAGGTGTTCCCGCATGACGACGATGCGCGCATGGGTGGTCGGAGAACCCGGGCCCCTGGCCGGCGGCCCCCTCGAGCTGACCGAGCTCCCCGTCCCCGACCCCGCCCCCGGCGAGGTCCTGGTCCGGGTGCTCACCTGCGGCGTGTGCCGGACCGACCTCCACGTCGCGACCGGTGACCTGCCCGTGCACCGGGCCCGGGTGGTCCCGGGGCACGAGATCGTCGGGGAGGTCGCGGGCGCCGGGCCCGACAGCGGCCGGTTCGCCCCGGGAGACAGGGTGGGCATCCCCTGGTTGCGGAGTACGTGCGGGCGCTGCGGGTTCTGCCGGACCGGCCGGGAGAACCTGTGCCCGGGGTCCCGGTACACCGGCTGGGACGCCGACGGCGGATACGCCGAGTTCACGACGGTCCCGGAGGCGTTCGCCTATCGGCTGCCCGACGAGCTTGACGACGCGACCGCCGCCCCGCTGCTCTGCGCGGGGATCATCGGCTACCGCGCGCTCACGCGGGCCGCGCTGCCCCCCGGCGGACGGCTCGGGCTCTACGGTTTCGGCGGGTCCGCGCACATCACCGCGCAGCTCGCGCTGGCCCAGGGAGCCGAGGTCCACGTCCTCACCCGCGGCGAGGGTGCGCGTCGGCTGGCGCTGGAGCTCGGTGCCGCCTCGGCCGGTGACGCGCTGAGCCCGCCCCCGGTCCCGCTGGATGCGGCCATCCTCTTCGCCCCCGCCGGCGAGATCGTCCCCGTCGCCATGGAGGCCCTGGCCCCCGGCGGCACGCTCGCCGTGGCGGGGATCCACCTCAGCGACGTGCCCGGGCTCGACTACCGACGTCAGCTGTTCCATGAGCGGACCCTCACGAGCGTGGAGAGCAACACCCGCGCCGACGGCGAGGAGTTCCTCGCGCTCGCCGCACGACTGGGGCTGCGGCCCACCACGCACGAGTACGGGTTCGACCAGGCCGCCGAGGCGCTGGCCTACCTCGACGCGGGCGACGTCCGGGGGGCGGGCGTACTCCGGGTGGCGTCCCGCTAACCTCGACCACCATGGGACGACGAAGCACCCGCCATCCCCCCACGCGCCTGCGCCCCCGCGGCGAGCCGGCGCGCGAGATCACCCCCCCCCCCCGTGAGGAGCCCCTGGAGATCCGGGTGGGCGGCGGCCCGTACGTCGTGACCATGCGGACGCCCGGTGACGACATGGACCTGGCCGCCGGCCACCTGGTCTCCGAGGGCGCCGTCTGGCACCGCGATCACCTGCCCGGGATCTGCTACTGCACCACCGTCAGCGGCCGCGCCGAGCAGGACTACAACACGCTCACCGTGACCCTGTCGCCCGATGTCCCGGAGCCCCGCGCCGCCCGGGCGGCCACCATGACCAGCGCCTGCGGCGTGTGCGGGGTCGACTCGATCGACGAGGTCCGCCGGGCCACCCACTTCCCCGCCGAGCCGGTCGACCCGCTCGTCGACGCCCCGCCCCTGCCCGCCCTGCCGGACCGGCTCCGCGAGGGCCAGGCC
>NZ_CALMYY010000105.1 GCF_937873725.1 uncultured Dietzia sp.
CGGCCGGCATCATCATCGACGCCGTCCGCGCCGCCAAGATCGCCAAGGACCGCGGCATCGGCGGACCGATCCTGCCGGCGTCCGCTTACCTCATGAAGTCGCCGCCGGTCCAGATGGCCGACGACAAGGCCCGCGCCGAGCTCGAGGCCTTCATCATCGGGGCCTGAGCACCCGCGACAGGAGCAGGAACGCATGAACCACACCGCGACGCACCACCCGTCCTCCACCACGGGGCGTCGCCGTGTCCCGGCCGTCATCGCGATCGCGGTGGCGGCCGGGATGGCGCTCGCCGGATGTTCGGCGGACGGGGGGACCGACGCCACCCCGACGCCGACGACCGCGGTGACCACCTCGTCGTCGTCGACCCCCACCTCCCTCCCCGAGGTCACGGAGAGCACCACCCCCGTCCCGGTCGCCACCACCCCGAGCAGCACCGTCTCCGCGGCGCCGTCGACCCAGCTGCCGGCCAACGTGGTGGCGACGGGCGCGCCCTGCCACATGATCGGCGAACTGGCCCAGGGCCAGGACGGCTCCCCGCTGTTCTGCCTCGAGGACCCGGGAGGGGCCGGCCCCCTGTGGCTGCCCCAGCCCGCCGGGACGGGCCCCGACGGGACCGGCCCGGCGCTGCTCGGCCAGCCCTGCATGCAGGAGGACGCCGCCGTCACCGCCGCCGACGGCACCCTGCTCACTTGCCGGCTCACCGGCGGCGGCGACGTGCCGGGCGGGCTCTTCTGGCAGTTGTAGCGGCCGAGCGGTTGCAGGGGTCGGGGCCCGGGGCTTGACTGGGCGGCATCCGTGACGCCCCCCACCCGGAGGACCCATGACCCAGACCCGGTTCGGCCACATCGAGGTCGACGACGGCGTGTACGCGCCGCAGGACGACTCGTGGCTGCTCTGCGAGGCGCTCGACGGCGTCCCGGTGGCGGGCAGGCGGGTCCTCGACATCTGTACAGGGAGCGGGATCCTCGCGATCGAGGCCGCCCTCATGGGAGCGGCCGAGGTGATCGCCTACGACATCTCACCCCTCGCGGTGGCGTGCGCGAGCCGCAACGCCCGGCGCGCCGGGGTCCGGGTGGACGCCCGCGTGGGCACCCTCGACGACGCCCGCCGCGCCGGCCCCTTCGACGTGGTGGTGTCCAACCCGCCCTACGTCCCGTCCGACGCTCCGCTGCGGGGGACCGGTCCGAACCGGGCGTGGGACGCCGGGGCCGACGGACGGGTGGTGCTCGACCAGCTGTGCGACCTGGCGCCCGATCTCGTGGCCCCGGGCGGCTCCATGCTCATCGTGCACTCGGAGTTCTCCGACCCGCCGCAGACCATCCGCCGGCTCGAGCAGGCCGGGTTCGAGTCCCGGCAGGTGGCGGCCCGGGTGGTGGGGTTCGGCCCCGTCATGCACGCGTACGCCGACCGGCTCGAGGCCGCCGGCCTGCTCGAGCCCGGCCGGCGCACCGAGGAACTCGTGGTGATCCGTGTCGACCGCAGGTGAGCGCGAGGCCCGCGTGGTGCGGATCGTGCCCGGCGGGCCAATGCTGATCGAGGGCCCGGTGGACGTGGTGACCGCCGACGGTGCCCGGGTCTGCTCCGACCGCTTCATGGTGGCGGTGTGCATGTGCCGGCGCAGCCGGAACTACCCGCTGTGTGACACCAGCCACCGGCGCAAGGTGCGGCGCGGAGACTGACGCGCCCGGGGGGGGTCAGCCGAGCAGGGAGGACTCACCGCGGCGCCAGGCCGCGAGCATCCCGTCCGCCGCCAGCCCGTCGAGGTGGTCGAGCGCGCGCATCCCGAACACGACGTCGGCCGCCAGGTCCGGCTCCCGGCCCAGCAGGTCGCCCACCACGTCGTGGCGCATGACCTGCTCGTGGACCGCGTCGGCCTCCACGTGCTCGGCGTAGAAGTGCACGCACTCCTCCGGGGCCCCCAGCCTGCGCAGGCCCGCGACCAGGCGGGCGGACCCCGGGGACGAGGTGATCTCGATGGCGGCGAAGTGCCCGATCGCCGCGCCGCGCAGCGAGCGGTGCAGCCCGAACAGCGACATGAGGTTGACCGTGGACAGCGTCTCGGCGCTCACCGCGTCGATGTACCCCAGGTAGGACGCGTCCAGTCCGGCGGCGCCCATGAGGTCTTCCCACAGCCGCTGGTGCACGCGCTCGCCGCGGCCCCCGCCGAACTCGTCGAACTCCACGGCCACGAACGACGCCTTGGCCTGGCCCTGCAGGCGCGGGATGGTGAACGCGTGCGGATCGCCCTCCTTGAGGTGGTACAGCGACCGGTGCGCGAAGTACTCGCGCAGCTGATCCCAGGTGCCCTCCCCGGCGAAGTACCAGGACGGGCCGGTGCCGGACGTCGCCTCCACGGACAGCGCGTCCATCTCCGCGACGGGGTCGTCACCCGGCTCCACCGCGCGCCGCAGGTACCCGAGGAACACCCCCTCCAGGCCCCGCCGCAGCCGCAGGATGTCGGGGTCCCACTCCAGCTCGGCGTCGACGCCGGCGAAGCCGCGGTAGTGCAGCTCGTAGAGGGTGTACAGCGCCAGCTGCAGGTCGCGGCCCAGCGGGTCGGTGTCCGGCGGCACCCCGGGCAGCCCGTCGGTGCGCCCCGACGCCAGCGCCGCGACCACCGCATCCGACAGCGGCCCGCACGCGACGGGCAGCGGCGGGGCGGTCGGGGCCGGGGTGGTCGGGGGAAGAGTGGCAGTCATGCCCTCGTTCTACCCGCGTCGGCGCGGGACCTCCACCGGGCGCGACGACGACGACGCCCGCATCCCCGGGCCGACCCCACTCACCCGGTGGGCCGATCGGTCCGGGCGAACGCGTCGAGGATGTGGGCGCCGTGGGGCAGCGCCCGCTCGTCCAGCACGAAGCCGGGGTGGTGCAGGTCCGTCTCGCCGGACTCGCCGTCCCACACCCCCAGCCGCAGGTAGACGCCCGGGATCTCCTCGGTGTACCAGGCGAAGTCCTCGCCGCCGCTCGACTGCACGGCGGGGCCCACCCCGCCCGGTCCGAGCACGGAGGCCACGGCACGGGCGGCCAGCTCGGCGCACTCGTCGTCGTTCACCACCGGCGGCACCCCCTGTACGTACTCCACCTCGGTGCGGACCCCGTACAGGGCGCCCACCCGCTCGGCCGCCTCGCGGACGAGCGGCTCCACGGTGGCCCACACGTCCCGGTCGGCGCTGCGCAGGGTGCCCCACAGCTGCCCCGAGTCGGGGATGACGTTGGGCGCGGTGCCACCGGCCCTCACCGACGCCCAGGTCAGGACGGTGCCCGAGCGGGGATCGATCCTCCGGTCCACCGCGGCGGTCACCCCGGTGATGATCTGGGCGAGCGCGAACACCGTGTCCTGGGTCTCGTGGGGACGGGCGGTGTGCCCCCCGTCCGACCGGACGGTGATGCCGATCTTGGCGTTGGACGAGGTGATCGGCCCGGCGGTCACGCCGACCTCGCCGACCACGCGGTGGGGGTCGCAGTGCAGCGCGAGGATGCGGTCCACCCCCTCCACCACGCCCTCGGCGACGCACTCCTTCGCCCCGCCGGGCATGGTCTCCTCCGCCGGCTGGAAGATCAGCCTGACCGGGCGGGGCGGCGGGTCGGCCACCAGCAGTTCGGCGGCGCCCAGCAGCATCGCGGTGTGCCCGTCGTGGCCGCAGGAATGGCTGACCCCCTCGACGCGGGAGGCGAAGGGCTCGCCCGAGTCCTCGCTCATGGCCAGGGCGTCGATGTCCGCGCGCAGGGCCACCACGTCCGTGGCGGCCGCGCCGGCGGCCGCCGGGACGTCGCACCACAGGCCCGTGCCGAGCCGGAAGCGGGTCGGCTCGAGCCCCATGGCCCAGAGTTCGCCCTCGACGTAGTCGGTGGTCTCCCGCTCCTCGTAGGACAACTCCGGGTGGGCGTGGAGGTGACGCCTCCACGCCTTGAGCCGGTCCTCGAACCCCGCCGGGTCGCGGGGGGTCCTCTCATCCGATCCGACCATCGAACACCTCCTGACAGAACCGGACCACCCGATCGCCGAGCAGTCGCCGGTTGGCCAATTTCACGAAGTCGTGACCCTCGTCCTCGAACAACAGCACGTCCACCGGCACCCCGCGCTCCCGGAGCGCGTCGACCGCCTGCCCGGTCTCGGTGAGCGGCACGTTGGTGTCGTGGGCGCCGTGGATGTAGAGGACGGGGACGTCGATCCGGTCGAAATTCAGCAGCGGCGAGACCTCCATGAGCAGCTCGCGCTCCTGCAGGGGGTTGCCGTACTTGGGGTACGCGGCCGCGGCGATCCAGGGCTCCGTGGTGCGGTAGAAGGTCCGCAGGTCGCTCATCCCGCACGCCGCGATCCCCCCGCACCACCGGCCCGCGTGGCGGACCAGGGTGGCGTTGACCAGATAGCCGCCGTAGGAGCGGCCGGAGACCACGGCCCGGGCGGGGTCGGTGATGCCCGCGTCCACGAGGTGCAGCAGGGCGTCCTCGACGTCGTCGATCCCGGCGAAGCGCCCGTAGCGGTCGTCGGCATGGATGAAGAATCGCCCGAACCCGCTCGAGCCGCGCACGTTGGGCAGGAAATAGGTCACGCCGACGTCCAGGCAACGGCGGGCGAGGTCGTCGAACCCGGGCCTGGACTGGCCCTCCGGGCCGCCGTGGAGGTGGATGACCGTGGGACCCGGCTCGTCGGGGCCGTCGGGGTCGCCGGGCCGGTACAGCCACCCGCTCAGTTCCAGGCCGTCGCGCGCGGTGAACCGCACCAGCCGCGGGGCCGGCACGGGCTGTTCCGGCGGCCGTCCCGTCCACCGGCGGTTCTCCACGTCGTACATCACCACGCGGGGTGGCTGGTCGAGGCTCTGGACGGTGAGCGCGAGCAGCCTGCCGTCGGCGGTGAGCGTGGGTGCCGACGCCACGACCTCCGGCAACGGCGGTATGTGGACCAGCCGGGGACGGCCCGGGGTGAGGTCGAGGATCTCGATCTCGGACAGCCCGCCGCGCACGTTCCACAGCAGCACCGCGGTCGAGCCGTCCAGGCTCACCTCGACCCAGTCGAGGTCGGCGTCGTCGCGGAACGCCACGGGCCACGACTCGGTGCTGTCCTCGTCCGACTCCACCGCGAGCAGACCCATCCGGTCCGCCGAATGGTCGCTCCGGACGATCATCCGCATGGGCCGGCCGGCGCCCCCGGCGTCGAGGATCACCCCGGCCTCGGTCGTCGACCCGGTGTCGACGGGCAGCAGGGGCCACCACCTGCCGTCGGGCACGATGCGCAGCAGTTCACGATGCCCGCGGGCACCCACCCGGAACAGGGCGGCACCGTCCCGGGCGTGGACCAGCGCCCCGCCCATCCGGCGGTCCACCACCGTGGACTCCCCCGTCTCCGGGTCCACGAGCCGCCCCTCGGCCAGGCCCTCGGAGTCGAAGGCGGTCACCGCCAGCAGGTCGCCGTCCCAGCAGACAAACTGCACGGTGGCGTCGCTGAAGGTGTCCACCGGGTAGACCTCGTGGTCCTCCGGGTCGGTGGTCACCAGCCAGATCCGCTCCCGCTCACCGCCGTCCGGGGCGACCTCGCAGGCGAGCCACCTGCCGTTGGGCGAGTACGCCACGCGGCGGACGGGCCCGTTGACCGGGAGCACCACGTCGCGTTCCGGCCCGGCCCCGTCCAGGCCCCCCGGCCCCAGCGGCCGCTGGACGGCGCGCGGGTAGCCCGTGCGCTCGGTGACCACGCACGCCAGCATCGACCCGTCCGGGGAGAGGTCGGGCGAGGTGGTGTGGCGGATTCCGTCGGGGCCCCCGGCGGCGCTGTCAGGCACGGTGGATCCAGGTGTCCTTTCCACCGCCTCCACTCGAGGCGTTGACCACCATCGTGCCCGCCGGCGCCACCCGCGTCAGCGCGACGGGCGGGGCCGAGGCGAGAATCTCCCCCGCGCCACCGGTCCGCAGCAGGACGAACGCCCGCATGTCGACGTGCCGCCGCCGGAGATCGCCGCCGTCGAAGGTCGGCAGCGTGGACAGCGGTTGGACCTCCTGGGCGATGAACCGCTCGCCGTGGCGCCGCAGTTCCTCGCGGCGCTCGTCCAGCTCACGCGGCGAGCACTCCGGTCCCACGGTGATCTCCGAGCCGCCGTAGCCGTCGATCGGCTTGACCACCAGCTCCCCGATCCTGTCCATCACCTGCTGGAGTTGCGCGGGGTCGGAGCACAGCAGCGTGTCCACCTGACCGATGAGCGGCTTCTCGCCCAGGTAGAACTCGATGATCCCCGGCACGAGGGCGTAGATCGCCTTGTCGTCGGCCGCCCCGTTCCCGGGCGCGTTGACCACGGCGACACCGCCCTGCGCCATGGCGTCCAGCAGCCCGCTGCGCAGGACCGTGCCGTCCGCACCGGCGGAGGACAGGAGCGCCTCCTCGTCCATCCGGACGAACAGCACGTCCACGGGCTCGCCGCCGGAGCCGTCGGCCCGCCACAGCCGACCCCCGTCGCACCGCAGGTCGGCGGCCGTGACCAGCGTCCCGCCGAGGGCGGAGGTCACCTGGTTGAGGTCGAAGGACTCGCGCTCGTCCTCGGCGATCACCACCGCGATCGCGGGGTCGGCAACCCCCTCCGGCGCGGCCGCGCGCAGGGTGTCGGCCAGCATGTCCAGCGCGTCGCGGGGGTCGTACACCCCGGTCCGCGCGCCGAACTCGGGGTAGCCCTCGGCGATCCGGTCACGCAGACCGACCGCCAGCGCCATCCCCCCCGGCATCCGCAGGTTGTCCTCCAGCACGATCCACTCCCCCGGCGAGGTCGAGACCAGGTCCACCCCGCACACCGGGGCGTGCAGCGCGCCCTCCGGCACCGATCGCCCGGTGGGGCGGAATCCCGGCGCCCGCCGGAGGGCCTCCTCAGGCACCACCCCCGCCCGGAGGATCTCACCGGCCCCGTAGATGTCCCGCAGGAACATCTCCAACGCCCGGGCCCGCTGTTCGATGCCGGCGGTGATCCGCCCCCACTGGTCGGCCGGCACGATGCGCGGGACGGCGTCCAGCGGGAACACCTGCGGGCTGTCCCTGCCGTACACGTTCAGGGTCACGCCCAGGGACCGCAGGCTGTCGTCCACCCGGTTCTTGCGCTCCCCGAGGGCCTCGGGACCCAGGTCCGACACCGCCTTCAGCACGTGCGCGTACTCCGGGCGGGGCTCGCCGTCCTCGGTGATCGCCTCGTCGTGCACCGCGCCGTTCACCTCGTCGGTCATCTCCCCACGCTAGGCCAACCCCGGCCCGGCCGCACCCGCGCCGGAGACAGTGGCCGGCCTCGGGTTCAGCCCAGGATCCACGTGTCCTTTCCTCCGCCCCCGCGCGACGAGTTGACGATCATCGACCCGGCCGGGGCGACCCGGGTCAGCCCGGCCGGGACGGCGTGCGCTGTCGTCCTGCCGCCCTCACGCCGGACGTGGGCGAACGCGCGCAGGTCCACGTGTCGCCGCTGCATCCGCGTGCCGTCGAAGGTGGGCAGCGTGGACAGGGGGACCACCTCCTGGGCGATGAACCCCTCCGGCCGGGTGAGCAGGTCCTCGCGCCGGGCGGCGAGCTCGGCCTCGGAACACTCCGGCCCGATGGTGATCCCCAGGCCGCCGTACCCGTCGATGGGCTTGACCACCAGTTCGGCGAGACGGTCCAGCACCAGGTCCCGCTGGGTGCGGTCGGCGCACAGGTAGGTGGGCACCTGGTCGAGGATCGGCGTCTCACCGAGATAGAAGTCGATCATGGTGGGCACGCAGGCGTAGATCGCCTTGTCGTCCGCCACCCCGTTGCCGAACGCGTTGGCCACGGTCAGGCGTCCGGCGCCGATCGCCTCGAGCAGTCCGTCCCGGAGCGGGATGCCGTCGACCCCGGGGGAGCTCAGGAGCATGTCCTCGTCGATCCGGGCGTACACCACGTCCACCCGGTGCAGGTCCCGGCCGGCGCGGTGGTGCAGGACCCCGTCGCGGAAGGTGAGGAGATCGGGGGTGATCAGTGGCGCGCCGATGCGCTGGGCGATCAGCCGGTGTTCGAACCATGCCGAGTCCGTCGGCCCGGAGGACACCACCGCGATGCGCGGGTCGTCCCCGGACGCCGGAGGTGCGGCCGCCTCGAGCGTCCGCCGGATCATGGGGAACGCCTCCTCCGGCGAGCGCAGGTCGAACCCGCCGGTCAGGTCCCCGAACAGGGAGGTGGTCATCTGGCGCAGAGCGTGCGAGAAGGCGATCCCCGAGGGCACGCGGACGTTGTCCTCCAGGACGAACCACCGCCCGTCGTCCCCGCACACGAGGTCGATCCCGCAGATGTGCGCACGGGTCCGCCCCGGGGGCTGCACGCGGCCCGTGCTGCGGTGGCCCGGAGCGCGGTCCAACGCCTCCGGCGTGAGGTGGCCCGCGCGCACGAAGTCCCGCTCCCCGTAGATGTCGTCGAGGAAGGCGTCCAACGCGCGGGCGCGCTGTTCGATGCCCGCCGCAAGCGACCGCCACACCTCGGGCGTGAGGATGCGGGGCACGAAATCCATCGGGAACGCCTGCGGCCGCGTCTGCCCGGTGACCCGGAACGCCACCCCGGCCACCGAGGCCTCCTGTTCCGCCATCACCTGACGCGACCGCAACCGCACGGTGCCGATCCTGTCCAGGGCCGCGGTGACCGGCGCGTACACCCCGCGGGGCGCACCGCCCTCCTCGACCGCCTCGTCCCAGCTCGGGTCGGCGTCGAGCCCGGCCATCGGCTCGTAGACACCGAACAGCCGCGTGTACGCCTCGGGGACGGGTGACCTGGGCCCGCTCACACCGGCGGTCTCCGCCACCAGCAGGCCCACCACGTCGTGCGAGTGCCCGCGGCGGCGCAGCGTGCGGCGCTGGCGGAAGGCGCTGCTCCCGTTGTAGAGGGCGTTGTCGAGCAGGGTGCGCACCAGATCCAGGTCGCCGGAGCGGGTCAGCTCGTGGGCCAGGGACTCCGTCAGCTCGGAGACGACCTCGGCGGCGGGCCGGGGCAGGAAGGTGCCGGGGTCGACGAGGTCGCCCTCCAGGCCCGACCGGGCGGCGCGCCACAGGGCCGCCCGGAGCCTGGTCTCCGTCGTCGTCGGCTCCTCCGCGCCGCCGGCGACCGCGGCGGCCTCCCTGGCGACGAGCGCGCGGAGCAACGCGGCCGCCAGGACGGTGGCGTCGGCCGAGGGGCAGGCGTCGCACACCAGCAGCTCGACGGAGCGCCCCCCGGGTCCGGGTTGGATCCCGAAGCCCACCATCGACGCGTCCACGACTACTCCGCTGGCCACGAGGTCGTCCACCAACTCCGCGAACTCCGCCTCCGAGCCCACCCCGGCCACCGGGGCGGTCGTCGGCCACTGCGAGGCCGCCACGGACCGGCAACTCGCGTGCCCCGAATCCGATCCGTCCCGCAGGTACGGGGAGCTGGCCAGGAGCGCCAGGAAGACGGGGAGGTGCGGCGCGACGCGGCCCGCCACCCGGACCGCCTCGTCGCCGTCACGCGTCTCCACGCGGATGCGCACCCCGCAGTAGATCTGATCCCGGGCCAGGTATTCGTAGTCGGCGAGGAGCCGCCGGGTCCGCGGACTCTCGTCGACCAGGGCCGAGCCCGGTGGCACGAGCGGGACCGCGCCGGCGGCCACCACGGCCAGGCCGAGGTCGGCACCGGCCCGGTTGAGTCCGGCGCGATGACCCCGCACCGCCGACCGCAGCTCGGCGGCCGAGCGGACCGGGACGGTCGCCGCCCGGATCACGCAGTGGCGGATCTCCTCCACCGCCGCGTCGCCGTCCAGGCGTGAGACCAGGTCCGCCGCGCGCGGCGCCAGCTCGCGGCTCGCCGTGTCGACCACGTGGAGGTCTTCCTCGATGACCATCGCCCTGCCCGCTGCTTCCATGAAGGAAATGTAGGGCCGGGCGGCCGCGGCCACATCGGGTCGGGGGTGTGGGTTTGGTCTCAGCGTGCCTTCCACACCGGCGCGCGCTTCTCCGCGAACGCCGTCGGCCCCTCCATCGCGTCCTCGGAGGTCATCACGGTGATCATCTCGGTGTCGCTGACACGCCACCTCTCGACCTCCGACGGTCGCTCCCCGTCGCTGATGCCGAGCGCGACCCGCTTGCTGCCCTGCACGGCCAGCGGTGCGTTCGCGGCGATCACCGAGGCCAACTCGACGGCGGCGTCCATCAGCCCCGCGGCCGGCACGACCCGGTTCACCAGGTGCAGGTCCAGCGCGCGCGCCGCCGAGATCGGCTCACCGGTGAGGATCATCTCCATCGCGACCCGGTGCGGGACCTGCGCCGGCAGGCGGAACGCACCCCCGGCGGCGGCGATGAGTCCGCGCCGGACCTCCGGCAGCCCGAAGATCGCGTGCTCGGCGGCCACCACGAGGTCGCAGGCCAGGGCGATCTCGCAGCCCCCGCCCAGGGCCGTGCCGTTGACGGCGGCGATCACCGGGACCGACACGTGATGCTGCATCATCCCCGCGAAGCCCCACTCACGGTTCTCCGCCGGGAAGATGTCCTCACCGCGGGAGATGGCCTTGAGGTCGGCGCCCGCGCAGAACGCCTTCTCGCCGGCGCCGGTGAGCACCACCACGCGGATCTCGGGATCGGTGTCGGCCTCGTGCAGCGCTCGCCCCAGCAGGGTGCTCATCTCGCCGTTGACGGCGTTGCGGGCCTCGGGGCGGTCGAGGGTCACGAGCAGGACGTGCCCGCGGCGCTCGGTGCGGACGGCGGGGCGGTTCGGGGTGTCGGTCATGCGTCCCAGTCTCGCCGCACACCGCCCGCCGCGCAGTGGCTCTCGCGGATCCGGTCAATCCGCCAGCGCGACCCTGCGCGGTCACCCTGCCCGCTCAGAGCCCCTCCGACATGTGCTGGCCGAATGCACGCGATTTGCGGGCTCGCGCTGGCTGGATGGACCGTTCCTGCAGCGCAAGTCAGGGAGGCAGCGCAAGCCGGAGTCGCTGCGGGTCAGGGAGGCAGCGCAAGCCGGAGGCGCTGCGGGTCAGGGGGGCGGCCCTTCCCGCCGACCGGCCCGCCCCCCGACCTCAGCTCTGCAGCGGCGTGATCGGCGGGACGAACTCGCAGCCCACGGGCCGCGGGTTCCGGGGATCGAGCGCGTTGAGCGTCAGGTCGCGGGCCACCGGGTCGGTGACGATCGAGACGTGGTCGGAGAAGTCCTGCGCGCAGAAGTCCTGCACCACGTGGTTCTGCGCGTTCGGCCCCTCGACGTACCCGCTGTCGAACGGGGTCACGATCTCGTCGTACCGCGTGAGGATGTTCGTGTACCGCACGTCCGGGTGGTACGGGGTGCCGTCGCGCCACAGGTGACGGAAGAAGTCGCTGCCGGCGATCACCTGGTTGCACGCCCCACACCCGACGGTCCGGATGAAGCCCTGCACGTCGTCGCGGATGCCCACCCGACCGAACGCGTCGAAGAGGGTCGAGAGGAAGAACGCGGTGCTCCCCCGCCACACCGAGCCCAGGCCCACGTAGTTCCGGACGTACCGGTGCCCGCCCAGCTCGTTGACGTAGACCGCGGGCATGATCGTGCCCTGCGAGTGCCCCACCAGGTCGACCGTGTCCGCGCCCGTCGCCTCGCGCACGCGGTCCACGAACAGCGCCAACTCCCCCGCACCCTCCTCCATCGTCCGCATGCCCCCGAGCGCGCTGAGCGGCCACGGCGCATCCGGGTGTGCGGCGTAGGTCAGCGCGTACACGCAGTACCCCTCGTTGGCGAGCGACGGGGCGAGATACGCCCAGTTGTCCTGCCTGTTGAGGAACGTGCCGTGCACGAGGATCACCGGCCGCGGGTGTGCCTCGGTGAGCTCGCAGTCCCAGTCGTTGGTGGCCGGGTGTTCCCCGAGCGGGTTCTGGACCTCCGCGCGGAGTCCGTCGACGAACGACGCCGGGACGGGGTGCGGTCCGCCGGCCGTGGGCGGGGGTTGCGCGCCGGCGTGGGCGGGGACGACGACGAGGGCGGCCATCGCCAGGGCGAGGGCGGTCGCTGCGGTCTTCACGGGGACTCCTTATTGCGGCGCCGCCCACCCCCTGGCAGACGGAGGCGGCCCGAGCGGATATATTTGATTTCGATTATCGGTCGACGGCACCCTCCGCGGGTGCTCCTTCTTGGGAAACGAGGTGGCGGACGTGGCCCCCACACGACTCGCGCAGCGTCCGCAGCTCTCCGAGGAGGTGGCCGACCACGTCCGGACCCGGATCATGAGCGGCGAGGTGCGTCCCGGCGACTTCATCCGCCTGGACGAGACCGCGGCCGCCCTGGGGGTCAGCGTCACGCCCGTCCGCGAGGCGCTGCTCACGCTGCGCGGCGAGGGCCTGGTGGACCTGGTGCCCCGGCGCGGGTACCTGGTCTCGCCGATGAGCCGGCAGGACGTCGAGGACATCTTCTGGCTGCAGGCGGAGCTGTCCAAGAGGATCGTCGACCGCGCCATCACCCTCTTCGACGCCGACGCCCTGGACAACCACGCCCGGCTGGTCGGGGAGTTCGAGTCGGCCGCCGCGATGGGCGACGCGGACGGGGTGGTGAGCGCCCAGTACGCCATCCACCGGTCCATCAATCGCGCGTCCCGGTCCGACAAGCTGTCCCGGTTCCTGTCCAACGCGGCGCGCTACATGCCGTACCGGCTCTACGCGGAGGACCACGACTGGCGTTCCGCCGCGCTCCAGGACAACCGGCGGATGCTCGACGCGCTGCGCACCGGGGACGTCGAGACCGCCCACGCGGTGATCGACGCGGAGTTCTCCAACGGGGCCAGGCTGCTCGTGGAGCATCTCGAGCGCGCCGGGGTGTGGGACGAGTCCCGCGGGCCGGAGGACCCCGCCGGCGACTGAGCACGTGGCCCCCTCCCGGCGGCCGGGCACGCGCGTACCGTCGTGGTCATGACCGAGCACCAGCCGTACGAGGTGGTCCGCCGCTACCCGGGGTTCGAGCTGCGGCGCTATCCCTCCCACGCGGTGGCGGAGGTGTCCGTTGACGGGTCCTTCGAGAGCGCCGGCAACCAGGCGTTCCGGGCGCTCTTTCCGGTACATCACCGGCCACAACGAGTCGGCCGGGACCGTCGCGATGACGGCACCGGTCGTCCAGGAGCCGCGCGGCGGCGGGACGATCGCCATGACCGCGCCCGTGGTCCAGACCCGCGCGGCCGACGACCAGCACGTCGGCGCCTTCGTCCGGCCCGCCCCGCTCACCGCCTCGACCGCGCCGGTGCCCTCCGACCCGCGCGTGCGCCTCAGGCAGGTGCCCGGTCGTGTCGCGGCCGCGGTGCGGTACTCGGGACGGTGGAGCGAGTCGGGCTACCGGCGCCACCTGGCCGACCTCGAGGCCGGGATCGCCGGTGCCGGGTTGGTCGCCACGGGCCCTCCGAGGTTCGCCCGGTTCGACCCGCCCATCACCCCCTGGTTCCTCCGGCGCAACGAGGTCGTGCAGGACGTGGTGTGGGACGACGGCGACTGAGCGGGCCGCACCGCGCTCACATCAGCGGACGGCCGCTGCGCAGTCGCCACCTGAGGTCGAGCAGCAGCACCCGGTACGTGATCGTGCGCAAGGCGGTCGGCAGCAGCCGGTTGAGCCCGGCGGTGGCGGTGAGGAAGGTCTCGAACCGCCGCTGGTCCCTCGGGGTCCACGGCAGCCCGAGCTCGTCGCGGAACTCGCGGTGCAGGAACCCCGTGGTGATCCACTTGTTGACGCGGCCGAACACCGCCGTGGCCGGCTGCGGCAGCATGCGGAGCTCGGTCAGGCCCACGAGGTGCCGGCGGACCGGTTCGTCGAAGCGGATCCGGGCCACCCCCTCGCGCCAGTAGTCGTCGAACTCCGCGCGGGTCGCCGGCCACTGCTCAGGTCGCACCTGGAGCGTGGTGCCCAGGGACGGCGCGGACCGGTAGAACGCCTCGCGGTCGGGGTCGGTCATCGGCCCGTGCAACCACTCGTAGACGTCCTCGAACCCCACGTACAGGCACGCCGCCACCCACATCTGCAGCTTCGGGTCGAGCGCGCTGTACCTCACACGACTCTCCGGGGTCGAGTGCACCAGGCGGTGGATGCGGGTGACCTCCTCCCGGTAGACGCGCTTGTCGTCGTCGCTCCCCAGGGTCGCCACGGCGAGGTACTGGAAGGTCGTCCGCGCCCGCTTGAGCGGGCGCCGGTACACGTTGCCGGTCTCGACGCGGCTCTCCCGGACGCCCCATCCCACCTCGGGCCACGAGAGCTGCATGATGACGTTGGCCACGCCGCTCGCGGCGCCGAGGGAGTCGACGGCGTCGGTGATCGCCGGCGGGACCGGGCGGGCGACGGCGGGTGCGGGGTTGCGGTGCAGTTCGGTGATCACTGGTCGTTCTCCTCGTGCGTCGGGGGGTGCGATGGTCGGGGGTCAGGCGAGCTCGGCGGCGTCCAGGAGCCACCCGTCGCCGCCGCGGACGAGGGTCACCACCATCCGGCTGGAGTCCATCCGGCCGTCCGGGACGGTGACGTTGGTGACCTCCTGGTCCAGGAACACCAGGACCACCGCGCGGTCGTCGTCGACGCTCTGCGCGGCGGCGTGGGAGACGGTCCCCGTCGAGGTGCCCTGCCCGCTGGTGAGCAGTTCCCGCAACCCCTCCGACACCTCGCGGTACCGGTCGGCGAACCCGGGCGTGGCCTCGGCCACCACGGCGTCGAGGTTGGCGTCCACGTCCTGGTGGTCGTAGGTGGCGAGCTGCACGACCAGCCGGGACGCGTCCTCGGTCGCGCTGCGCCGCAGTTCGTCCAGGTGCCGGCCCTGCCAGACGAGGTACCCGAGGTACCCGCACGCCACCAGCAGCGCCACCACGACCAGGGTGGTCACCACGCGACCGGCGCCCGCCCGCCGGGGCGCCTCCGCCGCGGCCGCCGTCTCCGCCACCGTCTTCTCATCCGCCATTACGCAGTCCCTCCATCATGGTCATCCAGTACGCGGCGATCTCCGTGCCCGTGGGGACCAGGAGCGGGTCCCGCGCCATGTCCGGGCCGACCCGCGTCCCCGGTTCGGTGGCGTTCGCCAGTCCCTCGGCGTTCGGCCGCGGTGCCGCGCGCGAGCCGCGCTGCTCCAGGTCCTCGCCCGGCGGGCAGTACAGCCGGAGGTTCGGCTCGCGCGGGGAGTGGTCCAGCATGTCGCGGGGCTCGAACGGGTACACGCACACCGGTCCCTGGGTGGCGACCAGCGAGAAGTCGGCGCGACCGTCACGCACCGTCCCCGCCAGCGCGCGCAGCCCCCGCTCGCCCTGGGTGAGCCCGGCCTCCCAGGCGGGTCCCCGATCGCGGAACACGGGTGTGACGACGAGGGCGTTGCCGAGCAACCCGGCCGCGCCGTCCCGGTTGGCGTCGAGCAGCTCCTGCGCGCGGACCATGGCGTCGGGCGAGCGGTCGAGGAGGTACACCAGGGTGTCCTCCCGGCGGGCCAGTTGCCCGGTGACGTCGCGGGCCACCCGGGCCGACCCGGTGACGGGATCCTCGCGCTCCGCGAGCGCGCGCACCGTCACGAGGCCGTCGCCCACGAGGCCACGGAACGTCGGGGCCCGCTCTCCCAGCACGGCGGCGAGCCGCGCGGTGTCCTCGAGGATCGCGCCCAGGCGCGGCCCGTTCCCCTCGAGCGCGGTGGCCACGCTGTCCCCGAAGGACGCCAGGGACGCGGGGTCCACGGCCCGCAGCGAGGTGTCGATCTCGGCGATGAGATCCTCCAGCGCCGCGGGCTGCTCGTCCTCGGGAACCAGCAGCTCGCCGCCGTCGGCCAGGTAGGGCCCCGCCCCGCTGCGCGGCCGCACGTCGAGCCGGGTGTCCCCCAGCGCCGTACTGGTCACCACCCGGGCGTGGGCGTCCACGGGGATGAGGGTGCCGTCGAGGATCCGCAGGTGCAGCCGGACCCCGCCGTCCCCGTCGAGGACCGCCTCCTGCACCTCGCCCACGTCGACGCCGCGGTAGGTCACGCGGATCCCCGGGCCCACGCCGCGGGCGTCCTCGACGCCCGCCACCACGCGGAAGCCCCGGGCGACGTCGGCGTCCTCCCTGATGTAGGCGATGCCGTAGCCGATCGCGACCACGGAGATCAGGGCGAAGAGCACCACCTGCGCGACGATGTGGCGGTTCACGGCGCGCCTCCCACGGGCGGCTGGGCGTCCGGCGGGCCGGTCGCGCCGGGCGGGAGCGGGCGGCCCGCCCGCGCCTCGCCGCCGGTGCCCAGCGCATCGAGCGATCCGGGGAGGTCGAGCGCGCCGTCGAACATCATGTGGTCCCCGCGGATGGCCTCGTCGAACCTGTCGACGAACCCCCGCAGCGCCTCCAGGGTGGGGGCGACCTCGTTGCCGAAGCCCTCCATGTCCTCGAGGAGGACGGTGAGGGTCCGCAGCGACGGGGTGAGCCGCCCGTCCGTGGCCGAGGTGAAGCGCTCGACCTGGATGGTCAGCGCCGTGGTGGTGTCCATGAGCGCGGAGATGGTCTCGCGGTTGCGCGCCGCCTCGGACACGAGGTCCGCGGAGACCGTCATGCCGCGGTCGATGAGGTCGCGGCGGGCGGCGAGCGCGGCGTTCACCCGGTCGAGGGCGAGCACCGCGGCGTCGATGTGGTCCCGGTTGGCCTCGTACAGCTCGAGGGCACGCTCTCCGCGGTCGCGGATCCGCCCGATCTCGTCGCCGCGACCGTCCAGCGCCACGGTGAGCTCCTCCATCACCGAGCCGAGCTGGGCGATCCCGCTGCCGTTGAGCAGCAGCCCCAGCGAGGCGAGGCTGGACTCGAGGTCGGGTCCGACGCCCGTGCGCTCCCGCGGGACCAGCCGCGTGTCCTCGAGGAGCAGGTCGCCGGGCGGGGTCGTGCCGGGCGGGGTGAGCGCGACGAACGGGCTGCCCAGCGCGGTGGGCAGCCTGATCTCGGCGAACACGCCGGCGGGCACGCCGGAGCCGCCCTCGAGCCGGACACCGATCACGGCGTCGGTGCCGTCGGTGTCCACCGCGCGGACCCGGCCCACCAGCCGCTCGCCGTACCGGACCTCCGCGCCGGGGGCGAGCCGATCCGCACGCTCGAAGCGCAGCTCCACGTCCGCCGACCCCTCGCCGGTGTCCATCCCGAGAGGCACCGACTGGAGCGCGAGCTGCGGGGTGTTCAGGGCGACCAGCGCCGCCACCCCGAGCAGGACCACCCCGAGCACGGTCACGAGTCCGCGGATCATCAGCGGCGTCCTCCGCGTCTCACGCATCGCTCACCCACCCCCCGCCACCCGGTCGAGGGCGCCGACGAGCCCGAGTGGGTCGCCCTGCTCCACCGGGAACATGAGCGGGTTGGTCAGGCCGGCGCCGGTGCACAGCGGCAGCGGCTCCCGGGCGCAGAGTTCGCGCCCGCGGGCGAAATGCGTGATGTTGGAGGAGACGTTGAGACGGATCCGGGCCCGGCCGTCGGGCCCGATCCCCTCGGCGAGGTTGTCCATCATCACCGGGTACAGGTCCAGGAACTCGGCGAAGTCGGCGCGGTGACGGGCGTAGAGCGCGGTGACCTCGCGGGTCGCGTCGGTGGCGCCGGTGATGTCGTCCCCGCGCGCGGCGATGATCGCGTCCAGCTCGTCGAGGATCACCCGCAGGTCCTCGGCCGGGCCGGCCACGTCGACCCCGTCGTCGCGCAGCTGGCGGCCGAGCTCGTCCAGCCCCAGCACGAGATCCCGCATGGTCTGGTCCCGTCCGCCCGCGGCCTCCATGAGCACCGCCAGCTCGGTGACGATCGCGCCGAGGTCCGCCGCCCGGTCGCCCCCCACGGCGGAGACCGTGGACAGGTTCCTGATGGCCCGGCCCAGGGCCTCGCCCCGCCCGTCGAGCGCCTGCGCCCCCCGGTCCAGCCCCCCTCCGATCTCCTCCGCGCCGGGCGAGAACACCGAGCTCAGGGTGTCGAGGCTCGAGACGAACTCGTCGAAGTCCAGCGGGGCCCGGGTGCGCTCCGGGGGGATGACCCCGCCGTCGGGGAACTCCGGCCCGCCCGTGTACGCGGGCGTGAGCTCCACGAACCGGTCCGCGATCACCGCCGGGTTCATCACCACCGCGCCGACGTCGGCGGGCAGCCGCGTCCCGGGGTCGAGCGAGAGGCGGACCCTGGCGACCGCTCCGGCGGGCTCGATCCCCTCGACGACGCCCACCTCGACCCCCACGATCCGCACCTGCGAGCCGACGTACACCCCGTCGGCGGAGGCGAACTCGGCGGTGACGACCCGGCGGGCGTCGCCGTCGCGCCCGTCCGACAGGAGGTAGGCCAGGACCACGACCGCGGCGAGGGCGGTGGCGAGGATCGCGACGATCCTCGCCCGGCCCGGGTGCGCGGGGCTCAGTTGCATCCGTCCATCACCCCCAGGGCGCACAGGGCGGAATCGGGGATCGGTCCGGTCGGCGTCGCGACATCGGTCCACGGGCCGTTTCCGGTCGCGTCCGTGACCGCGCGGAGCCCCGGCGGCATCCGGGTGAGCACCTCGTCCATCACCCCGATGTTGCGCCGGTAGGTCTCGCTGATCTCGCGCATGTTCCCCAGCAGCCGGTCCACGTCCTCCGCCTCCTCGTCGAGCAGCACCCGGACCGTGGCCGCGAGGTCCTCGAGCGAGGCCACGAGCGCGGTGAGCGCCTCGCGGCGCTGCGTGAGCACCGTGACCACGATGAGCGACTGGTCGGTCAGCGCGCGGATGCCCGCCTCCTGGGAGACCAGGACCCCGGTGAGCTCGCGGGTGGTGGTGACGACCCCGGAGATCCGCGCGTCCTCTCGCGCGAGCACCCCGAGGGCCGCCGAGACGTCGTCGATGGCCTCCCCCGTCGCCCCGGCGTCCTGCGGGAGGATGCTGTCCAGGCTGTCGATCATGGCGCCCACCGCCGCGGTGTCGAGCCCGTCGGCGAGGTCGGTCACCGCGCCGCCGATGTCGTCGATCATGTACGGCGAGGTGGTTCGCTCCACGCCGATCCGCCGGTCGGGCCCCAGGTCCCCGACGCCCGACGGGGTCACGTCGAGGAAGCGGTTCCCGAGGATCGACTTGAGACCGACGGTCGCTGTGCTCGCCTCCCCGAGCGACTGGCCGCGGTCGAGACGGAAGCCCACCACCGCGAGTCCGTCCTCGACCGAGAGCGAGTCCACGCGGCCGCTCGGCACGCCGGAGACCAGCACGGGGTCCCCGGACCGGAGCCCCCCGGCGTTGGCGAACGCCGCCGAGTAGTGGTGGGTGCGCAGCACGTACCAGAGCCCCGGGAGCGCGATGCTGGCCGCGAAGAGGGCCACCACGAGCAGGATCGACGCGACGCCCACCAGGACCGTGTTCCCGCGGCGGGTGTGCCTCGGGTCCCGGACGAGGTCGGCCAGACTCTCGCGCACCACGGTCACCGGCCTCATCGGCAGGCCCCCGAGTTGCGGTACCCGAACAGGCTCGTCTCCCAGTGGTCCCACTTCACCGTGAAGTTACACATGTAGAGCGCCAGGAAGCCGCCCTTCTGCGCCTGGGCGTTGACCTTCCGCGCGAACACCGGCGCCCTGCCCAGGGCGGTCTCGAACGCCGGGGTGTTGGGGATCCACCCGTCGGTGGCGGTCCGGGCGGAGTCGACGCTCGCCCGCAGGTCGGGTTCGGTCTCGCGGAGCATCGAGGCGAGGGTGGCCGTGGAGGCGTCGCCGCGCTCGATGAGCAGGGCGAGCTCGCCGCCGTCGCCCTCCGCGAGCGCACCCGAGACCTCGTCGAGGCCCCGGACGAGCTCGTGGAGGTCCGCCCCCCGCCCGGTGAGGGTGGTGTTGAGCGCGGTGATGTTGTCCGCGAGGCGGCTGTACACGTCCTGGCGGTCCACCACGTCCCGGCTGAGCAGGGCCAGTCGGGCGAGGAGGGTGTCCATGGCACCCGGCTCCCCCTGGAAGGCCGCGACCACGGTGGCGGACAGCGCGTTGACCTCCTCCGGGCGCACCGCCTCGAACAGGGGCTTGAACCCGTTGACCAGCGCGGTGAGGTCCACGGGGTCGGTGGTGGACTCCAGCGGGATCCGCGCGCCCTCGGGGAGCCGGGGGGTGCCGCCGACCGCGGGCCGGCCGTCCTCGGTGGGGTCCAGGGAGAGGTACCGGATGCCGAGCATGTCGCCGTAGCGGACCGATGCCCGCGCGCCGCCGGTGACCGGGCGCGCGCGGTCGACCTCGAAGTCGACGACGGCGAGGACCTCGCCGTCCGGTCCGACCTCGCGGTGGACGCCGAGCACCCGGCCCACCCGGACACCCGCGACCGTGACCTCCGAGCCGGGTCCGAGCCCGCCGACATCGGTGAACACCGCGCTGTACTCCCGGGCGCCCCAGCCGATCGGCACCCGCAGCGTGTTGACCACGAGGACCGTGCACAACACCCCGAGCAGGCAGTAGGCGAAGAGCGCGAGGGCCGGCCGCAGGCCACGACGACTGGTCATCGGATCGTCACCTCGGTACCGCGCACGAGCGGGCCGAGCATGGTCCAGGCCGCGGTGTCGGGCCCGGCCGCGGGGTCGGCGGGCGGCGGCACCGGTGACCCGGGTTCCCCCGCGGCGGCGGCCTGGAGTTGCAGGATCACCTCCCGCTCGGACGCGGCGGCGACGGTGAGCCCGGCGTCGCGGTCGGGGGCGGGGGCGCCCGAGCAGGTGGACCCCGCCAGATCGGGGTAACGGGGGCAGTCCTGCGGGCCGTAGGGCATCGGGTCGGCGAACGAGGGCACCGCGGTGATGGCGAACCGCCCGGTGGAGAAGGCCGCCGCCCCGGCCTCGCCCATGGGGCGCATGGCGTAGAGGGTCCGGATGACCCCGTGGGGGTTCCGGGCGGTGCGGTCGAACACCACCCCCGTGTCGTGGACCACCCGGATCGCCCCGTCGACGGTGCGGTCGGCCATGACCGCCCCGGACCCGGTCACCGCCAGCCCCGCGTCCAGGAGCCGGCCGAGCGAGTCCGGCCGGTCGAGGACGATCTGCGACAGCCGCGTGGCCTCCTGCAGGGTCTCGAGGATCTCCGGGGTCGCCTCGGCGAGGTCCGCGGCGAGGTAGGCGATGCCGGCGGAGGCGTCGGCGGTGTCCTCGAGCGCGGGCGAGAGGTGCCGGCCCGCCCGGTCCGCGTCCTCGATCACCCGGCCCAGCGTCCCGCCCCGGCCGTCGAGGGCGCGATCCAGCGCGGTGAGCGTGACCTGCAGCCGATCGGGTTCGATCGACACGAGCAGGTCGCTGGCGCGGGTGAACACGTCGTAGAGCAACACGGCCTCCTCGGAGCGGTCGGCCTGCACCAGGTCCCCGTCGGCGAGCCGGGCCGAACCGTGGCCGCCGCGGCTCACCAGGTCCAGGCGGACGTCGCCGAACAGCGTCCGCGGGACGGCCCGGACCACGACGCCCGAGGGGATGCGCGAGGCGTGCTCCGGGTCGATGAGCATCTCGATCCGGGTGCCCGGCTCGTCGTCGTCGCCCGACACGCCCGACACCGACGACCGCACCTCCCCCACCTTGAGGCCGAGGTGGTGGACGGGGGCGTGGACGGGGACCCGACCCGCCTGGGCGGGCAGCACCGCGGTCACCGTGGCCCCCGCGTCGAGCAGACCCGCGCCCCGGGCGACGAGGACCACCGCCACAACCACGGCCACGAGCGCGGCCACCGCGCCCCGGACCGCCAGGGTCCGCTCGGGGGTGGGACCCGCCACCCGCCGCCTCACGTGATCCCCAGCGCCGGCACCTCGGGCACCAGGCCCCAGAGCGCGAAGGTGAGCACGATGTCGATGAACCCGATCAGGAGGATGCTGGTGCGCAGCGCGCGGCCGGCCGCACGCCCGACGCCCTCCGGGCCGCCGGTGGCGTGGTAGCCGTAGCTGCAGTGGACCAGCACGATCACCAGGGCGAACACCACCGCCTTGATCAGCGAGTAGAGGACGTCCTCCGGCCCCAGGGTGATGTGGAAGAAGTGGTCGTACGTCCCCGCGGACCCGCCGTTGACGTGCACCACCACCACGCGGGTGGCGATGTACGTCGCCACCAGCCCGACCGCGTACAGCGGCACGATGCAGATCATCGTGGCGATCACCCGGGTGCCCGCCAGGTAGGGGACGGTCGGGACGGACATCGCGTCCAGGGCGTCGATCTCGTCGGAGATCCGCATCGACCCCAGGCGCGCGGTGAAGCCGGTGCCCACCTTGGCCGCCAGGGCGATGGACGCGACGACCGGGGCGAGCTCGCGGGTGTTGGCCATGGCGGAGAGCATCCCGGACAGGGTCGTCATGCCGATGAGGTCGAGACCGCGGTAGGTCTCGACGCCCACCATGATCGCCGCGACCGCCGACATCGCCAGGACGATCCCGATGGTGCCGCCGCCGGCGATGAGGGAGGTGGAGCCGAAGCCCACGTCGACGACCTCCTTGACCACCTGCCTGCGGTAGCGCACCAGCGCGGTGGGCAGCGTCGCCAGCACCCTGCCCGCGAACGTCACGTGGCGTCCGACCTCCGCCAGACCGGTGGTCGCCCGGAGAGAGGTCTCCCGGAGCGAGATCACCTCAGAACTTCCCGACCGAGGGCACGACCAGCCCGTAGACCGCCGACAGCGCGGTGTTGATCACGAACACGGTGACGAACGCCAGGACGACCGTCTCGTTGACCGCGTCCGCCACGCCGCTCGACCCGCCGCTGGCGTGCAGGCCCTTGAACGTGGCGATCAGCGCGGAGACCACGGCGAACGCGACCGACTTGAGCATCGCCATCCACAGGTCCGACGGCCGGCCGTAGGCGCTGAGGGTGGACAGGAACGCGCCGGCCGACTCCCCCTGCCCGTACACCTGATAGAGCAGGCAGGCCGCGACGCCCATCGCCGTGACCAGCGCGCACATCACCAGGGAGACGAGCACCGTGGCGATCACGCGGGGCACCACGAGCCGCTCGATCACGTCGAGCCCCATGACCTCCATGGCCTCGACCTCCTCGCGGATCGTGCGGGAGCCCAGGTCGGCGCAGATGGCCGACCCGCCCACCCCGGCCAGCATCAGGGCGCAGACCAGCGCGGACGCCTGCCCCACCACGACGAACGCCACCACCGCGCCCGCGTAGCCGGCGGCGCCCAGCCGGCCCGCCAACTCCCCGACGGACACCGCGACGAGCACCCCGACCGGCAGCATGAGCAGCAGCGCCGGAATCGAGCACACCCGGGCCACGAAGAGGGCCTGGTCGCGGGTCTCCGCGAGCGAGAGCCTGCCCGTGACCACGGTCCGCACGCAGCTCACGAGGGTGAACACCGAGTAGCCGACCAGCGAGCCGACCTGGCCCGCCAGGTCGACGACCGGGCCGCGGCCCGCGGGGAGATGGAAGACCATCGGGCCTCCGGTCAGACGCCCGTCGAGCCGTGTTCCGAGCGGAGCGCGCCCTTGACCACCTTGCCGCTGGCGTTGCGCGGCAACTCCTCCACGTGCACCAGGTGCTTGGGCAGCTTGAAGCCGGCAAGCTTGTCGCGCAGCCACCCGCTGAGCTCGTCGAGGGAGAGGTCGGCGACCCCCTCCTCCTCGTGCTGGGCGACCACCGCGACGGGAACCTCGCCCCACTGCTCGTCCCGGCGACCGATCACGGCGACCTCGCGGATCCGCGGGTGCCCGGCGATCACGTTCTCCACCTCGGCGCAGTAGATGTTCTCGCCGCCGGAGATGATCATGTCCTTCTTGCGGTCCACCACGTACACGAAGCCCTCGTCGTCCATCCGGACCAGGTCGCCGGAGTGGAACCAGCCGCCCTCGAACGCCTCCGCGGTCTCGGCGGGCTTGTTCCAGTACCCGGACATGGTGGTGGGGCCGCGGTAGACGATCTCGCCGACCTCGCCCGGCCCGACCGGCTCGCCGAAGGCATCGATCACGCGGGCCTGGAGGGTGGGGATGACCCGGCCGACCGAGCCGAGCTTGCGAACCGCGTCGTCGCCGTCGAGCGCGCAGGTGATGGGGCTCATCTCGGTCTGGCCGAACACCGCGCAGTTCAGGGCGTCAGGGAAGGTCTCCGACATGGCGCGCAGGATCGTGTCCGTGGACGGGGCCGCACCCCAGGAGATGTTGCGCAGGACCAGGTTCCGCGGGCGGGCCTGCTGCTCCGCGCAGACGGCCTGCCACTGCACGGGGACCAGGAAGACGCTGGTGATCTTCTCCGCCTCGAGGGTGTCGAGCACGGCCGCGGGATCGAAGGCCTGCAGCGGGTGGACCACGGTCACGCCGCCGAGCTGCAGGCTCGGGGCGATCGAGCCGAGCGCCGCGATGTGGAACATCGGGGCGGCGCACAGGGCGCGCCCCTCCTCGTCGAACAGGCGGAAGACCCGGATGCAGGTCAGGGACTGGGCGGTGAGGTTCTCGTAGGAGAGCATCGCGCCCTTGGGGCGGCCCGTGGTGCCCGAGGTGTACATGATCAGCGCGGTGGAATCCTCGGGGACGTCGACCGGCTCGTGCGGCGCGCCCTCCTCGGCGAGCGCGTCGGCGTAGGTCGTCTGGCCCTCCGTCCCGCTCTCGCCGCCGATCACGATGTGCTCGCCCGGCTCCTCGCCCTGGGCCCGGATGGCGCCGACGAGCGGGGCGAGCATCGCGTCGGTGACGACGACCTTGGGCGTGCAGTCGCTCACGAGGTAGGCCAGCTCGCCCGGGGTGAGCCGGAAGTTCACCGGCACCGCGATCGCGCCGAGCCGGTTGATGCCCAGCACCGCCTCGATGAACTCGGCGTTGTTGAGCGTGATGAGCATGACCCGGTCACCCGTGCCGACCCCGCGACGGGCGAGCGCGTCGGCGAAGCGCCCGCTGCGTTCGTGGAGCTGGGACCAGCTGGTCGACCGGCCGAGGTACCGCAGCGCCTCGCCGTCGGGGTTCATCTCGGCGTGGGTGGCCACCCACGTGTTCCAGTGGTTGCGCCGGGCGGCGTGGAGGTCGGCGATGGGATCGTGGGTGGCGGTGGTCATGACTGGCCTTTCGTCGGGGCGGTCAGGAGAAGTTGGGGCGGCGCTTCTCGAGGATCGAGGAGACGCCTTCGGCGAAATCGGGGGAGACCAACAGCTCGCACTGCCCCTCGTGCTCGCGGGCGAGCGCGGCGTCGAGCTCGGCGAGGGTGGCACCGGTGACGGCTCGCTTGGTCAACTCCAGCGCCCGGCGGGGCCCGCGGGCGAGCCTGCGGGCGAGCTTGGCGGCCGCGGCGCGGAGCTCCGAGGGGGGCAGGACCTCGAGGACCAGCCCGACGTCCAGGGCCTCCGCCGCCGACACGGCGTCCCCGCGCAGCAGCATCCGGGAGGCGATCGATCGTCCCACCGACGCCGGCAGCAGCACGCTGGCGCCGCCGTCGGGCATGAGCCCGATGTTGGTGAAGGCGAACAGCAGGTAGGCGTCCTCCGCCATGAGCACGAGGTCCGAGGCCAGCGCCAGCGAGACGCCGACCCCGGCCGCCGGCCCGTTGACCGCGGCGATCACCGGCACCGGCGCGGTGAGCACCGATCGGACGAGCGCGGCGGCGTTGTCCATGGTGACGTCGGGGCTGGGGGCGTCGCCGCCCGACTCCCCGATGGCCTGCAGGTCCGCACCGGTGGTGAAGGCGCCGCCCTCGCCGGCGAGCACGATGACCCGCGTCGCGGGGTCGCCGCCGTGCTCGGTGATGAGCTCGGTCAGCGCCGTCACGGTCGCATGGTCGAGCGCGTTCATCCGCTCGGGCCGGTTGATGCTGATCGTGGCCACGCCCAGGTCGTCGCGCTCGACCCTGACGGCGTCCCGCCCGGAGGCGGTCACCGGACCGACTCCGCGGCCGCGACCATCCCGGCGAGCCGGTCGGTGATGATCGCCTCCGCCTCGGACATCATGCGGTCGATCAGCTCGGCCACCGTGGGGACGTCGTCGATCAGCCCCTGGCACTGGCCGGCGGACCAGATTCCCGCGTCGAGGTCGCCGTCCTCGAAGACCTTTCGGCCCCGCGCGCCGGCGACGAGGTGCTGGATGTCCGAGAACTCGGCACCCTCGGCCTCCTTGGCCACCACCTCCGCCGAGATCGCGTTGGCGGCGACCCGGGCGGTGTTGTGGAGCGTGCGGAAGATGAGCGTGGTGTCGAGCTCGGAGTTCGCCACGATCTGCTGCTTGACCGCCTCCGCGACCGGTGACTCCGCCGTGCACATGAACCGGGTCCCCATGTTGGCCCCGTCCGCCCCCAGTGCCAGCGCGGCCACCAGGCCGCGGGCGTCGGCGATCCCGCCGGACGCCAAGATCGGGATCGTCAGCCGCGCGGCCGCGGCGGGGATCAGCACCAGCCCCGGGACGTCGTCCTCCCCCGGATGACCCGCGCACTCGAAGCCGTCGATGGACACGGCGTCCACGCCCAGCTGCTCGGCCTTGAGCGCGTGCCGCACCGAGGTGCACTTGTGGATCACCTTGATGCCCGCGGCGTGGAACACCGGGAGGTGGTCCTTGGGGTTGGACCCCGCGGTCTCGACGATCTTCACGCCCGACTCCACGATCGCCTGGCGGTACTCCGCGTAGGGCGGCGGGGTGATGGACGGCAGGATCGTGAGGTTGACCCCGAACGGCTGGTCGGTGAGCTCCCGGCAGCGGGCGATCTCGGCGACCAGGTCCTCGGGCGTCGGCTGGGTGAGCCCGGTGATGATGCCCAGCGCCCCGGTCTCGGACACGGCCGCGGCGAGCTCGGCCCGGCCGACCCACATCATGCCGCCCTGAACGATCGGGTGCCGGACCCCGAACTCCTCGGTGAACCTGGTCCGGATCACGGCTGGACCTCCTCGTAGGTGCCGCCCGACGCGGCCTTCTCGCGCAGCGAGGCCGGCGGGGTGAAGCGCTCGCCGTACGTCGCCGCGAGCTCGTCGGCGCGGGCCACGAACCCGGGCAGACCGCCGGGGTACTGGTCCATGTAGCGGGCGACGCCGCCCGTCCAGCCGGGGAAGCCGATGCCGAGGATCGAGCCGACGTTGGCGTCGGTCGTGGTCTCCAGCACGCCCTCGTCCAGGCATTTGACGGTCTCGAGCGCCTCGGCGAAGAGCATCCGGTCGATCGCGTCCTGCAGCGGGATCTCGGTGGCGGGGCCGAACGCGTCGGCGAGCCCCGGCCACAGCCGGGTCCGCTTGCCCGTCTCGGCGTCGTACTCGTAGAACCCGGCGCCGGTCGAGCGGCCCTTGCGGTCGTACTCGTCGATCATGCGGTCGAGCACGGCGTTGCCCGGGTGGTCGGGAAGGTCGCGGCCCTCGGCCCTGGCGGCCTCGCGCGTCTCGTCCCGGATCTTCCGCGGCAGGGTGAGCGTGAGCTCGTCCATGAGCGCGAGCACCGACGCCGGGTAGCCCGCCTGCGCCGAGGCCTGCTCGACGGTCGAGGCGGGGACGCCCTCCGCGAGCATGGCCATGCCCTCGCTGGTGAACGTGCCGATCACGCGGGAGGTGAAGAACCCGCGGGAGTCGTTGACGACGATGGGGGTCTTGCCGATCCGCGAGACCAGCGCCAAGGCGCGCCCCAGGGCGTCCTCCGAGGTCTTGCCACCCTTGATGATCTCCACCAGCGGCATCTTGTCTACGGGTGAGAAGAAGTGCAGCCCGATGAAGTCGGCCGGCCGGTCCACGCCGCCTGCGAGCATGGTGATGGGCAGGGTGGAGGTGTTGGAACACAGCAGGGCGTCGGGGGCGATGTGCGGCGCGATCTCCGCGAACACGGCCTCCTTGACCTTCGGGTCCTCGAACACGGCCTCGATCACGGCCTGCGCCCCCGCGGCGGCCGCGGGGTCGGTGGTCGGGGTGATCCGGGCCAGCAGCGCATCGCCCTTGGACTGCGCGGCGTCCCGGGCCTCACCCTCGGCGGCCCGCGCGACGGTCTTGGCCACGAGCTTCTCGGAGTACCCCTTGCCCCGCTCGGCGGCGGCCTGGTCGATGTCCTTGAGGACCACCTCCATGCCGGACTTGGCGCACACGAAGGCGATCGCCGCGCCCATCATGCCGGCGCCCAGGACCACGACCTTGGTGATCGGCTCGCGGTCGGCGGACCCGTGGGCCTTGGCCAGCCCGTTGGCCGTCTGGAGGTCGAAGAAGAAGGCGCGGATCATGTTCTTGGCGGTCTGGCCCGTGGCGAGCCCGGCGAAGTAGCGGGCCTCGATCTTCTCGGCCGCGGCGAAGTCGACCCCCGCACCCTCGACGGCCGCCGACATGATCGCCACCGGCGCGGGGTACGGGGCGCCCTTGAGCTGCTTGCGCAGCATGGCGGGGAACGCCGGGAGGTTGGCGCCGAGCGACGGGCTCGACGGGGTGCCTCCGGGCATGCGGTAACCCTTGCGGTCCCACGGCTGCGCGGCCTCGGGATTGGCGGCGATCCACGCCTTGGCCGCCGGCAGCAGCTCGTCGGGGCTCGAGACCAACTCGTCGATCAGGCCCATCTCCAACGCGGCCGCCGGGCGCATGCGCTTGCCCTCGAGCAGGACACCCATGAGCGCGGTGGCCACGCCGAGCATGCGCACGGTGCGGACGATCCCGCCACCGCCGGGCAGCAGACCGAGGCTCACCTCGGGCAGGCCCAGCTGAACGGCCGGCGAGTCCACCACCACGCGGTGGTGGGTGGCCAGGGCGATCTCGAGTCCGCCGCCGAGCGCGGCGCCGGCGATCGCGGCGACGACCGGCTTGCCCAGGGTCTCGAGCCGCCGCAGCGGCCCCTTGACGCGCTCGACGGTCTCCACGGCCAGGTCCGCGCCGTCCGAGGGGATGGACAGGATGTCGCCGAGGTCCCCGCCGGCGAAGAAGGTCTTCTTGGCGGAGGTGAGGACGACGCCGGTGATCTCTCCGGACTCGGACTCGAGCCGGTCGACCGCCGCCTCCATCGAGTGGAGGTAGTCGGCGTTCATGGTGTTGGCGCTCTGGTTGGGGTCGTCCATCGTGAGGACAACCACGCCGTCGGCATCGCGCTCGTAGTGGATGGTGTTGGTGAATTCGCTGCTCATAGGAGGTCTTCTCGTCCTTGAAGGGGGTCCGGCCGGGCGCGTGACTAGAGGCGTTCGATGATGGTGGCGATGCCCATTCCGGCACCCACGCAGAGGGTGGCCAGGGCGTAGCGGGCGTCGCGGCGTTCCAACTCGTCCAGGGCGGTGCCCAGGATCATCGCGCCGGTGGCGCCGAGCGGGTGTCCCATGGCGATCGAGCCACCGTTGACGTTGATCTTCTCCATCGGCACCTCGAGGTCCTTGGCGAACTTCATGGGCACCGCGGCGAACGCCTCGTTGACCTCGAACAGGTCGATGTCCTCAATCGTGAGGCCGGCCTTGGCGAGAGCCTTCCGCGCGGCCGGGGTCGGTCCGGTGAGCATGATCGTGGGCTCGGACCCCACGACGGCGGCGGAGACGATGCGGGCGCGTGGCGTGAGCCCGTTGCGCTCCCCGGCCGCGGCGTTGCCGATGAGCATCGCGGTGGCGCCGTCGACGATCCCGGAGGAGTTCCCGGCGTGGTGGACGTGCTCGATCCTCTCCACCCAGTGGTATTTCTGCAGGGCCACGGCGTCGAACCCGGCCTGCTCGCCGAGCGCGGCGAACGAGGGCCGGAGGGCGGCGAGGTCGTCGGCGGTCGTGCCGCGGCGGATGTGCTCGTCGTGGTCGAGGACGACGCGTCCGGCGAGGTCCACCACCGGGACCACCGAGCGCGCGAAGCGCCCGTCGTCCCAGGCCGCGGAGGCGAGCTCCTGCGACCGCGCGGCGAACTCGTCCACGTCCCGCCGGGAGAAGCCCTCCATCGTGGCGATGAGGTCGGCGCCGATGCCCTGGGGCACGAACGAGGTCTCGTAGTTCACCCGCGGGTTCTGCGCCCACGCGCCGCCGTCGGACCCCATCGGGACGCGCGACATGGACTCCACGCCGCCCGCCACGACCAGGTCCTCCCAGCCGGCGCGAACCTTCTGCGCGGCGAGGTTGACGGCCTCCAGGCCCGAGGCGCAGAACCGGTTCTCCTGCACGCCGGCCACCGTCTCGGGCAGACCGGCGGCGATCGCCGCGATCCGGGGCAGGACCGCGCCCTGCTCCCCGACCGGACCGACGATGCCCATCACCACGTCCTCGATCTGCGCGGGATCGAGGCCGCTGTTGCGCTCGACGATCGACCGGAGGACGCCGACGGCGAGGTCGATCGGGGCGACGCTGTACAGCGAGCCGCTGGACTTCCCCCGTCCGCGGGGCGTGCGCACCGCGTCGTAGATGTAGGCCTCGGGCACTGACATGGGTGGGTGTTCCCTTCCGCCCCACGCCGGGGTGCTCGACCGCCGGCCTGCGACATTCACGTGGATTCGATCACATATATCTGTGAATTCAGGTTTACTATCGCCACTGTATCCGCTGTTGTCAAGATCACACCCCGATCCGCCGCTCCCGAGAGCAGAAACCCCGTGCCCTCCCCTCCCGCACCACCCGCGCCGCGCCCGGAGGCCCCCCCTCCGGGGTCCCGACGTGCGGAGATCGCGCTCATCGCCGCCGAGGAGTTCACCCGCCGGGGCTATCACGCGACGCGCGTCGAGCACATCGCCGAGCGCCTCGCGGTGACGCCCGGGGCGCTCTACCGCCACGTCCCCGGCAAGTACGAGATCTTCCGCGACGCCGTCGCGATCCTCATGTCGGACCTCGACTCCGCCGCCGCGGGCCCCGTCGACCTGGACCGCCTGGTCGACTCGATCACCAGGACCACGCTCGCGCACCGCTCCCGCGCGGCGCTCTACCGGTGGCAGGTCCGGTACCTCACCGCGGAGGATCGCGCCGCGGTGGTCGCCGCGGACACCCGCGTGCGCCGCCGGCTCGCCGAGGCCGTCCGGGGACGACGACGAGGTGGTCCCGACGCGGGCGCCGAGTCCGCCGCGGGCGCGATCCTGTCGTGCATCGCCTCCCTCGGCTACCACCGGATCGAGATCTCCGCGGACGACGCCGTGTCGCTGATGACGTCGATCGCGGCCGACCTCGCGACGTCCACCCCGGAGACGCAGGGAGCCGCGGGGGCGACCAACCTCGCGCCGCCGGTGATCCCGGCCCGGGCCCCGCGCCTGCGCGGGGGTGCCGCCACCCGCGAGGGCGCGATCGAGGCGGCCATCGCGCGGATCCACACCTCCGGGTACGACGACGTGACGATGGAGGCGATCGGCGCCGACGTGGGCGTGGCGGCGTCCGCGCTCTACCGCCACTTCCCGGGCAAGTCCGCGCTGCTCACCGCCGCGGTGGATCGCACGGCCACCCTGGTCGAGGAGCTGTTGGACCGGCACGCCGCGCTGCACAGCCCCGGCTCCGATCCGGCCGAGGCGCTGGTCGACCTGCTCGACCAGTACGTCGAGATCGCGTTCTCGCACGGCCCCGAACTCATGCTGTACCACTCCGAACTCGGCACCCTGGACGCCGACGACCGTCGACGACTCCGGCGGGCGCAGCGCGGCCAGCTCGACCGGTGGGCGGGGCTGGTCCTCGAGGCCGCCCGGGCGCGGGGCGGCCCGGAGCCCGACGAGGCCACCGCCCGCCTCCGTGTCCACGCGGCACTGGCGGTGGTGCTCGACGGCGGGCAGGGCACGGGGTTCCACCCCGCCGCCGCTGCCAGGTTCGCCCGACTCGCGCGGATCCCGCTCCTGCCCGGCTGACGGCCGGGCCGGAGGTTCAGGCCACCGGTTCGGGCCCCTGGCCGGCGCGGTCGCGGGGCTGGATGGGACACGCGCCCAGGTCCGCGGGGCGATAGCCGGTCGGATACCCGGGGTAGGTCCGGTTCTCCGTCCCCCGCGTCCCCACCTCCCGGCGACGCACCGGGAGCCACCGCACCACGGCGGACCGGGCCCGCAGCGCCGCATACGCGGCCCGACGCCGGGACGGCGGCTGCCACGGGAACCCGAATGCGCGGGACATGTCCTGGTCGACGAGCGACAGGACCGCCCGGCGTACGGCCGGCCGCAGCGCCCGGGGGTACCAGGAACACATGAGGTCCAGGGTGTACGTCCCGATGAGCTCGTTGTTCCGGTCGTAGCGGAACGTCCGGGCCTCGTAGTCGTCCCGCCACCGCCGGAACTCGCCCATGTCCTCGGGGATCTCCGCGATCTTCATCCGTTGGCCCACCGCGCGGTAGAAGGTGAACGCCGCCAGGCGCTCGTGGGGGTGCAGCCGCCGCCAGCCCACCGCGTCGACCCACTCGAGCGGCTCGAAGATGAACGTCGACAGCACGTACAGCATGTCGTCGTTGGTGATGTCATAGCGGGCGTGCTGGCGGTTGATGACCCGCAGCGCCTCCTTGCCGCGCGGCGAGTCGTAACCGTGCTCCACCAGTTCCACCATGAGCAGCGCGGTGTCGTCGTAGCGCTTCTGCGGGTGATCGCGGAACTGGCCGGCCTGCTCCAGCACCGCCGAGACCGACGGGACGCAGTACGTCCGGTACAGCGCCAGCTCCAGCGACCGCTGGTAGTCCCAGGGGAACTCGTAGGCGGAGGTGATGCGGTGGATCTCGGCCGCGTCGGCCACCGGGTCCAGACTCGCGATGAGGTCGCGCCAGTACCAGCGTCCGGGCTTGAGCGGGACATCGGCGGTGAGCGGGTGCTCCGTGTCGGCGTCGACGACGAGGTCGGACGGGATCGGTCCGAACACCCCGGGCAGGGTCCGCCGCCCGGCATCGGCCGGCCTCGTCGTCGTCGTGTCCCGGGTCGTCCCGGGAGCGGTCGCGGTCATCTCACCTCACATCCTCGCCTGGACGTTGGCGAGCATCCACTTGACGATCCTCACGTCGCGCGGCTTGCGGGTCATGGTCATGAGGTTGAGCGGGGCCGTGAACTTCTGCGCGGTGATGGCCTTGGGCCGGGCGAACTCGCGGAGCCCGTCCGCGCCGTGGATCCGGCCGAAGCCCGAGTCTCCCGACCCCCCGAACGGCAGGGCGGGGATGCCGGCGAAGGCGAGGAACGCGTTGACCGACACCATGCCCACGTCGAGCTTCTCCGCCAGGGCCAGGCCGCGCTTGCGGTTGCCGGTGAAGATGGCGCCGCCGAGGCCGTAGCTGCTGGCGTTGGCCTTCTCGACGGCCTCCTCCAGATCGACGACCGAGTTGATCACGACGGTCGGGCCGAACGTCTCCTCGGTGATCGCCGCGGAGTCCTCGGGGACGTCGACCAGGACGATCGGCTCGACCACGCTGTCCCCGACCGACTCCTCGCCACCGACGACCGCCTTCCCGCCCCGGGCGAGCGCGTCCTTGACGTGGCGTCGGACCACGTCGACCTGCGTGGGCAGGGTCATGGGCCCGTAGCTGGAGGTGATCGAGGTGCCGGGCCGCAGCGCCTTGACCTTGGCGGTGAACTTGTGGACGAACGCGTCCCGGACGTCCTGGTGAACGTAGATCCGCTCGACGCCCGCGCAGGTCTGGCCGGCGTTGCCCATCGCGCCGAACACGGCCTGGTCGGCGGCCGCGTCCAGGTTCGCGTCCTTGTCGACGAGCAGTGCGTCCTTGCCGCCGCCCTCGATCACGACCGGGGTCAGCGTCTCGGCGCAGGCGGCCATGACCTTGCGGCCCGTCGCGGCCGAGCCGGTGAACGCGAGCTTGTCCACGTCGGCCCTGCACAGGGCGTTGCCCGTCGACCCGTCACCGGTGATGGTCTGGATGAGCGGCTGCGAGGCGCCGAGCGAGTCCCAGACCTCCGCGAGCCAGACGCCGACCCCGGGCGTGAGCTCACTGGGCTTGAACACGACCGCGTTGCCGGCCGCCATCGCGTAGGACAGCGTGCCCATCGGCGTGAAGACGGGGTAGTTCCACGGCCCGATCGCCCCGACCACGCCGTAGGGCTGGTACTCGACGTAGGCGGCCTGGTTGCTCATGAGCAACCCGGCGGACACCGCGCGGCGCCGCAGCACCTTGTCGGCGTTCTTGGCCGCCCATTCCAGGTGGCCCACGGCGAGCATGACCTCGAGCGTCGCGTCCTCGTCCGGCTTCCCGGTCTCGGCCGAGATGAGCGCGGCCAGTTCCTCGGCGCGGGAGGAGATGGCGCGCTTGTACTCGAGCAGCCACTCCCTCCGCCCGCGCGGGCCCTGGGTCGCCCACCAGCGGGCGGCGGCGCGGGCCCGCTCCACGGCGAGCGCCACCTCCTCCGGTCCGGCGATCGGGTACTCCGCCAGGACGGTTCCGTCGCGGGGGTCCAGACTGGCGAAGGTGGGTCCGGTCTTGCTCGGCCCCGTGGTCCCCGGCTCTGTGGTGGTCATCTGACGTCCTCTCGTTTCAGATCACATATATCTGATGTAACGTAACGTGATACGGGCCACACTAGTCCACTTCCCACGGTACCGATACCCCGTGGTCCCCACACCCCGACAGAAACACGAGGCCAGAAGTGTTCGACATCCTCACCGACGAGCAGCGCGACTTCGCCCGGTCCATCGACGACTTCTGCGCGCGCGAGGTCGGCAGCGTAGAGAAGCGGCGCGAGCTCACCACCGAGGGCGGCACGCATTCGCCGGCGGTCTACGCCAAGATGGCCGAGCTCGGCTGGCTCGGACTGACCGTCCCGGAGGAGTACGGCGGTTCCGACGCCGGAGCGGTCGAACTCTGCCTGCTGCTCGAACACTCCCTGCGCGGCCTCGCTCCCATCGGCGGGATCGGCCCCACCCTCATCACGGCCGCGGCGTACCAGAAGTTCGGCTCGGAGGAACAGCGCCGGCGCGCCCTCGAGCTGGTCGTCAACGGGGGGACGCTCTCCATCTCCATGTCCGAGCCCGGCGCGGGATCGGACGTCGCGGCCCTGCGCTGCAAGGCCGAGCGCGACGGCGACGACTGGGTGATCACCGGGCAGAAGACCTGGTGCTCCAACGCGCACTTCGCCGACCGCATCCTCCTGGTGGCGCGGACCGACTCCTCGGGCGCCAAGCACGAGGGCATCACCATGTTCGACGTCCCCGCCGACGTCGCCGGCCTGCAGATCACCGGCATCGAGACCATGGGCGGGAAGGAGGTCAACGACCTCTACTTCACCGACGTCCGCCTGCCCGCGGACTCCGTGATCGGCGAGGTGGGCGGCGGCTGGAAGCAGCTCATGACCGGCCTCAACACGGAGCGGCTCATCCTGGCCGCCATGCAACTCGGCGTGGCCCAGCGCGCCTTCGACGACTGCCTGAAGTTCGTCCGCGAGCGCGAGCAGTTCGGCCGGCCCATCGGCTCCTTCCAGGTCATCCGCCACCGCATGGCCGACCTGGCCACCGAGATCGAGGCCACCCGCCTGCTCGTCTACGCGGTGGCGAAGAAGGTCGACGACTCCGACCCCACGGCCCTGTTCCCGCGGGAGGCCTCCATGGCCAAGCTCAAGGCGACCGAGCTGAGCAAGCGTGTGACGCTCGAGTGCATGCAGTCCATGGGCGGATACGGGTACGCCACCGAGTACGGCATGGAGCGGCTGGTCCGCCAGGCGGTCGTGTCCACCATCTACGGCGGCACCAACGAGGTCCAGCGGGACATCATCGGGAAGACCTACGGGCTGTGAGCGCCTCCACCGCCGCGGAGGAACTGGCAGCGATCCGGTCCCTCGACGCGGTGCCGTCGGAGCGGGTGTCGACGCTGTGGGACTCGCTCGAACCCGCCCGCGTCGGCGACATCGCCGGCAGCCGCTGGCGGGGCACCGGGCTGGACACCGGTCATCCCATGTTCGGCATGCTGGGCGGGATGCGCTGGTGGGGCAAGGATTTCCGCGATCCCCGCAAGGTGGACCCGATCCTCGTCACCGACGACTCCGGCGAGGTCGTGCCGGACACCTCGGCGACCGGCGGGGGCGGGGCGTCCCTGTGGGAGGTCTCGTTCCGCGGTCGCCCGTGTGCGTCGATGGTGTACGACCGGTTGCCGGTGATCGACCACTTCGCCGTCGTCGACTCCGGCGCGGACGGTCGGCCGGTCACCCTCCTGGCCGTGATGAACGGCCGCGGCACCGTGCGCGACGGCGAGCATTTCTGGTTCCTCCTCGAGCGCGACGACCCCCGCTGACCCCCCTCCCGTTTGGTCGACATCTCGCAGGAGATTCGAGGGAAATCCCTGCGAGATGTCGACCTAACCCGGGGCCCGAGGGGGTGCGCGGGCAGGCGCCAGGCCCCACAATGGGGAGATGACGTCGACTCCCGCGCGCCCGGTCCGGATCGCAGTCCAGCTCCAACCCCAGCACTCCCCCGACTACAGCCTCCTGCGCGATGCCGTGCGGCGCTCCGAGGACGCGGGCGTGGACGTGGTCTTCAACTGGGACCACTTCTTCCCGCTCTACGGCGATCCCGACGGCGCCCATTTCGAGTGCTGGACCATGCTCGCCGCCTGGGCCGAGCAGACCGAGCGCGTGGAGATCGGCGCCCTGGTCACGTGCAACACCTACCGCAACCCCGACCTGCTCGCCGACATGGCCCGGACCGTCGACCACATCTCCGGCGGGCGCCTCATCCTCGGGCTCGGGAGCGGCTGGTACGAGCGGGACTACACCGAATACGGGTACGACTTCGGCACCGCGGGTTCCCGGCTCGACGACCTCGGGGACTCACTCGAGCGCATCGGTCAGCGCCTGGCCCGCCTGAACCCCGCCCCGACGCGGGACATCCCGGTCCTGCTCGGGGGCGGCGGTGAGCGTAAGACGCTCCGGCACGTCGCCCGGCACGCCGACATCTGGCACTCGTTCATGGACGTGGAGACCTACCGGCACAAGTCCGGGGTGCTCGCCCGGCACTGCGCGGACCTGGGCCGCGACCCCGGCGAGATCGAGCGCTCCACCGATCTCGGCGGTTCCGGCTCCGCCGACGAGGCGCGGCGGAGGGCGGACGCCCTGCTGGCCGAGGGCGTCACGCTGTTCACCGTGGGCCTGAACGGTCCCGACTACCCCCTGGAGCTGGTGGAGTCGCTGGTGGCCTGGCGCGACGGCCGCTGACGCCCGACCCGCCCGCCCCCCGACCCGCCGCCGACCCGCCGCCGACCCGCCCCCGAAATCCGCTACTCCGCTGCACGGTTCGCTATCCGCTTGCCGGCAGCGAACCGTGCAGCGGAGTAGCGGATTTCGAAGGGGGCGGGGTAGCGGATTCCGGAGGGGCGGGGTTGCGGGCTTTGGAGGGATCAGCCCCGGCGCACCGCGCGATCGGCCCGCCGCCACGCGCGGAAGGTGTACCAGGACGCCGCCATCATCAGCAGCAGCAATAACGAGGCGAGCATCGACGGCCGGCCCACCGCGATCAGGCCGACGGCGTTGACCAGCGCGAGCACGGTGAAGAACCCGACGAACCCCCCGAGCACCTCCAGCCGCTGCCGGGTGCCCAGCGCGTCGCCACCGCTGCGTGCCACGGCGGATCAGCTCTTGAGGCCGCCGGCGGTGAGGCCGGAGACGATGCGGCGCTGGAAGATCAGCACCATGACCACCAGCGGCACCGTCACGAGCGCGCCCGCCGCCATGATCGCCGCGTACGGCGGGGTGTAGGGATTGACGCCGGCGAAGCGGGCGATGGCCACGGTGACCGGCTCGGTCGCGGAGGTGGACAGCTGCTGCGAGAGCAGGAACTCGTTCCACGTGATGATGAACGCCAGGATGGCCGTGGTGAACAGCGCCGGCGCGGCGAGCGGCAGGATGATCTTGATGAACGCCTGCCCGCGGGAGGCGCCGTCGACCCGCGCGGCCTCCTCCAGCTCCCACGGCAGGTCGTTGAAGAACGAGGTGAGCGTGTAGATCGTCAGCGGCAGCGCGAACGAGATGTTGGGGATGATGAGCGCCTGGTAGGTGCCGATCCAGCCGATGTCGGTGAAGAGCTGGAACAGCGGGGTCACCAGCGCGACACCGGGGAACATCGACGCCGCCAGGATGATGCCCGTGACCAGGAACTTGCCGCGGAAGTCCACGCGGGCGAGCGCGTAGGCGGTGAACACCCCGAACAGCAACGCGACGGCCGTGGTGACCGCGCCGATGATGAGCGAGTTGATGATCGCGCCCAGGAAGTCGTTGCCCGTTGACGTGGACAGCGCCTCCCCGAAGTTGTCCAGGGTGACGTGGGACGGCAGCGGGTTGGCGGAGAACGCGAACCTGTTGTCGCGGAACGCCGTGACGAGCATCCAGTAGAACGGCGCCAGCCCCCAGACCAGGATCACCACGGCCCCGAGGTAGGTGCCGATCGTGCGGCCGAGGGGCTTGCGGGGCGGGCGGAGGTCGTCGTTGTCCGTGGTCGCGGCGGCGGGACGGGACGACGACGACGAGGTGGTCCCCGGCCGGATGGACGAGGTGGTCGGTTCAGGCGCTCGGTGACTCACCGGATCTCCTCCTTCTTGCCGGTGCGATCCTCGACGACGTTGGCGCCGAGGAACTTCACCATGATGAACGCGACGGCGAAGATCAGTAGGAACACCAGCGTCGAGATCGCGGAGGCGCTGTTGAAGTTGCCCATCCGCATCTCGTTGACCACGAGCATCGACACGGTGGCCGTGGGCGAGTTCGAGTTGGCGGACACGAGGATCACGGGCAGGTCGTACATGCGCAGCGCGTCCAGGGTGCGGAACAGGATCGCCACCATGAGCGCCGGCCGGACCAGCGGGAGGGTGATCCTGGTGAACTGCTGCCAGCGGGACGCCCCGTCGACCCGGGCCGCCTCGTAGACGTCGCCCGGGATCATCTGCAGGCCGGCGAGGATGAGCAGGGCCATGAACGGCGCGGTCTTCCACGTGTCCGCGATGATGATCGCGATACGGGCGTAGAAGGGGTCGGTGGTCCAGGCGATGTCGGCTCCGAGGAGCTTGTTGGCGATCCCCTGGTCGGCGAAGATGAACGCCCACAGCTTGGCGGTGACCGCGGTCGGGATCGCCCACGGGACCAGCACGGCGGCCCGCAGGAGCGAGCGGCCCCAGATGCTCTTGCCCATGACCACGGCCATGGCGAAGCCGAGGACGGTCTCGAGCGAGACGGTGGTGACGGTGAAGAGCATGGTGTTGCCCATGGCCGGCCAGAAGTCGGTCGCCGAGACGCCCGGCGGGCAGGTGACCGTGCCGTCACCGCCGGGCGCGGGGCACGACTGGGTGAGCCAGTAGAGGTAGTGCTGGATGCCGGCGAAGCCCCCGGCGGAGAACATCCCCGTGGCCGGGTCAAGCCCCCGGTCCGCCATGAGGGACAGGTAGAGGGCCCGCACGATCGGGTAGCCGATCACCACCGCCAGGATGGCGAGCGCGGGGCCGACCATCCACACCGGTCGCCAGTCGAACCTCTTCCCGACCAGTGGCGCCGGGGACTTCTCGGTCGTCGTCATCTCTGCAGCTCCTCGCCGGATCTCGCCCGCCCTCACCACCGGCGCCGATGGGCCCCGGGAATGTTACCCGGGGCCCATCGGCGCCATGTCGGAAACCTGGTGTCCCCGACCTAGTGTGACCGCCCCCTGCTTACTGGGCCTGCTGGATCGCGGCGCTCATGTCCGTGAGCGCCTGCTCGACGGTCTTCTGGTCCTTCAGCGCGGCGAACGTGTTGTCCTGGATGGCCTTGGAGACCGCCGGGTAGAACGGGGTGACCGGGCGCGGCTGCGCGTTCTCGAGCGCCGCCTTGAGCGCCGTCATGTACGGGAACTCCTGCTGGAGCGCCTCGTCGTCGTAGATCGAGGCCAGCACCGGCGGGAAGGACTCCTGCGCGAAGCCCATCTGCACGTCCTCGGAGATGATGAACTCGAGGAACGCCTTGACCGTCGCCTTGTTCTCGGAGAACACGTTGATCGCGTTGTTGTATCCGCCGAGGGTCGACCTGCCCGCGCCGTCCGGGCCGAGGATCGGGGCCACGTTGAACTTGCCCTGCACCTGCGAGGTGGGATCGGTCTGGCCCGACTCGTACATGTACGGCCAGTTGTAGGCGTAGAGGCTGCGACCGCCGAGGAACGCCTGCGCGGTCTCCTCCTCCGTGAAGCCGTCCGACTTCATGGAGATGATGTCGCTCTTGTAGCCGTCGACCAGCGCGGTCATGCCGGCCTTGGCCTCCGGCGTGTCGAGCTCCGGGGTCTTGCCGTCGGAGCCGACGACCTGACCGCCCCAGCTGTGGATGAACTGGGTGGCGGCCACCGTGAGCCCCTCGTACTGCTTGAGCTGCAGGTTGAGGCAGTCGATCGCGGCCTCGGCCGCGACCTTGCAGGAGTCGACCAGGGCGCCCCAGTTGGCGGGGGCCTCCGGCTGGAGGTCCGTGCGGTAGTAGAGGAGCTGCGCGTTGGTGTTCTGCGGCACGGCGTAGAGGGTGCCGTTGTAGGTGGCGGAGTCGACGGCGGCCTCGATCAGCCCGCTCGTGTCGACCTCGGTGTCGCCCTGGATCGGCTGCAGCCAGCCGTTGGCCGCGAAGTACGCGGTGTCGGTGACGTCGAGCGCGAACGCGTCGTACTCACCGCTCTGGGTCTGGAGGGACTGGACCAGCGTGTCGCGCTGGGCGTCGGCCTCACCGGCGAGCTCGTGGAGGGTCACCACCTGGTCGGGGTGCTCCGCATTCCACTGCTCGATGACGGGGCGGAGCTTGTCCGTGTCGTTCTTGCCCATCGCGAAGGTGATCGGGCCGACGCCGGAGGTGCCGGCGTCCGCCTGCTCGCCGTCCTCCCCGCCGCCCGAGGAACAACCCGCGGCTACCACCGCGATGATGGACGCGGCCGCCGCCGCCTTGAGGAACCTGCCGTGAACGGCCATGCGCTCTCTCCTACTGTTGTGTCTCGCCGTGATGTCTCTGCTCCCGCCGGCGTCCGCCGACGACCAGTGATCCCGTGACCGCTGTGACGCGGGTCTCACTGAGGGCCTGCTGAGCGTAACCCACCCGGGGGCCGTGGTGCCGGACCATGTGCGGTCCGTCCGCCGGATCCCCGTCGCCCCCGCGCCACTACGGGCACCGAGAGCAAGGTCACACAGGGCACTCTAGCAACAACAGATGTTGTAGCCGCGCCGCCACGCCCGTCACCGCAGGCGCAGCCCCGAGTCCACGTCGAAGAACCGCACCTCGCCGTCGAGCGCCGCGAGGTTCATGGTCTCGCCCTTCCTCGGGTGGTCGGCGGACTCCGCGCGGTAGACAACCGGGTGCCCGTCCCCCGTGGAGCAGTGCAGGTAGCTGTCCGCGCCCAGCTCCTCGACCAGGTCGACGGTGACCCGCAGTCCGTCCCCGTCCGTGGCGAGCCGAAGGTGTTCGGGCCTCACCCCCACGGTGACCCTCGATCCCGCACCGGACGGCACGATCTCCCCGAACCCCTCGAGGTCGACCCTGCCGTCGGCGACGGGCGCGTCGAAGAGGTTCATGGAGGGCGATCCGATGAATCCGGCGACGAACGCGTTGACCGGGTTGTGGTAGAGCTCGCGGGGCGTGTCGACCTGCTGGAGGATCCCGTCCTTGAGGACCGCGACCCGGTCACCCATGGTCATGGCCTCCACCTGGTCGTGGGTCACGTAGATCATGGTGGTGTGCAGGTCACGCTGCAGCTTGGCGATCTGGGCGCGGGTCGCCACGCGGAGCTTGGCGTCCAGGTTGGACAGCGGCTCGTCCATGAGGAAGACCTGCGGGTTCCGCACGATCGCGCGCCCCATGGCCACGCGCTGCCGCTGGCCACCGGAGAGCTCCTTGGGCTTGCGGTCGAGGAAGTCCGAGAGATCGAGCATCTCCGCCGCCCGGTCCACCCGTTCGGCGATCTCCTTCTTGGAGGCCTTGGCCAGCTTGAGCGCGAAGCCCATGTTCTCCCGCACCGTGTAGTGCGGGTACAGCGCGTAGTTCTGGAACACCATCGCGATGTCCCGGTCCTTGGGCTCGGAGCCGGTGACGTCCTTGTCGCCGATGAGGATGCGCCCGGCCGCCACGTCCTCCAGTCCGGCCAGGGCGCGGAGGGTCGTGGACTTGCCGCAGCCGGACGGCCCGACCAGGACCAGGAACTCGCCGTCGGCGATCTCCAGGTCGAGCCTATCCACGCTGCGCCGCGCGGCGCCCGGGTAGATGATGGACACGTTCTCGAAGGTCACCGAAGCCATGCGAGATCCTTCCCTTCACCGGCAGGAACGTGCCGGACGATCCGAGATAGAGGGTTGACACGACGACTGTAGCGCCAGCCGCCCGGGTTCACCGGTGCGGCGCCGACAGTCGCTCCGCGTACGCCGACCCGCGGTCGGCGCACGCCGCGATGGACGCGGCCACCCCGTCCGGGTCGTCGGACATCGGCACGTGGCCGTCGGCCGTGATCTCCACCTGCGCCTGCGGGAACAGTCGGGAGGCGAGCCCGGCCTGCCCCACGGGGAGGACGAGGTCGAACCGTCCCCAGCGGATGGTGACGGGCAGCTGCTCGTCCACCGGCGCGGAGAAGACGAACGCGGCGCGGTCGGCCCGGTCGAGGACCGTGTTGTTCACGATCGCCTCGCCGTCGATCGCCGCCGCCTCCGCCGGGTACCGCCACGGCCTGGCGCAGAACACGCCCATCATCACCGCTCGGCCCACCGCCCTCTCCGAGACCGCCGGGAGATGGCGGCCGAGAGTCCCGGCCGCGCGACGAAGGCCGTGGAACACCGACACGGTGTACCGCCAGTCGGCGTGGGAGCGGAAGAACCCGGCGGGCGAGAGCGCCGTGACGCTGCTCGCCAGACCGCGGGCCCCCAGCTCCAGCGCGAGGAAGCCCCCGAGGGAGTTGCCGGCGAGGTGCGGCCGCTCCCCCTCGGGCACCACCGCGTCGATGAGCTCGGCGACACGGCCCACCATGTACTCGAGCACGTCCCCGGCGTCGGGGAGATCCGCCGACTCCCCGTGCCCGGGAAGGTCCACCACCACCACCCGGAAACGGTCCGTCAGCAGCGGGACCACGGCATCCCAGGCGTGGGAGCGGTGACACACCCCGTGGATCAGCACGACGGTGGGACCGGAGCCCGATATGCGGTGATGCAGAACCATGGCCCCAGTGTGTACCAGGATCCGGCCGCCGGGAACCGGGAGAGCGCCCCACTCCCGTTGAAGAATGTGCTTACACTTGTCCCACGCGACTGTGGGGGACGCGTGCACCAAGGGGGGAACACCATGAATGTGAACACGGCAGACATTTCGGCGACCGAGAGGCAGCAGGGCCTGGAGACGGAGTTCCGACCCATCCTTCTCCGGCTCGATCTGCTGGTCCGGCGGCAGAACACGCAGTACGCCTTGAGCCGAGCTCAGACGTCCATGCTCTACACGCTGGCCCGCTACGGCCGGCTCCGCATGACCGACCTGGCCCGGTTGGAGAACGTCCGGGTTCCCACGACCAGCAACTCGGTGACCGTCATCGAGGCCATGGGATACGTCGAGCGCGTGCCGGCCGAGTCGGACCGCCGGGGAGTGTGCGTGAGCCTGACGGACCTGGGCCGCGCCCGGATCAACCAGGTCCTCGACGCCCGCGACCGGGACTTCGCCGAGCACCTGTCCCGGCTGTCCCCGGAGCACCGGGACACCCTCTCGGCGGCGGTGCCGGCGCTCAACGCGCTCCTGGACGCCTTCGACGAGCACGACCTGCCGAGCTGAGCCGGTCCGGGCCGGGGGCCGCCCACCGTGACCCGCTAGCCTGACCCGCCATGAGCACCGTTCTC
>NZ_CALMYY010000106.1 GCF_937873725.1 uncultured Dietzia sp.
CGCACGGCCTTGTCCATGGCCTTGTCGTCTGGAGCCTCGACCATCTGGGTCTGCGCCTCGGTCATGTCGGCCATGAGCACGTCCAACCCGCGGGCCGACAGGACCCGGCTGCGCGCGAGCTGATCCATGTTGCCCTCGCGCGGGTCCTGCGGCAGATACCCCAGCTCGCTGGTCCGGATGATCTTGCCCGCGTAGGGCTCACCCTCGCCGGCGAGGATCCGCATCGTCGTCGTCTTACCCGCGCCGTTACGTCCCACCAGGCCGATCCGGTCGCCGGGCTGGACCCGCAACGAGGACCCGTCCATGTGGAGCAGGGTGCGCACGCCGGCGCGCACCTCCAGGTCGTCGATGGTGATCACGTGCGCGGGTACCTCGTCTGCTGCTCAAGGGGAATAGGGCCGACCAGCCACTCTACCGGCGGCGCGACGCCCCCGGCGACTCCGGTGACGTGGGTCTCCGGCCGCGTAGGCCCGGATGCGCCGGGCAGCGGGTGCACGGGGCAGCGGGGCGGCGGGCTCAGGCGGGCAGAGAGGCAGCGTGACCCGCTGGGTTGCGCTGCCCCCTCGGCTTACGCGGCCTCTGTGGTCCATTCCCCCAGCGCGGGTCCGGCCGAGGCGTGCATACAGGCAGCACAAGCCCGAGAGGCAGCGCGGGTCTGGCCGAGGCGTGCATACCGGCAGCGCAAGCCCGGGAGGCGGCGCGGGGCCGTCGTCAGCCGGCGCGCCGGCCGTACAGGTTCTGCACGCTGCGGCCGATCCGCCCCCGGTCGTCGGACAGGAGCGTGTCGGTGAGGACGCCGCCGCCGGGCCCGCCCACCGTCTCGGAGTCCAGGTGGACCCAGCCCGGTTCGGGCTCGCGGTGCAGAGACACCACCAGGTCGCAGTTGACCGCCGGGTACGTCAGCGGGTCCGTGGCCAGGGAGATCCCGCTGGCGGAGTCGGCCACCAGCACCGTGTGCTGCCAGCCGGTCATGGACTCCCCCTCGACCAGGTCGATCCGGCTCCGCCCCCACGCCGCGGCCGACCCCAGCTCGTCGCCGCTGCCGGCGTCAAAGGAGAAGTCCACCACGGACAGGTAGCCGTCGCCGTGGGCGAAGGACATCATGGGGCCGCGCTCGCGGGGCGCCGCCGGGACGGCCGGGCCGGCGTGCCCGCCGTGCACGGGGAAGTCCTCCGGCGTGGTCCGCATCCGCCACCCGCGGGCAACCAGCGCGGGCCGGCCGCCGCAGGACGCCGTGGCCTCGAGCAGCTCCACGCTGCGCCCGGGACGGATCACGCGGACGTCGATCTCGAGCGGCGCCACCGGGACCGGCCCCAGGACGTCCACCGAGACCCGGGCCAGCCGCATCTCGGGCCGGCGCTCGAACCGCTCCATCGCCCGCACCAGCACCGCGCTCGGCGGGCCGGCGTGCTGGGAGTCCGGCGACCACGGCCCCGCCGTCAGCGGCGAGGACTCGAAGCGGCCCTCGTCCACCTGCTGATAGAACGCTCCGGGCACGTCGCTCTCCTCGTCTCGGCGGTACTGTCGACTCCGATGGATACTACGGGGGGCGGTCTCTACGACGTCGCTGTCGTCGGCCTCGGGCCGGCGGGCCGCGCGCTCGCCTCCCGCTGCGCGGCATCGGGTCTGACGGGGCTGGCGATCGACCCCCGGCCCGACGCGCCGTGGCGGCAGACCCTGACCCTGTGGGCCGACCAGCTCCCGCCGTGGCTCGCCCGGGACGCCTGCGGCGTCGACGTCCTGGCGCACACGGTGCGCGGGCCCGTGCACTACTCCCCCGGCCGCACCGTCCTGGACCGGGTCTACGGCATCGTCGACAACTCCGCGTTGCGCGAGGCCCTCCCGCTGGGGGCCGGGGTGACGGTCGAGACGGCCGCGGTGGACGATTCCCGGCTCCCCGACCTCCTGCACCGGGCGCACCGGGTTGTGGACTGCCGCGGGGCCGGCGGACCGGGCCACCGCGGGCCCCTCCAGACGGCGTACGGGATCGTGCTGTCCGCCGCGGACGCCGCCCCCGCCCTCGGCGGCGACCCGGCGCTGTTCATGGACTGGCGGACGGATCACGACGACGACGAGGCGGGCCCCACGTTCCTGTACGCCATCCCCCTGGACGCCGACCGGGTCCTGCTGGAGGAGACGTGTCTGGCCGGGCAGCCCGCCCCGGATCCCGCGGTACTGGAAGCCCGACTGCGCTCGAGGCTGCTGCGCCGCGGGGTCGCCGGGTCGGCCCTCGCCGCGCCGCTGGCGGTGGAGCGGGTGCGGATCCCGCTCACGCCGCGACCCCCGGTGGCCGACGATCCACGGATCGAGGCGTTCGGCACCGCGGGCGGACACGGCCACGCGGCGACCGGCTACTCGATCGCCGCCATGCTCGAGGCGGTCCCGGCGGCGGTGTACGCCCTGGTGTCCGGGTTCCCGATCCCGGAGCCCCGCTCGCCGGCGAGCACCGCACTGCACGGGGTCGGCCTGCGGGCCCTGCTCCGGGCCGACGACCGGACGCTCCGCCAGCTGTTCGGCGCGTTCGGTCGGCTCGACGGCCGACGCCAGAGGTGGTTCCTCGACGGGGCGAGCCCGTCGTACCAGGTGGCCCGGGCGATGTGGGGAATGTGGGTGAGCATGCCCGCGCGCGGCAAGGCCGGCATGGTCGCGGCGGTCCTGAGACCGGAGCCGCGCCCCGCCGGCCCCGCTGGCCCTGCCGGCCCCGCCGCACCGGACCTCCCGGAGGCGGGTTAGACGGTGAACCCGATGGCCCGGAGCTGCTCCCGGCCGTCGTCGGTGATCATCTGCGGGCCCCACGGGGGCATCCAGACCCAGTTGAGCTCGAGGTCGTTGACGAGGTCGGCGCCGATCGTCGCGCTGCGGGCCTGGTCCTCGATCACGTCGGTCAGCGGGCACGCCGCGGAGGTGAGGGTCATGTCGACGCGGGCGATGGTCGAGCCCTCCGTCTCCCCCGGGCGCACCCAGATGTCGTAGACCAGCCCGAGGTCCACCACGTTGATCCCCAGCTCGGGGTCCACCACGTCGCGCATGGCCTCCTCGAGGTCGGCGACCAGCGCGAGATCCTCCTCCGACTGCTCGGGGCGGTTGGGGTCGGGCCGAAACTCGCCGTTGTACACGGTGCCCGCCGGGGTCTGGTCCTGCGACGGGTCGTCGACGGTGGGATCGTTGGGCGGGGTCATCTGGTCGGTCATGTCACATCACTCCTGAGGGGGTTCGGTCTGGCGCCCGAGGGCGTCCCGGTAGGCCATCCAGCCCAGCAGCGCGCATTTGACGCGCGCCGGGTAGCGGGACACGCCGGACAGCGCCACGGCGTCGTCGAGGATCTCCTCGTCGCCCTCGTGCTGCCCGCGGGAGGAGATCATCTCGTGGAACGCCTCGTAGGCCCGCAGGGACTCGGACACCGGGCGGCCGACGATCAGGTCGGCCATCATCGAGGTCGAGGCCTGGCTGATGGAACAGCCCTGCGCGTCGTAGGAGACGTCCGCCACGGTGGACTTGTCCTCCGAGAGCTGCAGCCGGAGGGTCAGCTCGTCGCCACACGTCGGGTTGACGTGGTGCACCTCGGCCCCGAAGGGCTCGCGGAGCCCGCTGTGGTGCGGGTGCCGGTAGTGGTCCAGGATCACCTCCTGGTACATCTGCTCCAACTTCACGGACGCCCACCTCCCATGCCGAAGAACTCCTGCGCCCGGCGCAGCGACCGCGCCAGGACCTCCACCTCGTCGAGCGTGTTGTACAGCGCGAACGAGGCCCGCACCGTGGACTGCACGCCGAGCCGGCGGTGCAGCGGCCACGCGCAGTGGTGCCCCACCCGCACCGCCACCCCGTCGTCGTCCAGCACCTGGCTCACGTCGTGCGCGTGGATGCCGTCCACCACAAAGGAGACGGCGCCGCCCCGCGCGACCGTGTCCGTGGGGCCGACGATCCTGATGCCGGGGATCTCGGCCAGCGCCTCCAGCGTGGCCGCGGTGAGCTCCTGCTCGTGCCGGGCGATGGTCTCCATGCCCACGGCCTCGAGGTAGCGGACCGCGGCGGCCAGCCCCACGGCCTGGGACACCATCGGCACGCCGGCCTCGAACCGCTGCGGGGGATCCGCGTAGGTGGACGCCTCCATGGTCACGGTCGCGATCATGGACCCCCCGGTGAGCACCGGGGGCATGGCGAGCAGGAGGTCACGACGCCCGTAGAGGACGCCGATCCCCGTGGGGCCGAGCATCTTGTGGCCCGAGAACGCGGCAAAGTCGACGCCCAGCCCGCGGAAGTCCACCGCCAGGTGCGGGACCGACTGGCAGGCGTCCAGCACGACCAGCGCGCCCACCGCGCGGGCGGCGTCCACCACCCGCGCCACGTCCGTCACCGCGCCGGTGACGTTGGACTGGTGGGTCAGCGCGATGACCTTGACCGCGTCGGTGAGCTCGAGCGAGTCGAGGTCGATGCGGCCCTCGTCGGTGATCCCGTACCAGCGCAGGGTGGCCCCGGTGCGCCGGCACAGCTCCTGCCACGGCACCAGGTTGGCGTGGTGCTCGAGCTCGCTGATCACGACCTCGTCCCCGGGCCCGACGGCGTACTCGCCGAAGCGCTCGTCGCCGAGCGCGAAGGCGACCAGGTTGAGGGCCTCGGTGGCGTTCTTGGTGAAGACCAGCTCGTCGACCCCGGCCCCCACGAACCGCGCGATGTCCGCCCGTGCGCCCTCGTAGGCGTCCGTCGCCTCCTCGGCGAGCTGGTGCGCCCCCCGGTGGACGGCGGCGTTGGAGTGCAGCAGGAAGTCGCGCTCCGCGTCGAGTACCGGCAGCGGCCGTTGCGAGGTGGCCCCCGAGTCCAGGTAGACCAGGGGCTTGCCGTCACGGACCGTCCGCTGCAGGATCGGGAAATCCGAGCGGATGGCGGTGAGGTCGAGGGTCGAGGTCATGTTCTCCCAGCCGTCTGATCAGGCGTTCGTGTGCTCGAGGTACTTCTCGTACCCGTGGGCCTCGAGCTCGTCGGCCAGCTCGGCGCCGCCGGACGCGGCGATCCGGCCGTCCACAAAGACGTGGACCCGGTCGGGCGTGATGTACCGCAGGATCCGCGTGTAGTGCGTGATGAGCAGGATCCCGCCGTTCTCCTCGGCCTTGTAGCGGTTGACGCCCTCCGACACCACGCGGAGCGCGTCCACGTCCAGGCCGGAGTCCGTCTCGTCCAGCACGGCGATCCTGGGCTTGAGCAGGTCCAGCTGGAGGATCTCGTGGCGCTTCTTCTCGCCGCCGGAGAAGCCCTCGTTGACGCTGCGCTCAGAGAAGGCCGGGTCGAAGTCGAGGTCGGCCATGGCCTCCTTGACCTCCTTGACCCAGTGCCGCAGCTTGGGCGCCTCGCCCCGCACGGCGGTGGCCGCGGTGCGCAGGAAGTTGGCGGTGGAGACCCCGGGGATCTCGGTGGGGTACTGCATGGCCAGGAACAGGCCGGCGCGGGCCCGCTCGTCGACCTCCATGGACAGGACGTCCTCGCCGTCGAGGGTGACGGTGCCGCCGGTGACCTCGTACTTGGGGTGGCCGGCGATCACGTAGGCGAGGGTCGACTTGCCCGAGCCGTTGGGGCCCATGATGGCGTGGGTCTGGCCCGACTCGATGGTCAGGTCGACGCCCTTGAGGATGTCGACGGTCTCGGCGGAGGCGTCGGTCGCGGCGACGCGGGCGGTGAGGCCCTTGATCTCGAGGATGGTCATTGTTGTGCTCGCATTCCTTCTGAAGTCTTCTGGGGTGGTCTCTGGGTGAGGGCCGCGGTCAGATGCCGGAGGACTGCAGCTCGAGCTCGACGGCCTCGGTGATCCGCTCGCGGACCTCGGGCACGCCGATGCGGTTGATCACCTCGCCGAAGAACCCACGGACCACCAGGCGCCGGGCGACGTCCTCGGGGATGCCGCGGGACATGAGGTAGAACAGGTGCTCCTCGTCAAAGCGGCCGACGGCGCTGGCGTGCCCGGCGCCGGCGATCTCCCCGGTCTCGATCTCCAGGTTCGGCACGGAGTCCGCGCGCGCGCCGTCGGTGAGGACGAGGTTCCGGTTCATCTCGTAGGTGTCGGTGCCCTCGGCGGCCGCCCGGATGAGGACGTCGCCGACCCACACGGTGTGGGCGTCCGGCAGGGCGGAGGTGGCGTCGCCCTGCAGCGCGCCCTTGTAGAGGATCCGGGACGTGCAATGCGGCACCGAGTGGTCCACCAGGAGCCGGTGCTCGATGTGCTGGCCGTCGTCCGCGTAGTACAGGCCGTTGATCGTGACCGTTCCGCCTGGTGCAGTGAAGCCCGCGAATGGCGCGATCCGCACCACCTCTCCGCCGAACGTCACGGCGGTGTAGGTGAGGGTCGCGTCCCGGCCGACCTGCAGGTGGTGGTTGGCCAGGTGGAGGGCGTCGTCGTCCCAGTCCTGGATGAGGATCACCTCGAGGTGGGCGGAGTCGCCGACGATCAGCTCGACGTTCTCCGAGATCGTCCCGCCGCCGCGCTGGTCCACCACGACCGTGGCGTCGGCGAACGGCTCCAGGCGGATCTGCGAGTGGCCGTAGGCGAGCCGTCCCTCCCCCGGCCCGTCGACCGTGACGTAGACCGGCTCGCCGAGGACGGTCTCCTTGGCCACGGTGAGGACCGTGACCTCCTCGACGGAGGTGTAGGCCTGGGCGGCGGCCCGGTCGCGCGGGGCGCCGGCCTCCCCGACCCGCGGGTCGGCGGTGGTGACGGTCTCGATCGTCAGCCCGTCGCGGTCGGCCACGGAGACCAGCAGCCTCCCGGTGGCGGTGACGTTGGATCCGTCGTGGACCCCCCGCAGCCGCTTGAGCGGGGTGAAGCGCCAGATCTCGTCCTTGTGGCTGGGGACCTCGAAGGCGTTCACGTCGAACGACGAGAACTGGTCGCCCTTGGTGGCGTCCACGGGGATGCCGTAGCGGTCCGTCACCGGCGTCGGGCCGGATCCTGTGGCGGGTGTCGTGGTGTCGGTCATGGCGGTCAGCCCACCGATCCTTCCATCTGGAGTTCGATCAGTCGGTTGAGCTCGAGGGCGTACTCCATGGGGAGCTCCTTGGCGATCGGCTCGACGAATCCTCGGACGATCATCGCCATGGCCTCGTCCTGGGCCAGCCCGCGGCTCATGAGGTAGAACAGCTGGTCCTGGCTCACCTTGGAGACCGTGGCCTCGTGCCCCAGGGTCACGTCGTCCTCGCGGATGTCGATGTAGGGGTAGGTGTCGGAGCGGCTGATGTTGTCCACGAGGAGCGCGTCGCACTCGACGTTGGACTTGGAGCCCTTGGCGCCGGCGTTGATCTGGACCAGCCCGCGGTACGCGGACCGCCCTCCCCCTCGTGCCACCGACTTGGAGACGATGTTCGAGGACGTGTTGGGCGCCAGGTGCAGCATCTTGGAGCCGGTGTCCTGGTGCTGGCCCTCGCCGGCGAACGCCACGGAGAGCACCTCGCCCTTGGCGTACTCGCCGGTGAGCCACACGGCGGGGTACTTCATCGTCACCTTGGACCCGATGTTGCCGTCGATCCACTCCATGGTGGCGCCCTCCTCGGCGCGGGCGCGCTTGGTGACGAGGTTGTAGACGTTGTTCGACCAGTTCTGGATGGTCGTGTAGCGGCAGCGGCCGCCCTTCTTCACCACGATCTCGACCACGGCCGAGTGCAGCGAGTCCGACTTGTAGATCGGCGCGGTGCAGCCCTCGACGTAGTGCACGTAGGCGCCCTCGTCGACGATGATGAGCGTCCGCTCGAACTGGCCCATGTTCTCCGTGTTGATGCGGAAGTAGGCCTGCAGCGGGATGTCCACCTGGACGCCCGGCGGGACGTAGATGAACGAGCCTCCCGACCACACGGCGGTGTTGAGCGCGGAGAATTTGTTGTCACCCGCCGGGATCACCGAGCCGAAGTACTCCTCGAAGTACTCCGGGTGCTCCTTGAGCGCGGTGTCGGTGTCCATGAAGATGACGCCCTGGCTCTCCAGGTCCTCGCGGATCTGGTGATAGACCACCTCGGACTCGTACTGCGCGGCCACACCGGCCACCAGGCGCTGCTTCTCGGCCTCGGGGATGCCGAGCCGGTCGTAGGTGTTCTTGATGTCCTCGGGCAGGTCCTCCCAGCTGGTGGCCTGCTTCTCCGTGGACCGGACGAAGTATTTGATGTTGTCGAAGTCGATACCGGACAGGTCCGACCCCCAGGTGGGCATCGGCTTCTTGTAGAAGGTGGACAACGCCTTGAGACGCTTCTCCAGCATCCACGCGCTCTCGCTCTTCTTGGCGGAGATGTCACGGACCACGGCCTCCGAGAGGCCGCGCTGGGCGGTGGCCCCGGCGTTGTCCGAATCGTGCCAGCCGTAGTTGTACTGGCCGAGTGAGGCGATCCGCTCCTCGTCGGTGGTCGGCTCGTGCCCTGTGACGTCGGCCGTCACCTGATCTGGGGTGATGGTCATCGCACTGTCCTTTCGGGGGTCGGAGCCGACGCGTCCGCGCCGGCAACAGCGGGGATCGTGGACGCGAGGTCATCCGCGGTCACGATCCCTGTCGGGATGTTGGTGGTGCAGGCGCAGTTGCCGCCGGCGATGGTGGCGAGGCGCTGCACGTGGGTGCCCACGATCTCGGACACCACCTCCTGCTCGGCCTCGCACAGTTCGGGGAAGTGCGAGGCGACGTTCCAGACCGGGCAGTGGTGCTGGCAGATCTGCAGGCCCGTCCCGGCCTCCTCGACCGAGGAGGCGTACCCCGCCTCGGACAGGGCCGCGGCGATGTCCGTCGCCGCGCGCTGGACGTCCCCGGCTCCCTCGGCGGGCCGCACGTGCCCGATCACCGATCGCACGCGGTCGCGGGCGAACTCCGCGACGGCGGCGGAGCCACCGACGCGGCGCAGCGCGGTGAGGGCCTCGACCGCCAGGTTGTCGTACCCGTGGCGGGCGGTGCTCCGTCCCGTGGCCGTGACCTGGAAGGCCTTGGCCGGACGGCCGCGGGTGCCCGCGGGGCGGGTGCGGACCGTCTCGACCTCGCCGGACTCGACGAGGTGGTCCAGATGCCGCCGGACCCCGGCGGCGGTGAGACCCAGATGGTCGCCGATCTCGCCGGCGGTGAGGGCCCCGCGCTCCAGGAGGAGTTCACGGATGGCCGAACGGGTGTCGGGCCGTGTGCTGCTGTCGTAGACGTGCTGCACGCTCATGCGCCTCTCCCTTCCGGCTATGCTCGGTGCGCCCCGGGTGGGACGCACCACACGATATTACGCAACACCCGTGTGACGGAAATATTCCCCCACCCCCGGGCGGGTCCGCACGGCCGGCGAGAGGTGACCTGTGGCACGAGCCTTCCCGAGCCGCGGTGCCGGATCGGTCACCGCGCGGCTCCACACCGAGGAGCGGTTCACCGGGGCCCCCTCGTCGGCCGAGATGGCCCGCCTGCGGCGCATCCGGAGGATCGGCACCACGGCGACCGTCGCGATGGCCGTGGGCGCGCTGGGCGCGGGAGCCCTGCCGGTCCTGCAGAACCCGGTGGCCGGCGAGCGGCTGTTCGGGCTCTGGCTCCGGCTCCAGCAGTCGTCGATGACCGTCGTCATGACGGGGATGGTCGTGGTGACGCTCTGCTGGCTGCTGCTCTCCCCGTTCGTCCTGGGCAGGGATCTCCGGGGGCGGCTGAGCGGGCGCATCGACAGGGCCACGCTCGACCGGATCATCGCCTCGTGGGCCCTGCCCCTCGCGTTGGCCCCGCCCATGTTCAGCAAGGACGTCTACAGCTATCTCGCCCAGGGGGCCATCGGCAACACCCTGCCGGACCCGTACGAACTCGGTCCCGTCTCGGCCCTCGGGACCTCGCACGCGCTGACGGTCAACGTCCCCGACATCTGGCGAGACACCCCCAACCAGTACGGGCCGCTCTTCCTCGGCGTGCAGAAGGTCATCCACTCCCTCACCGGCGACGAGGTGGTGGCGGGGACGATCCTGCACCGAGCGGTGGCCGTGCTCGGCATCCTCATGCTGGGGTGGGCCGTCCCGCGCCTCGCCGAGTACTGCGGGGTGTCGGACGTGGCGGCGCTGTGGCTCGCCGTGGCCAACCCCCTCGTGCTGTTCCACCTGGTCTCCGGGATCCACTCGGAGTCGCTCATGATGGGCCTGTTGGCGATAGGGCTGGTCCTGGCCCTGCGTGCCGTCGACTCGCTCGGCAGCGGGAGGCGCCCGGTCCTGCTCTTCGTGCTGGGGACCGTGCTCGTCACCGGGTCGGCGTTGGTCAAGCTCCCCACGGTGGTGGCCCTGGGGTTCATCGGGATGGCGTTGTCCCGCCGGTGGGGCGGGGGGTACCTCGCCACCGCCAGGGCGGTCGTGGTGATGCTGGCGATCAGCGGCGCCACGACCGGGGTGGCGATGCTGGCGACCTCGTCCGGGCTGGGCTGGATCACCAAGCTCGGCGCGGCGACGTCGCTGCGGAGCTGGCTGTCCCCTCCCACGGCCCTGGGGGTGATCGCGGGGGGGATCGGCCAATTCCTCGGGTTGGGAGACCACACCGCCCAGATCCTCGTCATGGTCCAGACCGCCGCACTCGTGCTGGCGGGCGCGTTCACCGTCCGGATGCTCTTCGCCGTCCAGTCGGGACGGATCAACCCGGTCGGCGGTCTCGGGGTGTCCATGGCCGCGATCGTCCTGTGCTTCCCCGTGGTCCAACCCTGGTACGTCCTCTGGGCGCTCATCCCCCTGGCGGCGTGGGCGTCCCGGATGGAGTTCCGCCGCCCGGTGGTGCTGGTGAGCGCGGTCCTCGCCTGCTTCACCCTCCCGCCGGGTGCGGGGCTGCCCCCGTTCGTCACCGTGCAGGCCTGGGCCGCGACGGTTGTCGCCGTGGGGATCGTGGTGGTGGCGATGTTCCGGTGGCCGGGGCTGTTGCGCTTCCGGTGATCCCGGCGGCCTAGAATGCACGGGTGACCTCCCCGACCGACTCCCCCGCGCTCCGGGTCGAGGGACTCGTCAAGACGTTCGGCGACACCGCCGCGGTGGCCGGCCTTGACCTGACGCTCGCGCGCGGTGAGGTGATGGCGCTCCTCGGCCCCAACGGGGCCGGCAAGACCACGACCGTCGAGGTGTGCGAGGGCTTCCTCCGCCCGGACGGGGGCACCGTGCGGGTCCTCGGGCTGGATCCCGTGGCCGACCGCCAGCGGGTCCGCAGCCGGGTGGGGATGATGCTGCAGGGCGGGGGCGCCTATCCGGCCGCCCGCGTCGGAGAGATGGTGCGGCTGGTCGCCTCCTACTACGCCGACCCGCTCGACCCCGACTGGCTGGTCGGCGAGCTGGGGTTGAGCGATCACGTCCGCACCCCCTACCGGAGGTTGTCCGGTGGCCAGCAGCAGCGCCTCTCGCTCGCGCTCGCGGTGATCGGGCGACCCGAGCTGGTCTTCCTCGACGAACCGACCGCCGGCCTCGACGCCCAGTCGCGGCGGGCCGTGTGGGACCTGGTCCGCGCGCTGCGCCGGGACGGCACCGCGGTCCTGCTCACCACCCATCTCATGGACGAGGCCGCTTCCCTGGCCGACGACGTGGTGATCATCGACCACGGTCGACGCGTCGCCTCGGGCGCACCGGCGGAGCTCGAGAGGGCGGGCACCGCGGAGGGTGTCACTCTGGTCGTCGAGGGCGACGCCTCCCCGGCGCTGCTGAGAGACGCGCTGGGCGAGGGACACACCGTGACGGCGGGATCGGCGTCCGGCGTCCTGGAGGTCCACGGCCCGGTCTCCCCCGAGCTCATGACCGCCCTGTGCGCGGCCCTGGAGCGGGCCGGGGTCCAGCTCACCTCCCTGGCCACCCGGACCAGGAGCCTGGAAGAGGTCTTCCTCGATCTGACCGGACGGGAACTGCGATGACCGACCCACTGGCCGACACCAACCGCTTCGCGCCGGGCACGTTCGCGCGCCCCTCCGCGCCGGCGTCACTCGCGCGGATGGTCGCGTCGCAGACCCGCATGGAGCTGATCCTGTTCCTGCGCAACGGCGAGCAGCTGTTGGTGGCCCTGGTGATCCCCGTCGCGGTCCTGTTCGCCCTCACCGCGATCGAGTTCGGGTCGATCCCCGATCCCCGCATCGACTACGCGATCACCGCCGTGCTCACCCTCTCCGTGATGGGGACCGCCTTCACCGGCCAGGCCATCGCGGTCGGGTTCGACCGCCGCTACGGGGCGCTGAAGAGACTCGGCGGGACGCCGCTGCCGCCCGCCGTGATCATCGCGGGCAAGATCCTCGCCACCCTGGTCCTGGTGGCGGGCCAGTCCGTCCTGCTGGGACTCATCGCCGCCGGACTCGGCTGGCGCCCGGCCCTCGCGGGGTTGGCGGTCGGCGCGCTCGTGATCGGCCTCGGGTCGGTCGCGTTCTCCTCGATGGGGCTGCTGCTCGGGGGGACCCTGCGGGCGGAGATCGTCCTCGCGCTGGCCAACCTCATCTGGTTTGTCCTCATCGGCGCGGCCGGTCTGGCGATCGGGGTGGCCGCCCTGCCCGACGCGATCCACGACCTCCTCGTCGTGGTCCCCTCCTACGCCCTGACCAGCGCGCTGGTCACCGCGCTCGACGGTGGGTTCCCCGCCCTGGCGGCGCTGGTCCTGGCGGTGTGGACCGCGGTCTGCGGCGGCCTGGCCGTGCGCCACTTCTCCTTCACCTGATCACCGACCCCGGCGGGCCGCGGCCTAGAATCACGGCGTGACCACGACTTCGCACGCCCCGACTCCCGGCACACCGTCCGCGCCCGTGCCCCCGGGGCCGAGGGGCCCGCTGTCCCGGCTGCCCCTACCCTCGCTCCGGGTGCAGAAGGGGCTCGCCCTGGCCAACGTCATCGCCCAGGTCGGGATCATGACGACCGGCGTGACCGTCCGCGTGACCGCCTCCGGGCTCGGCTGCGAGACCTGGCCCCAGTGCAACCAGGACAGCTTCGTCCCCGTCCCCGGCGCCGCGCCGGCCCTCCACCAGTCGGTGGAGTTCGGCAACCGGCTCCTCACCTTTGTGCTGGCCGCCGTGGCGGTGGCGCTGTTGCTCGCGGTCTACCGCGCGGGCCGACGGCGGGGGCTCAAACTGCTGGCCTGGGCCATGCCGGCGGGGATCCTCGCGCAGGCGGTGATCGGCGGCATCACGGTCCTGGCCGGGTTGGCCTGGTGGACCGTCGCGCTGCACCTGCTGCCGTCGATGATCCTGGCGTGGTTGGCGGCGGTCTTGTTCGTCCGCATCGGGGAGGACGACGCCGTGCCCGCCAGGCGGGTCCTCCCGAGGCCGATGGCCTGGCTCACCATCCTGTCCGCCGTGCTGCTGACCGGGGTCCTGGTCACGGGGACGATGGTGACCGGTGCGGGGCCGCACGCCGGAGACGCCCGGGTCGAGGCGGCGGACCGGCTCCAGCTGCCCATCCAGTGGTTGGTCCACTTCCACGCCGAGCTCATGGTGGGTTACCTGTGCCTGGTGGTCGGCCTGGTGCTGGGATTGGCCGCGCTGCGGGCGCCGGGGCCCGCCATCCGCCGCTGCGCGATCCTCATCGGCCTGATCGTGGCCCAGGCGGTCCTCGGGATCACGCAGTACCAGCTCGGCGTGCCGGAGCTCCTCGTGGTGCTGCACGTGACCCTGGCGGGGACCATCACCGCGGTCACCGGGTCGCTCTGGGCCGCGGGGGTCATCCGGGAGAAGGCCCTGGCGTAGGACGCCCGGTCGACGGACATCCGGTCGACGGACGTCCGGTCGACGCGAACGGCCCCGCCGGTGGCGGGGCCGTTCTGGTTTCCGGTGGCGTTGTCAGACCAGGGAACCGGATCCCGCCATGCGCTTCCAGTGGCCGGCCGGGACGTCGGTCCTCGACACGAGTTCGCGGTTCCACTCCGAGGCGGTGAGGCCGGAGATCGAGTCCCGGACGGCCTCGGCCTCGGGCAGGGAATCGACCATGTGGTCGCCCATGACGCCGTCGGCACCGACGAAGGTCAGGCGGACCCCGCGTCGACCGACCGGCTGGAGGACGACATCCGCCGTCCCCCCGTGACGGGCGAGGAACTTCCGGACGTACTTCGCGGCCCGGGCCGGCGGGGTCGGCCCGGCGGGGACCGGCGCGGGCTCGATCGTCTCGGACGCCGCCTTGGCGGGCTCGGGCTTCTCAGGCGGCGTCGCCTCGGCCGCGCTCTCCTGGGCCGCGACCGCCCCGGCTGCGGGGGGCGTCGCGGCCGGCGGTGCGGCGGCAGGGGCGTCCGCCGTCGTGGCCGCCTTCGTGTCCGCCGCGGCCCCGGTCGGCGCCGGAGCGGCCTCGGGGGTCGGCTCGGAGTCCGTCGCCGCCGCGCCGGCACCCGCGCCGGCCGCGGCCGCGGCCCCGCCGAGGGACAGCCCCGCGGAGCCGCCACCGGGTGCCTTGGCCTTGGTGCCGCCCCCGAGGGAGAGCCCGCCCGTCTTGCCGCCACCCGGCGCCTTGGCCGCCGACCCGCCGCCGAGGGTGAGCCCGCCGGCCTTGCCGGCCGCCGGAGCCTTCGCTCCCGTCTGTGCGGGCGTGGCTTCTGTCTTGGCCTCGGCCTCGGCCGGCGTCTCTGGCGCGGACACCTCGGCGGTGGCGTCCGAGGCGGCGGGTGCCTGCGCGGAGGGGGGCTCGCTCGCGGACGCCGCGGCGGCGCCGGCCGCAGCGGCCGCGCCCGCGGCGCCACCCAGGACCAGCCTGCCGACGGAACCGCCGCCGGGGGCCTTGGCCTTGGATCCCCCGCCCAGCTTCAGGCCGCCGCCGGGCGCGGGAGCGGATGCCGCAGGGGCCCGCGCCCACCCCGGCGC
>NZ_CALMYY010000107.1 GCF_937873725.1 uncultured Dietzia sp.
CCCGCCGGTCGCGCTCCTCGAAGCCCAGGACCCGCGAGACCAGCTCGGTCAGCCCCAGCACCACCGCGAGCAACACGACGCACGCGCCGATCAACCAGGCCAGCTGCGTGGGGCCGATCATCGACCAGATCCCGTCGGCCACCCCGTCGGAGAACGCGGCGTAGACCACCAGGACGATCACGGACTTGTCGAACAGGGCCAGTCGCGTGATCTTCCTGGTGATCGGCAGGACCCGGGCGCGCAGCACCTGCCCCAGCACGAAGGGCAGCAGCAGCTGCAGCGCGATCTTCCCCACGGAGCCCCCGCTGACGGTGACCGACCCGTCGGGGGTCATCAGGAGGAAGACCAGCAGCGGGGTGGCGAACACCCCCAGGAGGTTGGACACGGACGCCGAGACCACGGCCGCGCTGACGTGGCCGCGGGCGATCGCGACAAACGTGATGGACGACTGGACTGTCGACGGCACCAGGGTGAGGAACAGGAAACCGGTGGCCAACCCCGCGCCGAGCACCGGGGTGAGCGCCCACCTGCCCACCAGGCCCAGCAGCGGGAACAGGACGAACGTCGCGGCCAACACCACCGAGTGCAGCCGCCAGTGCGTCAGGCCGGCCACCAGCTCACGGGGTTCCAGGCGCGCACCGTAGAGGAAGAACAGCACGGCGATGCCGATCGTCGTCACCCACTCCAGCGCGTCCGCCGCACCACCGGTGGCCGGCAGGAACGCGGCCACCACCACCGCGGCCAGGATCGCCAGGATGAACGGCTCGATCCGGAGGCGGCGTAGGAGGTTCATCGGACCATTGCACCACCCCGGCCGCGGAGCGTGACCGATAGGCTCGGGCCCATGACGGAGCAGGTGGGGCGGGGCTGGCGGCCCAGGGCGCTGCGGGACGGCGAGGAACCGGACCCGCGGTTCACGCTCGCCAACGAACGGACCTTCCTCGCGTGGATCCGCACGAGCCTCGGGCTGATGGCGGGTGCGGTGGCGATGGAGGCCTTCGCCGGCGACCAGATCCCGGAGGCCGTCCGCACCCCGCTGGCCTGCACACTCCTGGTGTTGGCGGCGCTGCTGTCGATCGTGTCGTTCCGCAGGTGGATCCGCATCGAGGCCGCCATGCGCCACACGCGGCCGCTGCCGGTGCCGCAGGCGTCGATCCTGCTGGTGCTGGGCATCGCGATCGGCGCGGTGCTCCTGGTGGTCGCGATCCTCGCCGGTACCATCTCGTGACCACCCCCCGGCGGCGCATCGGCGTGCGGCCGGAGGCGATCCCGCCCGACGAGGGCCTCGCGGCGGAACGGACGAGCCTGTCGTGGGCCCGGACCTGGGCCGTGGTCGCGGTGAACATCATCCTGGTGGCCAAGCTCGTGGCGGAGACGTCCACGATGGCCGCGGCGGTCTTCTCGCTGCTGCTGGTGGTGCCGCTGCTGGCCCTGCTCAGGGTGCAACGTCGGCACGAGCAGCGGGTGGGGCGCTTCGTCCGCGCCGGCGAGGTCGAGCAGACGCAGGCGGTCTACAACGTCGGCGTGGTGGCGATGGTGCTGGTGATGGCCGGGTGCGGGCTCATCGCCGTGCTGATCCGGTTTCTGACCTAGCGGCCCGGCCGAGGGCCTCGAGGCTCTCCTCGAGCTGCCGGTCGATCATCGAATCCATCCCGACCCGGAGGGCGAGCAGGCGCGTGAGGAGCCCCCGCCGCCCGCTCATCGTCCACGTGACGTCGGTGGTGTCGGGCCCGAGCGGGCGGAGGGTGAACACCATCGTGGATCGCGCCCTGACGGGATCGACGAGCCGTAGGTGGATCACGACCTGCCGGCCGGCGGCGGCGTCGACGATCTCCATCGCCCCGGCGCCGGCCCTGCCCGCCCCCGACCAGGCGTAACGCGCACCCACCCCGCGCTGCCTGCCGGAGTACTCGCGGTGCATGGTCGGGTTGATCCGGTCCCACGGGGACCAGGCGGTCCAGGCGCGGAAGTCCTCGATCTGCGCGAACACCGCGGGCGCGGGGGCGCGCAGCACCGCCGACCGCGTGATCGAGAACTCCGCGGCCATGGGGTCAGGTGTTCCTGAACCGGCCGCTGAGGGCGTCACGGAGACGGTCGACCATGCCGATGCCGGGGCCGAGGGTCATGTGGAACAGCTCAGAGTGCGGCGCGCCGGGATGCGGCCGGGTGGGGGCGATCATCTTGGCCGCCTCGACCTTGCGGCCCATGTCCACCAGGGCCTCGGCGGTGAGGTGCTCGCGCATCTTGGGGAACTGGTCGGACTCCTCGTCGTGGGCGTGGTGCTCGAGCAGTTCCTTGAGCCGCTTCGCCACGGCCAGGAACTCGGCGCTCCCGGAGTCGACGCCCTCGAGCCTCTTCATCACCACCTCGATCTCCTGGTGCTCCTCCTTGTCGTGATCCACCTCCTCGGTGCCGCCGGGGATGCTGCGCTCGTACTCGGGGTAGACGAACAGCTCCTCGGCCACGGAGTGGCGCATGACCTCGGCGATGACGGAATCCGCCAGCGCCCGACGCTCCTCGGGGTCCGCGGTCTCCTCGATCACCTCGATGAGCCCGACCATCTCGCGATGGTCGGCGGTGAGAATGTCGATCACGTCGGTTCCGGCGTCTGCGCCTCGGTTCGGTGCCATGTCGTACTCCTTCACGGTGCGGTGTCGGTGGACCTCAGACCGTAGGGGGGAGCCGTGGGGCGGGCCACCGGTCGGCCGCCGCCGCTCCTCACGTGGCGGAGTTCTCCGGCTCGCACATCCCCTGGAGCGCGCACGAGCCGCAGCCGCCGGTCACGCCGCAGTCGGCGGCCGGGTCGGCGTGGCCGCCGGGGGAGCAGGACGCGGCCGCGCTCGAGTCGGACCCGGTGGCGTCGGACCCGGAGGTGTCCGACCCGGCCGGGTGGCCGCCGCAGCCGCCGTCGGACCCGCAGCCGCAGCCGCCCTGCTCCTCCTGGGAGTCCTCCCAGACCGCCGCGGCGCGGGACCCCGCGAGGCCGGCGACGTTGAGGAGGACCAGGCCGCCGAGAAGGGCGACGACGACGACGAGGCCGCCGACCCAGCCGCCGATCAGACCCACTCCCAGCGCACCGAGCAGGAGCATCAGACCGGAGCCGAGGAACGCGGGTCCGGCGGCCCGGTTGGCCAGGTCCCACGCCTCGGGGGAGCGGCGGGTCTCCGGGGTCCGGACGCCCAGGACGCCGTTGCCGGGTAACCGCCCGAGCAGGCCGAGCAGGCCGGTGCCCCCGACCACGAGGGCGAGCCCCACCAGGAGCACGACGACCACCACGAGCACTGCGTTCACGCCCCTGAGGGTACGCCCGCGGCGGAGTATTGCCGAGTCGGCTCCCGACCCTCCGAGCCCTCGACGAGCGCGAGGAGGCGGGCGAGTTCGCTCGCGTCGTCCCGGCTCAGCTTGTCGAGGAACACCCGGCGGACCGTGGCGACGTGATGGGGCGCCGCCCGCTCGATCTCGGTCATCCCCCCCGCGGTCACGGAGACGAAGGCGCCGCGGCCGTCGGTGGGGCAGCTGGTCCGCTCGACCAGTCCGCGCTTGACCATCCGGGTGACCTGATGGGACAGCCGGCTGCGTTCCCACTGGAGGACGTCGGCCAGGGCGGTCATCCGGAGTGGTCCGCCGGCCTCGCTGAGGTACACCAGGACCTCGAACTCGGGCTCTGTGAGGCTCGAGTTGGCCTTGAGGTCCCGCTGGATCTCCAGGTGGAGGCGTCCCTGGATGGCGAGGTAGTCGCGCCACAGCGCCTTCTCCTGGTCGGACAACCATCTGACGTGCTCGCTCGGAACGTGGTCTGCCATGTCCACAGCGTAGCCGTTAGTTGACACGACATCTAGCGCGAGGGTAGAAGTGTGTGACACATCATCCATTGGAAGGACCCGCATGACCACCACCGCCCCCCGCCCCGTCTCCGCCACGACCGAGACCCTGCTGCTCCCCGTCCCCGGGCTCGTCCGCGACCTCGGTCTGCTCATCGCCCGGGCCCTCCTGGGCGTCGTGCTGGTCGCCCACGGCTGGGAGAAGCTCGTCACCAACGGCGCCGGAGCCACCGGGGAGTTCTTCGACTCCGTCGGCGTCCCGGCGGCCCGGGCCGCGGCGGTGTTCGCGGGAGGCGTCGAGTTGGTCGGAGGGCTCCTGCTGATCCTGGGTCTGCTCACGCCGATCGTCGCGGCCCTCGTCGTCGTCGTCATGGTCGGCGCGTACCTCTTCGTCCACCAGGGCGCGGGCGTCTACGCCGCGAGCGGCGGCTGGGAGCTCGTCGCGGTGATCGGCCTGGCCGTCGCGGTGTTCGGTCTGGTGGGTCCCGGCCGCTATAGCGTCGACTCGCTCCTCGCGCGCCGGCGCGCCGCCAGGGCCTGACCCCCCGCGGTGCCCACACGCTGCCGTGGCCCGGCCCGGACCAGGGTTTAGGCTTGACCCGCCTGCGTGTGGGCACCGGCGAGAGCACAGGAGAGCAGACAACCGTGAGCAGCAGCGACGAGACCGTCACCGGCGAGCAGTCGGGAACCGGGGCGCAGTCCGAGCAGGCGGGGCCCGAGTACCGCTACGGCGCCGACCTCGCCGGCCGGATCGAATCCCGCTGGCAGCGGGAGTGGTCCGAGCGCGGCACCTTCGAGGCGCCCAACCCGGTCGGCCCGCTCGCCGGCCCCGAGGGCTCGACGCTGCCGGAGGACAAGCTCTTCGTCCAGGACATGTTCCCGTACCCCTCCGGCGCGGGCCTGCACGTCGGCCACCCGCTGGGGTACATCGCCACCGACGTCTTTGCGCGCTACCACCGCATGCTCGGCGCCAACGTCCTGCACACCCTGGGCTACGACGCGTTCGGCCTGCCCGCCGAGCAGTACGCCGTCCAGACCGGCCAGCACCCGCGCGTGACCACCGAGGCCAACATCGCCAACATGGAGCGCCAGCTCGGGCGCCTGGGCCTGGGACACGACCGGCGGCGCGTGGTGGCCACCACCGACACCGACTACTACCGCTGGACGCAGTGGATCTTCCTGCAGATCCACGGGGCCTGGTATGACCCCGAGGCCCCCGCCCTCACCACCGACGGCACCCCGCACCCCGCGCGCACCGGCCGCGCCCGGCCGATCTCCGAGCTGGTCGAACAGTTCGCCTCCGGCACCCGCCCGCTGCCCGAGCAGTTCGCCGGCCGCGACTGGGCCGACCTCACCGCGGGGGAGCGGGAGAGGGTCCTCGACGCGCACCGGCTGGTCTACCTCTCCGACTCGACCGTCAACTGGTGCCCCGGGCTGGGCACGGTGTTGGCCAACGAGGAGGTCACCGCCGAGGGACGCTCCGAGCGGGGCAACTTCCCCGTGTTCCGCAAGAACCTCTCGCAGTGGATGATGCGGATCACCGCCTACGCCGACCGCCTGGTCGACGACCTGGACCGCCTGGACTGGACCGACAAGGTCAAGTCCATGCAGCGCAACTGGATCGGTCGCTCGCAGGGCGCCCGCGTGCGCTTCGCCGTCGAGGATCGGTCGATCGAGGTGTTCACCACCCGCCCCGACACCCTGTTCGGCGCCACCTACATGGTGCTCTCGCCCGAGCACCCGCTGGTCGACGAGCTGGCCGGTCCCTCCTGGCCCGGGGGGCCCGACGGTGCCGGCGCGCCCGACGACCGCTGGACGGGCGGGCACGCCTCGCCCGCCGAGGCCGTGGCCGAGTACCGCCGCCGGGCCGCCCACAAGTCCGACCTGGAGCGCCAGGAGAACAAGGACAAGACCGGCGTCTTCACCGGCGCGTACGCCGTCAACCCGGTCAACGGCGCCCGGGTGCCGGTGTTCGTCGCGGACTACGTGCTCATGGGCTACGGCACCGGGGCCATCATGGCCGTCCCCGCCCACGACTCGCGCGACCACGAGTTCGCCACCGCCTTCGGGCTGCCGATCGTGCAGGTCGTGGCGCCCGCCGACGGGCGCGGGCTGGACGTGCAGGCCGAGTCGTACGCGGGCGACGGCGTGGCCGTGAACTCCGCCAACGAGTCCGGACTGTCGCTCGACGGGCTGGGCGTGGACGAGGCCAAGGCCGCCACCATCGCGTGGCTCGAGGCCCAGGGCGCGGGGGAGGGCACGGTCCAGTACAAGCTGCGCGACTGGCTCTTCGCCCGCCAGCGCTACTGGGGCGAGCCGTTCCCCGTGGTCTACGACTCCGACGGCGTCCCGCGCGCGCTGCCCGACGAGATGCTGCCCGTCGAACTCCCGGAGGTCGAGGACTACAAGCCCGTCTCGTTCGACCCCGACGACGCCGACTCGCTGCCCTCCCCGCCGCTGGCCAAGGCCACCGAGTGGATGACCGTCGAGTTGGACCTCGGCGACGGGCTGCGGACCTACACCCGCGACGCCAACGTCATGCCCAACTGGGCCGGATCGAGCTGGTACCAGCTGCGCTACATCGACCCGACCAACCCGGATGAGCTCTGCGCGCTGGAGAACGAGCGCTACTGGACCGGCCCGCGGCCGGAGATCCACGGCGCGGGCGACCCGGGCGGGGTTGACCTCTACGTCGGTGGAGTCGAGCACGCCGTGCTACACCTGCTCTACTCGCGGTTCTGGCACAAGGTTCTCTTCGACCTCGGCCACGTGACCAGCGAGGAACCCTACCGCCGGCTCTTCAACCAGGGGTACATCCAGGCCTTCGCCTACACCGACGCGCGCGGGGTGTACGTTCCCGCAGCAGATGTAGAGGAGCGCGACGGGAAGTTCTACCTCGACGGCTCCCCGGACGCCCCGGAGGTGTTCCAGGAGTACGGGAAGATGGGCAAGTCGCTCAAGAACTCCGTCTCGCCCGACGAGATCTGCGACGCCTACGGGGCCGACACTTTACGGGTGTATGAGATGTCCATGGGCCCGCTCGACACGTCGCGGCCCTGGGCCACCAAGGACGTGGTGGGCGCGCACCGATTCCTGCAGCGGCTGTGGCGGGTGGTGATCGACGAGACCACCGGCGAGGTCCGGGTGACCGGGGGCGACGCGCCGGAGGACGTGCTCAGGGCGCTGCACAAGGCGATCGCCGGGGTCCGCGAGGACTACGCCGGCCTGCGCGACAACACCGCGATCGCCAAGCTCATCGAGTACGTCAACCACCTCACCAAGGCCTACCCGACCGAGGGCCCGGGGGCGCCTCGCTCGGTGGTCGAGCCGCTGGTGCTCATGGCGGCGCCGGTGGCCCCGCACCTCGCCGAGGAACTGTGGTCGCGACTCGGGCACACCGGGTCGCTGGCGCACGGGCCCTTCCCCGAGCACGACGAGTCCTACCTGGTGGAGGACTCCGTCGAGTACCCGGTGCAGATCAAGGGCAAGGTGCGCTCCCGCATCACCGTCCCGGCGGACGCCTCGCCGGCGGAGGTCGAGGCCGCGGCCCTGGCCGACGAGAAGGTGCAGGCCAACCTCGGCGGGGCGGCCCCGCGGAAGGTCATCGTGGTGCCGGGCAAGATGGTCAACATCGTCCCCTGATGCAGGCGGAGCCCGCCGTCCGCCGGCGGCCTCCGTGCAGAGGGGCAGCGCAACCACCGCCGGATGCGCTGCCCCTTCGGCTTGCGCTGGGTCTTTGCACCGGAACGACCCGGTTGCGATGCGGGATCGGTCCCATCCGGCAGCGCAGGCCGGTGGGGCAGCGTAAGCTGGCGGCCTCTGTGCAGGGGGGCGGCGCGGGGCAGGGGGGGCGGCGCGGACCGGGGGTCAGCCGACCTGCACGAACACCGCCGACGAGGACAGCAGCAGGTATGCCGTGGTGAGCATCCACATGGCGTAGGTCGCGAACAGCCAGGGCCGCCAGCGGATGTGGCGTTGCCAGCGTCGATAGGTCTTGACGGCCGACAGCACGGACAGCCCCAGCGCGAGCAGGGTCGGCAGCACCACCACCCAGACGCGGCTGGCGGTGGTGCACAGGGTGTCGGGCTCGGCGCACTGCGGGCCGGTGACGTCGGCGAGCGCGACGATCGCGATCGACAGTGCCGCGATCGCCGCGCCGGAGAGCAGCACGTACCGGAAGGCCTGCAGGCCCTGACGCTCGTTGCGCTCGAGACGCTCCAGCGGGTCGTCGATCTGGTCGAATCCGTCGGCGGACACGGCTACGTACCGGCGAATCCGTTGTGCCCGCCGGCCGCGGCCACCTCGTCGACCGTGTCGATCCCGAGTTGCTCGTCGGTGACGGGCGGGAAGAGCGGGCCGCCGCCGAAGGCACCCCGATGGGAGAGGGGAACCTCGCCGTCGTCGTTGGTGATCCCGCGCTCCCGCCCGTACTCGGCGGTGATGACGGTGGAGCCGCTCATCCGCGGCAGCGCGGGGTCGTCGGCGAGGGCGGCGATCACGCGGCCGACGAACGTCGGGTCCTCGGCGCGGGCGAGGGGGAAGCCGTTGAAGTCCTCCATCCCGAGCGACAGGATCAGCTCGGTGCGGATGAGTCCCAGCCACAGCGACAGGGTCGCCACGCCGGTCCCGGTGAGCTCGTGCGCCATGTCGGAGGCCATCTTGTCCAGGGCCGTCTTGCTCATCCCGTAGAGCACGGTGTGGAACGGCGAGCGCGAGCCGAACGAGGAGATGTTGACGATCAGCCCCGAGCCCTGCGGGACCATGATCCGGGCGGCCTCGCAGCTGGCCACGTAGTGTGCGCGCAGCCCGATCCCGATCAGGGCGTCCCAGTCGCCGGCGGGCCGCTCCCAGAACCTCCCGTTGAAGCCCATGAAGCCCTTGGGGTTGGTCCACACGTTGTTGACCAGCAGGTCCAGCCGTCCTGTCTCGGAGACGATGCGGGCCACGACGGCGTGGACCTGCTCGTCGTCGGCGTGATCACACTCCACCGGGCGCACCTCGCCCGGGGCCCCGGCGGCGGCGTCGACCGTGCCCTGCAGGCGCTCGGCCGAGCGGCCGGTGACGTAGACGGTCCACCCCGCCTGGGCGAGCGCGGTGGCCACGCCGCGACCGACGCCGCGGCTGGCGCCGGTCACCAGCGCCACCCGGGCGGTCACGAGTCGGCCCCGGCGGTCGCGGCTCCGCGGTGGGTGTGGACCTCGGGGTGGGTGACGGACGCGTTCTCGAGGGTGCGGGTGACGGACCAGCCCGGGGTGAACAGGCATTCGGCCATGACCCAGCGGCCGTCCTCGATCACATAGACGTCCGAATACTCGCCGGTGGACAGGGTCTCGGTGCCGTTGTCGCGGTCCACCTGGCGGAACTGCAGGGTCCAGGTCCCGGTGGCGCGCACGGGAGGGCCGCCGGAGCCGCCGGCCTCGACGGTGATCGAGGGCATGAAGCCGTGGTGCATGTCGAGGATCCTCGGCCCCCCGTCCTCGGCCGTCGCCAGGGCGATCCGGCGGAAGACCCCGACCATCGTGTCCGGGTCGGTGCGCCCGAGCGGGCCGAAGTCCAGCACGCCGCCCGAGGCCACGAAGCACGCCCGGAAGGTCTCCGGGTCCTTGGCGTCGCAGGCCCGCCAGTAGCGGTATTTGAGCTGTTCTATGGCCTGGCGGGCGCGGATTTCCTCGTCGTGCTGCATGGGGGCCACGTTAGCCTAGGGAGCATGAGCCGAACACTGGTGGCACTGTCCGATCGCTGGGATCTGCAGGACCTCGTCACCAGGTACGCGACCTGCATCGACTCCCGCGACTTCGACGGCCTGGACTGGGTGTTCACCCCGCAGGCCCGGGTGAGCTACGAGGCCTCCGGCGGGCCGGACGACACCTACCCGGTGGTACGGGCCTGGCTGGCGGAGATGCTGCCGATCTTCGCCGCCACGCAGCACCTCATGGGCAACCTCGAGGTGCGCCTGGACGGGGACGCCGCGACCGGGCGCTGCATGTGCTTCAACCCGATGGCGTTGAGACCGATCGAGGAGAAGGACCAGCAGGTGTTCTTCTACGGCCTCTGGTACCGGCTGGAGTTCGTCCGGACCGGCGACGGCTGGCGGATCGCCCGGCTCACCCAGGAGCAGGCGTTCCACCACAACCTGCCCTGACGGTCGCGTTCTCCCGTGTCAGACGGTGCCGCAGGAGTTCGGTGCGGGTCGGCCCTGCACGCGATCCATGAGGTAGCGGGCGTTGGTGTCCCGCTCGACCAGCATCGGCAGGGCGTGGTCGACGACCAGACCCGGCGCGAGCGCGGGGAGCTCGGCGGTGCGCAGTTCGACGGTGGTGCCCTGGGCGCACCAGTCCCGGACCAGGTCCACGGCGGTGTGGTGGGGGACCACGTCGTCGTTGCGCCCGATCAGCACGAGCGCCGGCACGGCGGGCGCGACCTTTCCGAGGTTGTAGCCCTCGAGGACCCGGAGGATCTCGGGCTCGGACCGGGCGGCGTCGGCCAGGGAGCGGCCGTCCACGGTGAACTCGCTGGTACGGCGCAGGCCGTACGCGAACGCCGTCTCGGCGACGCACTGCCCGCTGGTCACCTCGAGCATGCGCCGGCCCTCGTCGTTGAGCTGCCGGTCGAACGCCTCGCGGAGTTCGGGGTGCACCTCGAGGATGCCGTTGATGGCGTAGCCGACGGCGCCGGTGAGCACTCCGCCGTCGACGCGGTCGAGCGTGCCGAGCATGTCCGACGGCGGCGCGCCCGCGGCGATCCCGACCAGGTTGACGTCCGGCGCGTACGTGGGCTGCAGCTCACCCGCGGCCGCGGCCGCGCCGCCGCCCTGGGAGTACCCGCTCACCACGGCGGGGGAGTCGGGGGCGAGGTCGGTGCCCTCCAGGCGCTGCGCCGCGCGGGCCGCATCGAGGGCGGATCGGCCCTGCGAGTCGCGGTTGACGTAGGGGTGGTGGCCGGGCGTGCCGAGGCCCTCGTAGTCGGTGACCACCACGGCGAAGCCCTCGGCGAGCATCGAGTACGCGTCGAGCAGGGAGTACCCGGCGGCCATCGAGGGCGGGGCCGTCCGGATGCCGAGCCCGACCTCCATGGACCTCGAGGGCGCGCACTGGTCGCCCTGGCCCTGCGTGCCGGGTGTCACCACGGCGAGCGGGCGGGGGCCCGGCCCGGTCCACGGGACCTTGGGCTGCAGGTAGGTGCCGGTGACGGCGATCGGCCCGCCGGCCGCCCCGGTGGAGCGGTACATGATCCGCCGGGCGTCGGCGGGCAGCGAACCACCGTTGACGAGGTCGGGAACGCTCGGGGTGATGGACATGGGTTGGCTGCGGATGACGGCCCCGAGCTCGGCGGGCAGCTCGGCCGGTGGTGCGTAGAACGCGGTGTGGTCCGGGGTGTTGGACGACCCATGATCGGAGGAACCCTGCGCGGCGGCCCGCGGGGCGGCGCCGGGGGCCAGGGCGGGCGCGAGTGCCACCACGAGCCCGAGGGCGAGCGCCCCGGCGACGGCGGCCGGGCCGGGGGCCTGTGCCCGATCGGATGACGGTGATCTCACGTGTGCTCCAAGGGTTTCGGTGCTGCGGGATGGTTCCGCTCGCACGTGGCGGACCCCAAAACTATAACGTGTGTCTGTTTCTGTGGGTGGTCTGTGTCACTCCCACACGCGCGCCCGGCGATTCGGATCACCGCGAACATAGCGGTGGCCGGTGTCGGACCCCGCTGTTACGGTGGCCCCGTGCCGAAGAACGTGCTGATGTGCTGGCGCCGACATCCCGAGGGGTGCGGCGCCGCCCCCGTCGTGACAGCCGACATGTCTTAGAGCGGACGGGTCAACCCCCGTGATCCACGCGGCTCACGAGAGACCCGAACCGATCCCGCACGAGGAGTACCCCCAGGTGACCGCAAGTCCCCGCACGATCCACGGCTCGGCCACCGAGTCGGACATCCTGGTCAGCGCCCGCTCGCTCAGCGAGTACGCGGACATGTTCGGGCTCGACGCCGAGGACCTGCTGGGCCGGATCGTCGACTGCCCCGGAGGGGCCGCGAGCGCGGTCGCCGAGATCTGCGAGGCCGGCGGGGCCGCGGTCGCGGTCGACCCGCAGTACTCGCTCGGCGCCCACGACCTGCGGGAACGGGTGCTGGCCGACCTCGATCGGTCGCTCGCGCAGTCGTCCGCCAGCGAGCTCGAGTACGACTGGGACGTCCGGGGCGGCGTGGTGGGACACGAGACCATCCGCCGGACGGCGGCCGAGCGGATGCTCGACGACCTCGACGCCCACCCCGAGCGCTACATCGCCGGGGCCCTGCCGTCCCTGCCGCTGGCCGGCGACTCGGCCGACCTCGTCCTGTGCTCCCACCTGCTGTTCACGTACGCCGACCGGATGGATCTGGACGACCACGTGGAGGCGATCGTCGAGATGGCGCGGGTGGCCCCGGAGGTCCGGATCTACCCGTTGGTCGACCACGCGGGCACTCCGCTGCCCGAGCTCGTGCGCAGCGTGATCGCCAAGCTGAAGAAGGGCCGGCTGACCAGCCGGATCGAGCCCGTCATCCGACCGTTCCAGCTGGCGGCCACCACCCGGCTCGTGGTGGAACGGAGCGGTCACCGGCGGGGATAGGGGTCAGTCCGGCGCGGCCGGGGTCAGGCGGAGGACCTGCTGGCCGGTGAACGGTGAGGTCTCCAGGCTGGTGAGCAGCGGCTGCGGCCCGCCCACGTCGAGCGCCTGGCCCGGCTGGAACACGGTCCCCGACCCCAACGCGTACGCCACCAGATCGCACATCTGCCCGTAGACCGCCCCGGGCGGGCCGTCCACGTCGAGTCGCTCCAGATCGAGTTGGCCGAAGCGACCGAGCCCGGTGGTGTGGACGCACGAGGTCGTCGCGGACTGCATGCCCGCCCTGACCCCCACGAGAACCGGGACGGGGAGCGGGTTTCCGGTGACGAGGTCGCGGTACGGGCCGGCGGGCAGGGTGGCCGCGGCGCCCCCCACGCTCACCGCGACCGCGCCGGGCAGGGCGGTGAGCGCGGCGGTGACGGTGGCCACCGCGAGCTCGCACCTGAGCGTGTCGAGTCGGGGGTCCAGGTACTCGGGTTCGCCCGGCTCCCCGTCGTCCCCGACGGGTCCGAGCCGGAAGGCGGCCACGACGACCTGGGACCGATGCGTGTCCACCACGGCCTCGCCGCCGTTCCAGATGGCCAGGTCGCGGGTGTAGCGGGAGGCCTCGCCGTCGGCCACGGGTGAGTCGATCGGGGTGACGACGACCGTGGCGTCCTCGATGTAGACGCCGGTCGCCGGATCGTCGTCCGTGCCCGGGTCCACCTCGTAGGAGCCCTCGAAGATCTCCTCGAGCAGCTCGCCGACCTCGCGGTGGTCCGGGGCGGTGCGGTCGAGCAGCACGACCGCGACCGGGGTGCGCTTCCACGACAGGTCCTCGCCGGTCCGGGGATCGACGGGAGGCTGCGCGGGGTCGGGGTGCGGCGTCTCGGTCATGGGCCGAGGGTAGCGCTTGCGGGCGGCGGGCCGACCGGTCAGTGGAGCAGGAAGTCGATCACCAGGCGCTCGAACTTGTCCTTCTGCTCGATCATGGCCCAGTGCCCGCAGCGGGAGAAGGCGTGGAGCTCGGCCCGGGGAAGCTGGCGGAACGCGAAGTGCGCCTGCTCGTACGGCAGCATGCGGTCGTCGCGGCCCCAGATGAGCAGGGTCTCCTGGCGGATCTGCGAGGCCCGGGCGTAGAGCGGCGTGTACGCGTTCTCCGGCTTGAGGATCGAGCCGAAGATGCCGTACATCCGCTCGACGGCGCCGGGTGCGGTGGCGGCCTCGGTGCGCGCGCGGATCAGCTCGGGGGAGACGACCTTCTTATTGCCGACCATGGTGTCGACCCACGCGGCCATCTTCTCGTCGGTGGGCTCGGCGAGGAACTCGAACAGGCGGCGCGAACCCTCGCTGGGCTCGGGCGTGAACAGCGGCGCGGCCAGGCCGCCGGGGCCCATGAGCGCCATCTTGCGGACCCGACCCGGGTACGCGAGCGCGGTCTCGCAGGCGACGTTGCCGCCCATCGAGTTGCCCACGATGTCGACCTTCTCCAGGCCCTTGGCCTCGCAGAACGCGTCGATCGCCTCGGCGGCGATCATCGGGTAGGCCTTCTCCCATTCCAGGTCGGAGCTCTTACCGAAGCCGGGCATGTCCAGCAGGATGGTGTGGAACCGCTCGGCGAAGACCGGGAAGTTGCCGGCGAAGTTCGACCAGGCGGTGACGCCGGGGCCGGAGCCGTGGAGGAAGAGGACGGGCACGGAGTTCTGCGGCTCGGCGTGGCTGGCCTCGCCCGCCTCGTGATAGTGCAGGTCGAAGCGGCCGGCGGTGATGGTCTTGCTGGTGGACTCGAAGTCGAGGGCGCTCATACCGCCACGGTACTAGAACAGGTTCTAGAATCCACGGCCCTCGGCCCGATTCGCGGCCCCGCCCGGAAATAAGTCAACCGCGCGGGGAGTCCCTGACATCCCCGCGCGGCGATGCGGAGAACACTAACAGGAATTTTTCAGGTGACAAGTAGATAACGTTTATTGGGGTGTCGAGTGGGTGACGAGTCCCCGACGCTGTCCCCCCATGAGTTGCGCCGCTCACGAAGTTGGCACACTGTCCAGTTGCGGGTCGTGGTGCTCACCCCAGGACGCGCGAGAGGAACGCGGTGGCGTCCGGCGTCGCGGCGTACACGGTCCCGCTGTGGTCCCGGTCCGGGTACACGTGCAGTTCGAGGGGCTGCCGGTTCAGCGTCATCTCCGCGGCGAGCGACAGCGCCGACGGGGCGGGCACGTCCAGGTCGAGCAGGCCCTGGCCGAGGAACACCGGCCTGTCGTAGCCGACCGCCGGGGTGCCCATGTACCGCTGCAGGAGGCCGAAGCCGTCGGGGATGTCCTTGAGCGGACGGCTCAGCGCCTGCGAGACCTGGAAGTCCCCGACCTTCTCGCGCATGGCCGAGTAGCAGAGCGTCTCGGCGGCGTCGACCATCTCGCGACCGGCCGGCGTGAGGAACCTGTTCAGGTCCAGCTCCGGGTGCTGGTCGCGGAACCCGGCGAGGATGTACATCGCGTAGAGGTTGAGCCCGGGCGGCAGCGACACCGGCGGGAATCCCGGGCCGCCCCACTGGAAGATCAGCTCTATGTTCGCCGGTGCGCCCGTGGCCACCACGCCCCGGTAGTCCAGCCCGGCCGGCGCGCCGAGTTCGGTGGCGCGGGTGGCGGTGACGAGCGCGGCCCCGGCGCCCTGCGACTGGCCCACGAGCGCCCACCTCGGCGAGAGCGGCAGGCCGTCCGCGCGCGCGGCGACCAGCGAGTCGACGATCCCACGCGCGGCGGCCTGCCCGTTGAGGTAGCTCAGCAGCCCGGGCGTGCCGAGGCCCGCGTAGTCGGCGGCCACCACGGCGTAGCCGCGGTCCAGCCAGTGGCCGAGGTACTCGGCGTCGCGCTCCGAGCGCGGCTGGGTGGACGGCGCGCAGTCGTCACCGAGGCCGGTGGTCCCGTGCGCCCACGCCACCACGGGCCACCCGCCCGGCGGGGGAGTGCCGTGCGGCAGGAACACGGCGGACGTGGCGATCGCGTTGCGGCCGTGCTGGTCGACCGTCCCGTAGGCCTGGCGGACGGCCCGGCCGGCCTGCGGCAGCGAGAGCGACGGGTCGAGCGGGACGGTCGCCGCCACCGCGCCCGGCGCGGGGATCGGCCGGTTCCACTGGCGGGTGTCGAGCCCCGACCAGGTCGGCGCGGGGTTCGGCGCCGCGGCGGCGGGGGCGGCGAGGGAGGCGACGACGACGAGGGCGGCGGCCGCGGA
>NZ_CALMYY010000108.1 GCF_937873725.1 uncultured Dietzia sp.
TCGCGCTGATCGCCCTGCACCGGCTGGACCTGCGGGACGGCCGTGCCGGGCGACGGGTGTTGCCGACGGGGTGGTGGAAGCCGCGGCCGCTCGACCTCGGGGTGGTGGCCACGCTCCTGGTGTGGCACGTCATCGGTGCCAACACGGCGGACGACGGGTACATCCTCACCGAGGCTCGTGCGGCGGTGTCCAGCGGATACATGCCTGAGGTGTTCCGCTATTACGGTGCCCCCTACGCGCCGTTCGGCATGCCGTACTACCTCTACACCGCGATCAGCTCCATCACGTTGGGCAGCGTGTGGCTGCGCCTGCCGGCGCTGCTCCTCGGGATCGCCTCGTGGATCCTGCTCTCCCGCGAGGTCATCCCCCGGCTCGGGGTCGCCGCCCGCCGTTCGTCGGCGGTCCGGTGGAGCACCGCCGCGGTGTTCCTCGCGTTCTGGCTCACCTACAACAACGGGCTGCGTCCCGAGCCGATCGTCGCCTTCGGGGTCCTGGCCACCTGGGTCTCGCTCGAGCGCGCGTTGGCGACCGGGCGCCTGCTGCCCGCGGCCACCGGCTTCATCATCGGCGGACTCACCCTGTCCGCGGCGCCCACGGGGACCTTCTGCATGGCCGCGATCATCGCCGCCTCGCGGCCGCTGCTGCTCCTGGTGATCCGCCGGGCCCGGCGGGACGGATGGGTCCCCACGGTGGCCCCGCTGCTCGCGGCGGGCCTGGGCGTCCTGCACCTGATCTTCCTCGACCAACCGTTGGTCACCACGCTGCAGTCGTCGGCCCTGCTCGGCGACGTGGGCCCCACCGGCCGGTGGTTCGAGGAGGTGTGGCGCTACGAGTGGCTCATGAACCCGACGCCGGACGGGTCGCTCGCCCGCCGCTTCGCGGTCCTGGCCATGTTCCTGTCCCTCATCACCTGCGCCGCCATCCTGTTCCGCAAGGGTCGGATCCCCGGGGTCGCCGTGGGGCCCGCCCGCCGGATCGTGGGACTGGCCGCCATCTCCATCGCGTTCATGGCGCTCAACCCCACCAAGTGGACCCACCACTTCGGGGCGTTCGCGACCATCGGGGCCGCCCTGGCCGCGCTGGCCACCATGGCGGTGCTCCCCGCCGCGACGCGCTCGCTGCGCAACCGGATGCTGTTCCTCGCGGCCGTGTTCTTCGTCCTGGCGTTGAGCTTCACCTCCACCAACGGCTGGTGGTACATCTCGATCTACGGCATCCCGTGGGGAGGCGCCCAGCCCTCGATCGCGGGGATCACGCTCTCGTCGGTGTTCCTCGGCCTGATGCTCGTCTCGCTGCTGGCCGCGCTCGTCCTGCACTACCGGGAACCGTTCCTGCGGCAGGCGGGGCGGGAGCACACGGTCGCGGACCGCGGCCCGGTGGTCCGGCGGCTCCGGGCGGTCGCGCACGCGCCCCTCGGGTTGGCGGCGGCCCTCGTCGTCGTGGTGATCGTGGCGTCCATGGCGGCCGCGGTGCGCAACCAGTACCCCGGGTATTCCGTGGGGCTGCAGAACCTCCGGGCGCTGTCCGGCGAGCCGTGCGGCATCGCCGACGCGGTGCTCGCCGAGCCCGACGCCAACGCCGGTCTGCTCGCCCCGATGGGCGACCCCCGGGACCAGCTCCGGGCGGGGGCGGAGCCCGTCAGGTTCGCCCCGGACGGGATCCCGGCGGATCTCACCGCGACCCAGGCGGTGGACACCGACACCCCGGGGACGGGCGAGGACTCCGACTCCACGGCGACCACCGCCGGCACCGAGGGCGGCGTGCGCGCGGGCGAGGGCATCAACGGCAGCCACGCCGCGCTGCCGTTCGGGCTGGACCCCGCGCGGGTTCCGGTCCTGGGCAGCTACCAGACCGGCACGCAGTTCAACGCCGAGACCACGACCGACTGGTACCGTCTCCCGGCGCGGACCGGGGAGAATCCCCTCGTCACCATCGCGGTGGCCGGGTCCTTCGCGCCGGACGCGGTGCGCGTGGAGTACGCGACCGGCGCCGGCGACCCGGTCGGGCCGGCGGGCTCGGTGCTGCCGGTGGACATCGGCCCGGCCCCGTCGTGGCGCAACCTCCGCGTCCCCCTGGACACGCTGCCCGCCGACGCGTCGGCGATCCGGCTCGTGGTGCGTGACCTCGACCCGGACCCGTCGCGGTGGATCGCGTTCACCCCGCCGCGCGTGCCGGAGCTGGTGACCATGCAGGAGCTCGTCGGGGACTCGCGCCCGGTGCTCCCGGACTGGGCGGTGGCGTTCCATGTGCCGTGCCTGCGGCCCTTCGACGAGTTCGCGGGGGTCCACGAGCTGCCCGAGTACCGGGTGCTCCCGGACCGCGGGCTCGCGGTGAGCTCCACCAACACCTGGCAGGCGTGGGACGGGGGTGGGCCGATCGGCTTCATCGAGCTGCTGCTGTCCGGCGAGACCGTGCCCACCTACCTCGAGCACGACTGGTCCCGCGACTGGGGTTCGCTGGTCCGGTACGAGCCGGTGGTGCCCGACGCGCGTCCGGCGACGGTCGAGCACGGCCAGACCGTACGGTCGGGGCTGTGGAACGGGGGACCGTTGGCCAGGTGACGGGCTAGCATCGGCCCCGGAACCTTTTACAAGGAAGTCCAAGTAACCCGACATGACTGGAGACGCTGTGTCCGTGACCGAGAAGCAGTTCGAGTACATCCTGGTGGAGCAGACGGGCCGCGTCGCGGTGATCACGCTCAACCGCCCCAAGGCGCTCAACGCGCTGAGCAGCGGTATGGAGAAGGAGGTCGTCGAGGCGGTCGAGGGTCTGGACTCCGACCCCGGCGTCGGGTGCATCGTCGTCACCGGCTCGGAGAAGGCCTTCGCGGCCGGCGCCGACATCAAGGAGATGAAGGACAAGACCTACCCGGGCATCTACCTCGAGCGCTTCTTCCACGACTGGAAGCGCCTCACCGCCGCGCGCACCCCGATCATCGCGGCCGTGTCCGGCTTCGCGCTGGGCGGCGGCTGCGAGCTGGCCATGATGTGCGACATGATCATCGCCGGTGACAACGCCAAGTTCGGGCAGCCGGAGATCACCCTCGGCGTGATCCCGGGCATGGGCGGCTCGCAGCGACTCACCCGCGCCGTGGGCAAGGCCAAGGCCATGGACCTGTGCCTGACCGGCCGCCAGATGGACGCCGCCGAGGCCGAGCGCTCCGGCCTGGTCACCCGCGTCGTCCCCGCCGCCGAGCTGCTCGACGAGACGATGAAGATCGCCGAGAAGATCGCCTCGATGAGCAAGACCACCGCCATCGCGGCGAAGCAGGCGGTCAACCGCTCCTTCGAGACCACCCTCGAGGAGGGGCTGCTCGCCGAGCAGAACGCCTTCTACGCGTTGTTCGCCACCGAGGATCAGACGGAGGGAATGTCGGCGTTCGCCGAGAAACGCAGGCCCGAGTGGCGTCGCTGAGCCACGAGCTCACCCGCGCGCACCTCGCCGGGGGCGGACGGTCCGACCGCCGCGCCCCCGGCGAGCCGCTGCCGGTGCTGGTCCTCACGGGCTACCTCGGCGCGGGCAAGACGACCCTGCTCAACCACCTGCTCTCCGGCGCCCCGGGGTTGCGCATCGCGGCGATCGTCAACGACTTCGGCGAGATCGACGTGGACGCGGCCGCGGTCGCCGGCCGCGTGGACTCCCTGGTCTCCCTGTCCAACGGGTGCATCTGCTGCGAGGTCGAGGCCGGCGAGCTCGGGGAGGCGCTCACCCGGCTCTCCGGCGACGAGCACGGCCTCGACCTGGCGGTGATCGAGGCGAGCGGCCTGGCCGAGCCCGCGATCCTGTCCCGCATGGTCCACGACGTCCCGCGCGAGGTGGTGCGGCACGCGGGGATGGTCCAGGTGGTGGACGCCGAGAATCTCGACGACGCGCTGGAGCGGCACCCGCGGCTGGCGGCGCACCTGGCGGAGGCGGACCTCGTCGTGGTCAACAAATGCGACCTGGTCTCGCGCGCACGGTTCGGCGAGCTGCGGGCGACGATCCGCACGCACGCCCCGCGGGTCGCGGTGTGGCCCGCCGTCCGCGCCGCGGTCCCCACCGGGCTCCTCCTGGGGAGGGAGGAACCGGATGCGGCGACCCCCGCGACCCCCGCTACCCACCGACCTTCGGCCGGCGGGCCCCCGCACGACCACTCCCACCTCCACGACTCCTATTCCGCGATCACGGTGGTGCCCGCGGGGGACCTCCATCCCCGCCGGGTCCTCGCCGCGCTCTCCGACCCACCGGCCGGCGTCTACCGCGCCAAGGGCATGCTCGCCCTGGCCACCGCCGACGGACCGCGCCCGTACGACGTCGCGCTGGTGGGGCGCCGGCTGGAACTCCGCGCTCGGCCGGTCGGTGCCGGGGGAGAGGACACCGTGGGGTTGGTGGTGATCGGCGTCGATCTCGACGACGATGAGGTGGCGCACTTCCTCGACGAGGCCGTGCGGACCCCGGGCGAACCGGTCGACACGGCCGCGGTCCTGGGCCTGCACCCGTACCTGGTCGGCGACCCGGACTCCAGCGACGTCGAGGAGTGGATCTACGACGAGCAGCGCACGACCCCGCTCACCGGGGCGGCCGCGATGCTGGCGGATCCCGAGGATCCCGAGGCATTCGATCCAGCTTTCACGCCCTGACCGTGGCGTGGGCCGGATAGCGCGCGGTGTACCCCCGCCGACTCCGAACCACCTCGGCGTATCCGGTCGGCGGCACCCCGGTCACGTGCGTATAGTGACGATGTCGACGGTGACGTGTGGCACTCGCGGGGGGAGTTCCCCGGCTCGCGGTGGGGGTATGCCACGGACGAGGGAGGAGACCTCGTGGACGAGGAGAATACCGGTCGTGGCGCGCCCGGAGGGGCCGCGGGCGAGGCCCAGCGGCGCCGGCGCGACCTGGCGTCGGTGCGCAGCGCGATCGCGGCGCTGCGCGAGTCCACTGGCATCCCCGTGACGATCGGCGGCGTCGTGGGCGAGGGACACACGCTGGTCCTGTCGGAGTCCCTGGGCATGCGGACCTCGGCGATGAAGGACCTCACGGTCCACTACGGTGCCGGCGTGGGTGGCAGGGTCATGGCCACCGGGAAGCCGGTCGGTGTGGCCGACTATCCGCGGGCCGGGGTGATCACGCACGAGTACGACCTCCCGGTCCTGTCCGAGGGGCTTCGGTCGATGGCCGCGATCCCGGTGGTCGTGGGCAAGGACGTCCGCGCCGTCCTCTACGCGGGCGTGCACTCCTCCGTCCGGTTCGGGGAGAAGGTGCTCAACCAGATGGCGGCCACCGCCCGCGCGCTCGAACAGGAGATCGCGGTCAACGACGCCCTCGCGGCCCGGGGCGCCGCCCCGGTCGGGCCGGGTGTCGGCGAGGGCCGCTGGGACGACATCCTGTCCAACGAGCGGATGCGGGAGACCCACGCCAGGCTCCGGATGTTGGCCTCCCGCACCGAGGACCCGGAGGTGCGCGCGGAGCTCGAGACCATCTGCGCCGAGATGGTGTCGCCACCGCCCGAGATGCCGACGGCGCGGTTGTCCCGGCGCGAGCTCGACGTCCTCGCCTGCGTGGCGCAGGGCAAGACCAACATCGAGACGGCGGCCGACATGGGTATCGGCGCGGAGACCGTCAAGAGCTACCTGCGGTCGGTCATGCGCAAGCTCGACGCGCACACCCGGTTCGAGGCGGTCAACGCCGCCCGCCGCATGGGCGCCCTGCCCTGAGCCCCGCGGCTCCGGTGACCGGCGGGGGGATCAGCCGCGCTCCCCGCCCGGCACCCACAGCACGTCGCCGTCCGGGTTGGCCACACGGCCCAGGACAAACAGGAGGTCCGACAGCCTGTTGAGGTACTTCGCCGGCAGCGGGGACGTGGTGTCCGGGTGCGCCTCGACGGCCGCCCAGGCCGCCCGCTCGGCGCGTCGCGTCACGGTGCGGGCCACGTGGAGGTACGCGCCGCCGGGGGTCCCCCCCGGCAGGATGAACGAGTTCAGGTCCGGGAGATCGGCGTTGAACTCGTCGATCCAGGTCTCGAGCCGCTCGATGTAGGCCGGCTCGATGCGCAGCGGTGGGTACGGGGGATCGGCCACCTCCGGGGTAGAGAGGTCGGCGCCGGCGTCGAACAGGTCGTTCTGGACCACGCGCAGGACCGAGGCCACCCGCTCGTCCAGCCCGCCGCACGTGATCGCGACACCGATCGCGGCGTTCGCCTCGTCGCAGTCCGCGTAGGCGGCCAGGCGGGCGTCGTTCTTGCCCACCCGGGAGAAGTCGGACAAGCCCGTGGTGCCGTCGTCGCCGGTCCGGGTATAGATCTTCGTCAGATGCACAGCCATGGGGCCAACCTACGCGGTCGCGGCGCACCGGATGCCCGGGTCGTCCCCGGTTCTCGCCTAGGGTGGACCCGTGAGCGGAAACCCCACGTCCCGCGAGGAGAGCTTCCTCGTCACCGGCGGTACACGTCTGGTCGGCGAGGTCTCCGTCGCCGGCGCGAAGAACAGCGTCCTCAAGCTCATGGCGGTGGCCCTGATGGCGGAGGGGCGCACCACACTGACCAACTGCCCGGACATCTCCGACGTCCCCGCGATGGCCGACGTCCTGCGACACCTCGGGTGCACCGTGGAGATCACCGGTGACACCGTGGTGATCGACACCCCGGCTGACCTCGGTCATGTCTCCGACGACACGGCGGCGCAACGACTCCGCGCCTCGGTCTGCATCCTCGGCCCGCTGGTCGGCCGTCACCACCGGGCCGTGTTGGCGATGCCGGGAGGGGACGCGATCGGCGACCGGCCGCTGAACTGGCACCGCGAGGCGCTCGAGGAGCTGGGTGCCACCACCCGGATGGATCACGGCCGGCTGGTCGCCGAGGCGGTGGAACTCACGGGCGCGCAGTACGAGCTCGAGTTCCCCTCCGTCGGGGCGACCGAGACCTTCCTCTTCGGCGCGGTCCTGGCCCGGGGCACGTCGACCCTGCTGAACGCGGCCCGCGAGCCCGAGATCGTGGACATCTGCGACCTGCTCACGGAGATGGGGGCCAAGATCAGCGGCGCCGGGTCCAAGACCATCACGATCGAGGGCGTCGACGAACTTCATCCGGTGAGCCACCGGGTGATCGGGGACCGGATAGTGGCGGCCACCTGGGCGATGGGCGCGGTCATGACCCGGGGCGACGTCACGGTCACCGGGATCGACCCGATGTACCTCTACGTCGTGCTGGAGATCCTGCGGGGAGCCGGCGCGCAGGTGGAGACCGGACCCGACTGGGTCCGGGTCAGGCAGGAGGGCCGCCCCCGCGCGAGGAACGTCCGCACGCTGCCGTTCCCGGGCTTCCCGACGGATCTGCAGCCGATGGCCATCGCACTGGCGTCGGTGTCGGACGGGTTCTCCGTGGTCACCGAGAACCTCTTCGAGGCGCGCTTCCGCTTTGTGGAGGAGATGGTGCGGATGGGAGTGGACGTGGAGACCGACGGCCACCACGCCAAGATCCGTGGCCGCGAACGCCTGGACTCCGCCACCGTATGGGCCAGCGACATCCGCGCCGGCGCAGGACTGGTGCTGGCCGGCATGTGCGCCGACGACGTGACCGAGGTCTGCGAGATCTTCCACATCGATCGCGGGTATCCGGACTTCGTGGAGAAGGTGCGGTCCCTCGGCGGGCGGATCGACCGCGTGGACACCCATCGATGACGCGCTGGCATCGATGACGCGCTGGGCCGATCCGCGAAATCTCCGGCTGACCAGGCGATTTGGTGTTCCGTTGGGCCGCGTGTAACTTTATCGGAGCCGCCAGGGAGCGAGCCCGAGCCGAGAGGCCAGGGAGCGCGAACGGGCGGTGGCTCCGAAGAAGCGAGAAGGACACGCCGGTTTGACACGGTGAGGCCGGACAGCTAAGTTGGAGAAGTTGCTCTGAAGAGAGTCAGCGAAGCCGCGAGGCAGAGGAAAACCCCGGTTTTGGAAACGGGGAGCGAGCCTGCTAAGCTGGTGGAGTTGCCTCCGAGAGGGAGCGGCGAGATCACCCCGAACGCTACATGGCGACAGTGCCATAGAGCAACGGTGTGTGGGTGTTGTTTGAGAACTCAACAGTGTGTTTTGTTTGTGATAGTGCCAAATTTTTT
>NZ_CALMYY010000109.1 GCF_937873725.1 uncultured Dietzia sp.
GGGTGCCCGGGCCGCGGGGTCGGTGTTGGCGGGGGCGGGGGGATCCGTGGACGGGGTGGTGTCCGCCGGGTCGGAGGCGCTGGGCGGCCTGCCGGACTGGGGTGCGTTGCTCGCGGACGCGGTCGGTGCCCTCGACCCCGGTTCGCTCGAGTCGGAGTCGGCCCGGTGGTCGGCACCCCCGGTGATCGAGCCGGAGCCCGCTCCCCCGGCTCCTGCACCTCCGCCGGTTCCGGCCGGCCCGGTGCAGGGGGGGACCGTCCCCGAGCCCGCTCCCCCGGTGCTCGAGGCCGATGGGTCGCTGACCCTGGACACCGGCAGCGGGGTGCTCTCGGTCGCGGATGTCGACGGCGACGGTCACCTCGACGCGGCCCTGCCGATCGATCCGTCCGCGACCGGCTCCCTCGACGCCGGTGCGGTGGGTGTCGGGTCGGCCGCGGTGGGCTCCGCCGCGGCCGGATCCGTCGGCGGAGGCTCGGTGGGCGGAGGTTCTGTGGGGGTCGGCTCGGTGGGCGGCGGCTCTGTGGGAGTCGGCTCGGTCGGGGCAGGATCAGTCGGTGGCGGCTCGGTGGCCGCCGGGTCGCTCGGCCTGGGGTCCTGACCGGGTTCCGATGAGCATCGCGAGGAGGGCGGTGGCGGCGTACAGGGCGGCCGGGACCACCATGAGCGTGACGGACCGGCCGTCGGCGGGGACGACGGGCAGGACCACCACCATGCCCACGACGAACGCCGAGTTGAACAGCGCGTCCTGCAGGGCGAACACGCCGCCGCGGCGGGCGTCGGGGACGTCGGTCTGCATGGCGTTGTCGGCCACCAGCTTCACCACCTGGGCGCCCAGACCGAGGGCCACGGCCCCCACGACCAGCGGGGTGGGATCGAGGGTCGGGCCCACCGCGAGCTGGGCGGCCGCCGACACCGTCGCACCGGCCGCCACCACGAGGATCCGGCGGGCGCGCGCGATGGCCCACGGGGTGACCACCGCGGCCAGTCCCATCCCGGCGGCGACGGCGGCGGAGAGCAGGCCGAACCCGCCCATCCCGGCCACGACCGGGCCGCCCGTGCCGGTGGTCTCCACGTCGCGCAGCAGCAGGATCGCCAGCATGGTGGTGATTCCGAACGCGGCCCGTCCGAGCGTGACGCCGGCCAACGCGCCCCAGACGAGGGGCGTCGAGCGGGCGGCCCGGACTCCCTCGGCAAGCCCGCCGGCGAAGAGGCCCACGGCATCCCGGGTCACGCCGGCACCGGGGTGCCCGACGGCCTCGCCGCCGTCGGGCCCCAGGTGCCGGGACGGCAGGGCCAGGACCGCCCACGCCCCGATCACGGCGGTGAGGACGGCGGGGACGAGGGTCCACGAGACCGCCGCGTCCCCCGCGCCGAGCACGGCCAGCACCGCGAACGCCGCCACGGCACCCACCGCCGTCACGACCGACCCCACCGTGACCAGCACCGAGTTGGTGGCCGCGAGGATGCGGTCGGGCACCACCCGGGGCATCGCGGCGGTCATGCCGGTGTTGATCAGACGGCCGAGGCCGATCGCCACCAGGGAGAGGCCGAACAGCGCCGCCAGCCCCGCCCCCGAGCGGACGGCACCGGCGGCCACGAGCGCGATCGTCGCGATGATCGCCAGGGTCCTGACCAGGGCGGCGACGGCCACCACGATCCGCCGGTCCCAGCGGTCCAGGGCCGCGGCGGCGAACGGGCCGAGAATCGAGTACGGCAGCAGCATCACGGCGAAGCCGCCCGCGATCGCCGCCGGGGTCGTGGCGGCCTCCGGGCTGAACAGGACGATCCCCCCGAGGGCGGCCTGGTGGATCCCCTCGCTCAGCAGGGCAGACAGGCGCGCTGTCGACAGCCGTCCGAGGCCGTCGGAGTCGCGCAACGCCGCGGACAGGCGGCCGCGCGTCGGGTCGGCCGGCTCGGCGGACAGGGAGGTCACAGGAGCCACCGTAGCGAGACCCTATCGAGGGGACGCGGATGTGGGTGGGCGACGACGGGGGCATCATGGGGGCATGGACACGGGCCCGGATGATCTGAGTGGCGGCGGCCTCTTCGGTGACCGCCTCTACAGTGCGATGGACAAGCGGGATCCGGTCGCCGGGTCGCTGCTCATCGCCGCGCCCGACATGCCGGACCCCAACTTCCAGCGCGCGATCATCTACGTGATCGAACACGACCACTCCGGCTCGCTCGGGGTGGTGATCACCCGTCGTAGTGAGACCGAGGTGGAGACCATCCTCCCGGCCTGGGCCGGGCTGTGCGCACCGCCGGCGGTGTTCCACATCGGCGGACCCGTCAAGCCGGACACCGGGATCGCGCTGGTGGTGCTGGCATCGGGAGTCGACGGCGGGAAGAACTCCGGCCTCCAGCGGATCGAGGGTCGCGTGCACGTGGTTGACCTGGACAGCGATCCGGACGAGCTCCGCGGCAACGTCGACGGGATGCGGGTGTTCGTCGGCTACACCGGCTGGGCGCCCGGTCAGTTGCAGGGTGAACTCGATCGCGGCGACTGGTACGTGGCCCCGAGCCTGCCGAGCGACCTGCTCGCACCCGCGCGGGTGGACGTGTGGGGTGCCGTGCTGCGCCGGCAGGAGATGCCTCTGCCGCTGTACGCCACCTATGTCAACGACGGCGACGTGAACTAGCCGCCCCCTCCCCGAGTCCATATAGTGGGAAGTGGTTTCTACTTTTTGAGATCAGGCCTAGGCTCGGGCAGGTGGACGGGGTGGAGGAGGTCGAGGGCGCGCCGCGTGGCACGCAGCTGACCGCGCGGCACTGGCTGGTGCTGGCGGTGGCGACGTTCGTCGCCGCGTCCGGTTCGGCCTTCATCGCGGGGGTCGGGTTCCTGCTCCCCCACCTGCACACCGTCGTGGGGCTCTCGCTCCCGCGGGCGGGCGTGCTGGTCGCGATGCCCTCGATCGGGATGGCCTCGACGCTCATCGCCTGGGGCTGGCTGGTCGATCGCACCGGGGAGAGGCTGGTCCTGGTCGCCGGATCGGTCGGCACGGCCCTGGCCCTGACGGCCGCCCTGGTCGCCGACTCGTTCGCGTTCCTGGCGGCGTTCCTGCTGCTCGCGGGCGCGGCCACCGCGTCGGGCAACTCGGCGAGCGGACGACTCGTGGTGGGGTGGTTCCCGGCTCACCGCCGCGGGCTGGCCATGGGGATCCGCCAGATGTCCCAGCCGCTGGGCGCGGCGATCGCCGCGATGTCCATGCCGCTCCTCGCGCAGTCGCATGGTCTGGGCGCGGCCTTCGCGGTCCCCCTGGGGATGGCGGTGGTCTCGGCGGTGGTGGCCCTCGTCGTCGTCACCGACCCGCCCGCTCCCCCGCCCTCGCCGCTCCGATCCCGGCCGACCGCGACCAGCGCGGCGGACGACGCCCCGGCGGAGGGTTCGCCCTACCGCGGCGCCCGCCACCTGCAGCGCATTCACGGGGTGTCGGTGCTGCTGGTGCTGCCGCAGGGGATGCTGCAGGCGTTCCTGCTGGCGTGGCTGGTGCTCGGGCACGGGTGGTCGGCGGTGTCGGCGGGCGTGGTGGTCACGGTGAGCCAGATCCTGGGCGCGGCGGCCCGGATCGTGATGGGTGCGGTCTCGGACAGGGTCGGATCGCGCATGAGACCGATACGCGGCGTGGCGATCTCGGCGGCCGGCGGACTCGCCGCGCTGGCGGCCGCCGAGGCGCTGGGGGCGCCCGGCGCCGTCGCGGTGACGCTGGCGGTGGTCGCGACGGTCCTCTCGGTCTCGGACAACGGCCTGGCCTTCACCGCCGTCGCCGAATACGCGGGGCCGCGGTGGAGCGGGCGGGCGCTGGGGGTGCAGAACACCGCGCAGTTCGTCGCGATGTCGCTGGCCACCCCCCTGGTCGCCGCGGCGATCGAGCGCGTGGGCTACTGGCCGGTCTTCGCCGGCGCCGCCGTGGCCGCGGCGGCCGCGATCCCGCTGGTGCCGGCCGAGGACCGGCGGCGCACCTGATCGGCCGTCGCCCTGGCGACCCGTCCGCCAGCGGGGGTGAGGCCGCATCGAGGCTGGCTAGACTGCCCGGCGTGTCGAACACCCCCTCCACCAGCGCGGAGATCCGCAAGGGTCTGGCCGACTGCTCGACCGTCGGGTTGGGGTTGGTGCCGCTCGGGCTGGCGTTCGGGGTCCTGCTCACGCAGGCGGGGTTCGACTGGTGGTGGGCGCCGGTGTTCTCGGTGGTGATCTACGCGGGGTCCATGGAGTTCCTCGCGATCGGTCTGCTCACCGCCGTCACCCCCCTGTACTCACTCGCCGCCGCGGCGTTCCTGGTCAACTTCCGTCACGTCTTCTACGGGCTGAGCTTCCCGCTCGACTCGATCCGCTCCCGGGCCGGCCGGCTCTACGCCGTGTACGCGCTCACCGACGAGGCGTACGCGATCACCGCGACCAAGCGCCGCGGGGACATGACCGGCGCCCGGACGCTGACCATCTCGATCGCCTGCCAGGCGCTGTGGGTGGTCCCCGGGATCGTCGGGGCGCTGCTCGGTGCCGCGTTGCCCGAGGGCCTGGACGGGCTGCAGTTCGCGCTGACCGCGCTGTTCGCCGTGCTCGCCGTGGACGCGTGGCGCGCCTCCGGCGATCTGCCCGCGCCGGTGATCGGGCTGGTCTGCGGCCTGGTGGCGGCGTGGGTGGCGCCGGGACAGATGCTGGTCGTGGGCCTGTGCGCGTTCGTGGTGGTGCTCATGCTCCGCTACGCGGTCGCGGCGCCCCGCGGGCGGGACGCCGCGTGACCGCGCCCGTGCCCGGGGCCGGATACGTCCTCGCGGGGCTCGGCGTGATGTTCCTGGTCACGGTGGCCCTGCGGGCGGCCCCGTTCGTCGCGCTCACCCGGCTCCGCGACTCACGGGTCGTGCGCTACCTGGGCCGGACGATGCCCGCCGGCGTGATGGCGGTCCTGGTGGTCTACACCCTCCGCGGCACCACCACCACCACGCCGGAGTCGTGGCTGCCGGCGCTCGCCGCGCTCGCGCTCACCCTGGCCGTGCACCTGGCCTGCCGACGCGCCGCGGCGAGCATCGTGCTGGGCACCGCGACCTACATGTTGCTGCGGGCCTGGCTCGCCTGAGAGTCCGCGGCCGCCGGACTAGCGGGCGACGGGGCAGGTCCCCAGGTCGACCTTCCACTCCACCAGCCCGTTGAGCCACCCGGAGCGCAGGCGCTTGGGGTCGCCGAGCGAGGTGAGGTCGGGGAGGTGGTCGGCGACGGCGTTGAAGATCAGCTCGAGCTGCATCTTGGCGAGGTTCGCGCCGATGCAGAAGTGCGGCCCCTGCCCGCCGAACGTGACGTGCGGGTTCGGATCGCGCAGGATGTCGAACGTGAACGGGTCCTGAAACACGTCCTCGTCGAAGTTCGCCGACGCGTAGCAGAGCAACGCCCGGTCGCCCTTGGGGATGGTGACGCCACCGATCTCCACGTCCTCCATGGCGGTGCGCTGGAACTGGGTGATCGGCGAGGCCCACCGCAGGATCTCGTCGTAGGCGGTCTCGGGCCGCTCCTTCTTGAACAGCTCCCACTGCTCCGGGTGCTCGAGCATGGCCACCATCCCGTGCGTGGTGGCGTTGCGGGTGGTCTCGTTCCCGGCCACCGCCAGCAGGGTGACGAACCAGCCGAACTCGTCGGAGGAGAGGTGCTCGCCGTCGATGTCGGCCTGGACGAGCTTGGTCACGATGTCGTTCTGCGGGTTGGCCGCCCGGGCCTCGGCCATCTTGTTGGCGTAGTCGATGAGTTGCATGGACGCGATGGCCGCGGAGTCCATTCCGCCCGGCGCGTCGTAGCTGGTCATGGTGTTGGACCACTCGAAGATCTTGTGGCGATCCTCCTGCGGCACGCCGAGCAGCTCGGCGATCGCCTGTAGCGGCAGCTCGGACGCGATCGCGGTGACGAACTCGTCGGAGTTGGCGGCGGCCGCCTCGGTGACGATCCTCTGTGCCCGATCGGCGAGCTCGTCCCGCATGCCGGCCACGCCGCGCGGCGTGAAGCCGCGCGAGATGATCCGCCGGTGCTTCTTGTGGATCTCGCCGTCCTCGTTGACCAGCATCTCGCGCTGGGCCTCGATGATCGATCGGTCGGTGCCCTCCGAGAAGCGCGGGATCATGGTGTTCTCGCCGGCCGAGAAGGTCTCGCCCGTCACGCGCGAGATCTCCTTGACGTCGGCGTGCTTGGTGACCAGCCAGTAGTGGTCGTCGTCGAAGCCGTCCGAGCCGCGGCGCTTCTCGACGCGGCGGATCGGCTCGGACCGGCGCAGCTGCCGCCACTCGTCGTGCGGCAGTCGCTTTTCGAACAGGTCCGGGTCGGTGAAGTCGAATCCTGCCGGGATGGTCACGTTCACGGTTGTCTCCTGAGCGACGTCACCCGCCGGGATCGGCGGGACCAGAATGGTGAATGGTGGTAACTATATACACATGGCACTATCCGCGAGTGAGATTCTCGACCGCGCTCTCATGCTGTCCGAGCAGATGTCGGGGTCCATCGCGCGCGCCGCGGCCAACTACGGACTCACGGTGCCGCGGCTGGAGTTGCTGTTCGTGTTGGGGCTGGAGGGCGAGTGCAAACAGGTCGAGCTGGCCACCTACCTCGATTGCTCCCCGCGCCAGGTCACCGCGCTCGTCGACGGGCTCGTGGCCAGCGGGCACGTGGTCCGGAGCATGCCGCCGGATGACCGGCGGGTGCGGTTGATCAACCTCACCGAGGAGTCGCGCCGGATCGTGGACGAGGTGGTGTCGGCGCGCGTGTCGCTGGCGGAGTGGTTGTTCGAGGGGCTCGACGACGACGAGCTGCAGGCCTTCGGCGCGGTCTCGGAGAGGCTGGTCTCGAGGATGAGCGGGCGGGCGCTGGCGCGGCTGGCCGCGCAGTGACGTCCGGCGGCGCGGTCGGTCAGGCGGTGCAGGCCGCGCAGCCGGTGTCCGCGCGGGCGTATTCGGTGAACCCGCGGGAGCGGTAGTTGGGGATCGCGGCGGGGGAGTCGTCGTCGCAGGTGTGCAGCCACACCCGCCGGCACCCCGGCGCCTTCCAGGCGATGCGGGCGACCTCGGAGAGGAACCAGCCGCCCAGGCCCCGGCCGGCGAAGCGGGGCAGGAGCCCGAAGTAGACGATCTCCACGTCGACCCCGTGGTCTGACCCGAGGGGTGCGTCGGCGCCACACGGGCTCATGCGGAGCTCGGCGAACCCGGCGAGGTCCCCCTGGTGGGTCGCGCGGAGGGTGCTCACGCACGCGTCGGTGCAGTAGGAGGCCCAGGTGCCGTCGGACCATTCCAGGCGGTCGACCCAGTTCCAGTCGCCGCCGATCTCGCGGTACATCCGGGAGTTGAGATCGGGCTCGGCGGGGAAGACCCGGGAGATGGTCAGGTCCCGCGGGCGGGCCGGGCGCAGCTGGGAGGGATCGGTCTGCTGCAGGTAGGTCACGCTGGTCATCGCGCTAGTCAAGCACCGGAACCCCGCTGCGATCCACCCGGAGTCGGGCGGCAGCGGGGTCCGGCGGTACGCGCGGAGAGTCAGTTGACGGTGAGGTGGACCCCGGGGATGCCGAGGCCGTTCACCGCACCGGCGACGGCGGTGGCGGCGTTGTTGAACCCGTCCGCGCTGGCGCTCTGCATGGCGGTCCCGGTGAAGGGGTTGGCCGCGGCCGCCCCTCCCAGGCCGATGGCGGAGACCGCGCTTCCGGCGCCGAGGCCCGCGGCGCCGATTCCGGCCGCGAGAGGCGAGACGCCGAGGGCCGCGGCGGGGCCGAGGAACGGCAGGAGAGCCGCGCCGAGTGCGATGAGAAGGGTGATCGGGTCCATGTCCGTGGTCCTTTGTTCTGGGTATCCGGGTGTCAACCGATGGTGATGTTCTTGGGTTGGACGACTGGCGGCGGCTGCACCGGCAGCAGCGGGATGACGATCGCCGGCGGTGCCGGTGCTGCAGGTGGTGCTGCCGGTGGTGGTGCCTGCACCGGTGCAGGCACCGGAGCGGGCGGGGGCGCAGGCGCCGGCGCGGGGATCGGTGCCGGTGCCGGTGCGGCCGGCACCCTCGAGGCCGGGGCCCTGACCGGTGCGACGGCGGGCGGAATCGACGTCGGGGAAGAGGATCTGCTCCTCCCGGGGGACGTCGGAGTCGCGACGGCGACCGGTGCGGTGGAGGTCGGTGCGGTGGATGTCGACCGGGTGGTGGCGGGTGCCCCTGCGGCCATCGACGGGATCGCCGTCGTGGTGGCGGCCAGCCCGGCCTGGTGGGGCGTGGGCTCGACGGAGGCGTCGAGTCGGGCACCCGCCGGCCCTACTCCGCCGAGCCACGCCGCGATGGCGCCGCCTCCGAAGCCGATCAGCGCGAGCCCGGCGAGGACGACGGCCGTCATCCTCGTGCGACCGGGTCCGGTGAGTGTCGCGGTACCGGTCACGTTCGCTCCTCCCGGGTCCGGGTTGCGACCGAGCGACCCCCGATCGCTCGTCGGCGCGAGCCGTCTCAGCTCGTGCGGGGAGAACGCTAAGCCGATGCCCAGGATGCTTTCAATTGCTTTGATCGCTAACTTCCCGGACCGGGCGGCGGGCCTGTGACCTGCTGATATGGCGCCATTCGGGTGGGTCCCGGCGAACGCGCAGATGGGCGGGGCCGCAGGGCTGCGGGGACCTCGCAGGGGGCCGCGGATAAGACCGTGATGATTCGGGTGAAACTGTGATCGGCGTCACGGTCGGCGGCCGCGGGGGAGACCCGCCTCAGTCGCGGCCACCGGCGCCGGTCCCGGCTCGTGCGTACCGCCCGGCCAGCCACGCGCACACGATCAGCTGGATCTGGTGGAACAGCATGAGCGGGAGCACCAGGAGCCCGACCGGCTGGCCGGCGAACAGGACCGCCGCCATCGGCAGTCCGGTGGCCAGCGATTTCTTGGAGCCGCAGAACTGCACGACCCGCCGGTCGCGCTCCTCGAAGCCCAGGACCCGCGAGACCAGCTCGGTCAGCCC
>NZ_CALMYY010000110.1 GCF_937873725.1 uncultured Dietzia sp.
CCCGCCGCTCCGGGCCGACACCCCGGACACGGACAGGACCCCCAGCTTCCGGGTGGCGAAGCCCCGCTCGGCGAAGAGCTGATCGAGCGCCCGCTCGACATCCGCCTTCCACAGATGTTCGCTCTCGATCTCGAGCCGCAGGCGCGGGTGGGTCTCGTGGTCCGCGACCACGGTGAAGCCGTGTTCGATCAGGAAGCCGGTCGGCGCGACACACGAGCCTGCCCCGCACATGTCACGTGACGTAATGGACCCCGTGTCCTGGGAGGTGACTCCGAAAGCCTCGATGGCCTTGATTCCGCGGCTTCGGAGATCGACCACCACCGCGTCGAGGAGCGAGGTCCGCGAACCCGTCGGCGCGTCCCGTTCCACGCTCATCCCCGCCAACAGGATCGCATCCGACCCGACCGGGGAGGTCGGGAAACACGCGGCGCGGGGAACCATCCCCGGTGGCGCGTAGAAGGCCGCGCCGGCGGAGTGCTCACCGTTCCGGGCGACCTGACCGCACACACCCCACTCCAAGGAGACATGGGAGATCCAGGCCTCCTTCTCGAACTCGGGGTCACCCGGGGCGGCGTCCCCCTCGTTCCCGTCCGTCTGCCAGTAGACGCACTTGCGTGCGCGAGGTCCGAGTTGGTCCACGGCCGAGAGGTCGAGCGGACGGATGGTGATCATCGTGATGGTCCGGTGGTCCCGCCCTCGAGCAGGGCGAGTACCCGTTGCAGGTCTTCGGTGTCACCCACGTCGATGGTGATCCGACCCTTGCGGCGGCCCATCGTCACGGACACGGAGGTCTCGAACCGGTCCGAGAGACGCCCCGCGACCGCCTCGAGGGCGGGATCGCGGTGGCCACCCCGGGGAGTCGGCCGCCGCGTCGGCTCCGCGCCTCGGGGGTCGCGATTCGCGAGCGTGACGATCTCCTCCGTCGCCCTCACCGACAGGCCCTCGGCGACGATGCGTGCCGCAAGCTCGTCCTGGGCTGCGGCACCGGCTTCCAGAGCGAGCAGCGCCCTCGCGTGTCCTGCCGACAGGACCCCCGCTGCGACCCGCCGCTGCACCGCGGTGGGGAGCTGGAGCAGGCGGATCGTGTTGGTGATGGCGGGGCGGGAGCGCCCGATCCGTAGCGCGAGTTCCGACTGGGTCACGTCGAACTCCTCGAGGAGCTGCTGATAGGCGGCGGCTTCCTCCAAGGGGTTCAGCTGCACCCGGTGGATGTTCTCCAGAAGGGCGTCGCGGAGGAGGTCCTGATCCTCGGTCTGGCGAACGATCGCGGGGACGGCCGTGAGCTGCGCGCGCTGACTCGCGCGCCAGCGTCGTTCGCCCATGATGAGCTGGTAGCGGCCATCCGGCATCTCGCGGACGACGATCGGTTGAAGGAGGCCGAACTCCTTGACCGAGTGGGCGAGTTCGGCGAGCGCCTCCTCGTCGAAGTGCGTCCGCGGCTGCTTGGGGTTGGGATCGATGCTCGACGGCGGGATCTCTCGATACACCGCGCCGGGATCGACCAGTTCGGTGGTTTCACGTGAAACAGCGCCGGCTCGCTCCGGCACCGTGCCCGACGAGCCCGGCTCGACGCCATCCCTCGCGCCGCGGTCCCC
>NZ_CALMYY010000111.1 GCF_937873725.1 uncultured Dietzia sp.
CGGGTCTCGGCGTCGAACTTTCGTGGTGCTGCCATGGGTTCCAGTCTTCCTTGCTAGATCGGAACCCTCCGACAGATCCAGGGAGGTTCAGCACATCACCGCCGTCCCTAGAGCCGAACTGAACCTCACGCGGCCCTGGGTCTGCTGCTCGATCCCGTGACAGATCGGGTTAGGCAGCGAGTGCTGCGTATGCCCCTGAGGTCATGATGGTCTCGAACGCGATGGGGGTCAATCGCTTCAGTCGGGCTTGTCTTCGTCGGCGGTGGTAGGTCCGTTCTATCCAGGACACGATGGCGATGCGGAGTGCTTCGCGTGTGGCTCAGCGGCGGGTGTCGAGGACGCTCTTCTGTAACAGGGCGAAGAACGATTCCATGGCCGCGTTGTCGCTATCTGCTCCAACTCGTCCCATCGATCCGACCAGTTGGTGCCGGTTGAGGGCGTGGACGAATTTGCGGGACCGGAACTGGGCAGATTCAATCGGTCGTCGCAACACCTGACGTTTGTAGTGACTGTGAGTGATTCTCGAGAGCATCTGCGGGAGTTCGCCATCCGAGGGTCTTTCGCGGCCGCGGGTTGAGGGTGTACGAGATGGCCGCAAGGTCGCTTGCCGTCCACCGGGACAGGTCGGTGCCCTTGGGGAAGTACTGGCGCAGCCGGCCGTTGGTATTCTCGTTCGAGCCGCGCTGCCACGGTGTGCGCGGGTCGGCGAAGAACACCGGTAGACCGGTAGCGACAGTGAATTGGGCGTGCGCCGACAGCTCCTTGCCGCGGTCCCAGGTCAGCGACCGCAGCAGGTGCTCGGGCAGCTCAGTGATCGTCCTGGCCAGAGCCCGCGACATGCTCTCGGCGCCGTAGCCGGACAACGCCGGCCCGTTCTTTACCCGCGGAGACTGGCCGTACCCTTCTTCGCGGGGCAGGTGCACGAGCATGGTGAACCGGATAGTGCGTTCGACGAGCGTGCCGATCGCGGAGCGGTTGAGCCCGATGATCAGATCGCCCTCCCAGTGCCCGGGCACGGCCCGGTCTTCGGCCTCGGCGGGACGCTCGCTGCGTGTGATGTCCTGCAGGAGCAGGTTGATGCGCTTGAGGGTCTTTCGGTCCTGCTGTTGCCGCCAGAGAGAGTTCTGCCAGGCGATGTCGTCCCAGACCAATAGCACGTCACTCGGCATCGAGCAGGTCGCGCTCCTGGCGGCGGCCGGACTCGAGCCGCTCCATCGCATCGAGAAGCCGTCGGGCATTGGCCGGCGATCGCATCAGGCGGGCGGTCTCGCGCAGGGACTCGTACTCGTCGAGGGAGACCATCACCACCGGCTCGCGACCGGCACGGGTGATGATGACCTCTTCGCGGTCGTTGATGACCCCGTCGAGGACCTCGGCGTAGCGCGCCCGGGACTCGGTGTAGCTCATCGTCTTCATCCCAGTCGCTCCTGTTCGCGAGAGTGCATGGAAGGAAGCGCCAGCGCTCCACCGTGGCCACCCGTGCCCGGTGCTCTGTATTCGGCTACTCGCCGGAGAGCCATTCCGACAGTCTGGGATCGGCTCGACGGGTAGGACGGTAGTCATGTGCGAAGACGGCCGAGACGATGAGGGATACCCGCGGATCCCACCGGAGCGGGTGGTGGCGTTCGGGTTCGAGGACGTCGCAACCGTCGCCGCCGGATGGCCCTCCGTCCGGGCTCGTCTGCGGCAGGTGAACGCCACCGCCGTCACGCTCGCGGTGGGCCGAGCGGACTGGTTGGCGTTTCCCTTCCCGGCCGCGCGCGGATGGGAATCCTCGATCGTCGCCCGGACCGGGCGCGATTTCGTCCGCGAAGCCCTGACGGGGCTGGACGGCCTCGGCGTCACCCTGATCATCGACGCGCTCGCTCCCCGGGCCATCCGTCGCGACCCGAGCCTTGCCGGACGGACGGCTCGGGGCGCCGCCTCCGCGGAGTTCCTCTCCGTCTCCGCCCTCGACGGAGGGTACTTCGGCGCGCACCTGGAGGCCGTCTGCCGCGAGGTCGCGCGCCGGTACCGGCCGGAGAGGATCGGCCTGACGGAACTGATGTTCAACGACGCCACCTTTGGCCGTGGCGATCTGGCGCACTTCACCGCACACACGGGGCGGTCGGGTTTCCCCAGGAGCAAGGACGGGGGGATCGATGTCGACCACCCGGCCATCCACCGGTGGCGCTCGGACTCCCTGGCCCGGCTACTCGGCCGGATCTCCGCGCAGGTCGCGCGATTCGGTGTTCTGGTGGAGACGGATGTCCGCGCCAACTGGAAGAACCCCCACGGTGACCGGGCGGACTCCGGCCACGACTACGCCCTCCTCTTGAAGTCCGTCGACCGCATCGCGGTCTGGAACTACTTCGCCCTGGCGGGCGTGGGCCCCGGCTACGGAGCGGACCTCGCCTCGTCCCTCGGACGTCGCTTCGGCGATCGAGTCGTCATGGCGACCGGACTGTGGAGCACGGGGGGCCGTGTGGTCTCCCCGGGGGACCTGGGCGCGGCTCTCCTCGCGGTGGCGTCCGCCGGGGCGAACGCGGTCTCCGTCATCCCCGCCAGCCTGATGGAGGAGGGCCACTGGGTGGCCCTCGAGGGGGCCTGGGGTGGTCCCCGCCGGCCGGGCCCGGCCGGCGGGGCGGGCGGTTAGGAGAGGCCGCCGAGCAGCTCGGCGGGCAGCAGTCCGGTCAAGGAATCGGTTCCGCTGCCGGTGTCGCTGCCGAGCCCCGGGATCAACGAGCCCAGGCCCAGCGAGCCGAGAAGCGGGACGGCGAGCGATCCCGCGGCGAGCGATCCGAGTGAACCGAGTGCTGAACCCATGGAAATTCCTCCTGTGATCGGGCGTGTGACGTGAGGCTCCGGCGGTCGGCGCTCACGGTGACGAGCCTAACAACGGGAGTCGGTTCCTCGTGGCGTTGTGGCCGCCTCTGACGGTGGGCGCCGCCCTCCCGCCGGGCGCCGTCAGGACGGGTCGAGCCGCGTCACCACCCCTCGGTCGCCGTCCACGCGGACCCGGTCGCCGGTGCGCAGCACCTGGGTGGCCACGAGGGTGTTGACCACGCAGGGCAGGCCGTACTCGCGCGCCACCACGGCGCCGTGGGAGACCGAACTGCCGATGTCGGTGACCAGCGCGCCGATCACGGTGAAATACGGCGTCCAACCCACGTCCGTGACCGGCGCGACCAGGATCTCGCCGCGCCGCACCTCGCGGGCGTCGGTGATGGACCGCGCCACCCGCACGACCCCCTCGACCGAGCCGCGGCCGGCGGGACGGCCGACGATCTGGCTTCCGGAGGCGCCGAGCCGGGGCCGCGAGACGAGGGCGGTCGGGCGCCCCACCGAGACGTCGGGGAACTCCAGCGCCTCCTGGTAAGCCAGCGCCTCGCGCCGCGTCACCGCGCTGCGCACGAGCTTGCCGATGTCGCCGATGTCGCCCGGGCTCGCGACGCGCTCCAGCTCCGCGCGGTCGAGGAAGAACACCAGGTCCGCGTCCGGCAGGCGCCCGGCGGCGGCGAGCACCTCCCCGAGGTGGCGGTACCCGCGCTTGAGCGAGTACGCCATCAGCGCCATCTTGGCCTTGGTCTCCTCGCGGCCGCGGGCGCCGCCCTGCGCCGCCCGGGCGAGCAGCCGGATGGCCAGCGAGGGGGGACCGTCCGGATCCGCCGGTGGGTCCGCCGACGCCGGCGCCGACGCTGACGCCGACGCCGGTGCCCCCGCCGGACCGCGGCCGGCCGGATCGAGCGCCGAGCGCACCATCACCTGCATCATCGCGCCGAGCCCCTCCGGGTCGTCGGCCCAGGACGGGTCGCGCATGCACAGCTCCCGGTAGCCGCGGTGCCCGTGACGGGCGAGGAACCGCCGCAGCGCCACGCCGCCCGCGCTGCCCGAGGCGCGCAGGGCGGTGACCGCCGCGCCGGGGTCGGCGGCGAGGAACTCCCCGGCGGTCGCGGGATCGGAGGCGAGGGAGCGGACCACCGCGTCCAGCTGCTCGACCATGAGCGCGCTCTCCACCTCGGTGGCCCCGGCCAGGAGGCGGGCGGCGTCCGCGCGCCCGTCGTCCTCGCCGCGCCCGTCCTCCACCGCCCGCCGCACGAGCACGCTCTCGAGGACGTTGGCCGCGACCGCCGCGCGCGAGGACGAGCGCACGTGCGTCAGCGTGACATCGCAGTACAGCGCGACGCCCGCCTCCAACTGCTCCAGCACCACCC